>JBKEAH010000277.1:0-25299 GCA_047972065.1 Desertimonas sp.
CTCGGTGGTCGAGCAGGCGGCGCGTCTCGCCGCGGCGATGGCGCATCGGGCGACACCGACCGTCGTGATCACCAACGAGGTCGGGATGGGGGTCCACCCCGAGACCGAGCTCGGCCGGCGCTACCGCGACGTGCTCGGTCGGGCCAATCAGGTGCTCGCCGCCGGCGCGGAACGCAGCCTGCTGCTCGTCGCCGGCCGGGCGCTGCGCCTCGACGATCCTCCGAGCGAGCCGTGACGACCCGACTCCACGAACTGCTCGCCGACCTGCCGGGGCCCGATGAGGCCGCCGCGGCCGCGGTCCACGAACGGGCCGCCGACATCCTGCGCCCGCCCGGCGCCCTGGCCTGGCTCGACGAGATCGCGGCGTGGGTGGCGGGCTGGCAGCGCACGTCGCGTCCCGAGGTGCGACGGCCGGTCGGGCTGATCTTTGCCGCCGACCACGGGGTGGCGGCGGCCGAGGCGGTCAGTGCCTACCCCCCCGACGTCACCGCGGCGATGTTCACCGCTTACCAGCAGGGGCGCTCGACGATCAACGCCTTCGCCCGCATCGCCGGCGCCAGCGTCAGCGCGATCGACGTCGGCATCGGCGAGCCGACCAACGACATCCGAACCGACGCCGCGCTGAGCCGGGCGCGCTTCGACGACATCGTGGATCTCGCGGTTTCGGCGGTCGACCGCCTCGATGGGGACCTGTTGGTGCTCGGCGAGATGGGCATCGGCAACACGACGCCATCGGCGGCGATCGCCGCCGCGCTGGCCGGTGGCGAGACCGCGGCATGGGTCGGCCGAGGCACCGGTGTCGACGACGAGGGGCTGGCCCGCAAGCGGGTGGCGGTGCAGACGGCGGTGCGCCGGATCGCCGGCGTGACCGACCCGCTGGAGGTGTTGCGCGAGGTCGGTGGGGCCGAGCTGGTAGCGATCGCCGCGGCCACCGCGGCGGCCCGTCGACGTTCGCTCCCGCTGGTGCTCGACGGGTACGTGGTCACGGCGTCGGTGCTGCCGCTGGCGATGACGAATCCCGCCGCGCTCGATCACTGCACCGTTGGCCACTGCTCGGCCGAGCCCGGCCATCGTCGGCTGCTCGAACGGCTCGGCAAGCGTCCGTTGCTCGACCTCGACATGCGTCTGGGCGAGGGTTCGGGGGCGATGGCGGCGGTGCCGTTGATCGCGATGGCCTGCGCCGGTGTCACCGAGGTGCCGACGTTCGCCGAGTGGTTCTGAGAGCGACCCGGACCACCGGGAGGCTCGAGGGGGTCAGCTCCGGAGCCGGTCGATCTGGCCGGCGATGATCCGGTGCACCCGGTCGAGCTCGGTCGATCCCGAGCGATCGTCGAGCAGCACCGACGCCAACCCGATCGTGGTCGCCCACACCTCGAGGGCGACGTCGGCCACCCGTTCCGGCGCGACGCAGCACTCGACCGAGGTGACGAAGCACCGGTAGGCCATGCCGCGCATCTCGTGCACGACGGCGTCGACCTGGCCACCGGCCCGGAACAGCAGATCGAAGCGGACCGGGGAGGCGAGGGCCCAGTCGATGACCGCGAACCCTTCGGCGACGAGGGCATCGAACGGGTCGCCGACGTCGGCCCGCGCCTGCTCGACCGCCGCCCCGAGCGCGAGACACGCTCGCTCGGCGGCGGCGCGCTGCATCCCGGCGAGCGACCCGAAGACGTGCCCGGGGGCGGCATGCGACAGCCCGGCTCGTCGGGCCACGGACCGCAGCCCGACGTTGGCCAGCCCCGAGCTGGCGGCCTCGTGTTCGAACGCGTCGAGCAGGGCGGCTTCGGTGGGGGGCGGTGCCGGCGGCGGCACGGCGGTCGTCACACGGCCAGCCTACGTGTCTGGCCCGGACGCGCTTGACATTGTCACCACCTTCGGTTTCACTGTCCATGACACGGTCCCGTGACATTGTCACATCGCCGTGTCGCCATGTCCGAGTCCCGACCCCCGGGGCTCGAGCCCAACCCCGAGGAGCACCCATGCGAACCGTCCCCGCCGCCACCGTCGACTCGGCACTCCGCCGTTCACCGTTCATGGTGGTGGCGTTCTCATCGAGATCCGGACCCCGCTCGGCCGGTGTCGTCCCTGAATACGACGCCGGGGCGATGTGGTTCGGGTCGCTCGCCGGTGACTTCAAGATCCGCTGCATCGAGCGCGCCCCGGAGGTATCGGTCACCGTCACCGTCCCGACCCGGATCCCGTTCCTCGGCGCCGTCGTCCCACCGGCGACCATCACCTTCGCCGGTCGGGCCACCGTGATGCCCGCCGACGGCGACGGGGTGCCCCATCACACCGCCCACCCGAAGCTGACGTTCCCCGATGACACGGGGCCCCTCGCCGCGGTGCGGATCGAGCCGACCAGCGACCTGGTCAGCTACGGCGTCGGCATCCCGGTCTGGAAGATGACCAACATCGGCCGCGCTCGCGGGCGGACCGACCTGGCCACCTGGGCCGGGCGCCAACTCGCCCGACGCTGACGACACCGGCGAGGCCGGCGACACCGGCGACCGGGTGTCTCGTCGCGACCCGGCGGCCGCTCAGGGACGGGTCGGACCGCCGGGCCAGGCGAGGTCGACGACGAGTCCGACGTGATCGCTGGCCTGGACGCCCGTCATCGGGCGGTCGAAGGCGCGCTCGGCCCGCAGCACCCGCCCGGCGCCCTCGGCGCGCTGGAAGGCGTCGCCCACGAACACGTAGTCGATGCGCTTGCGGGCGACGTTCATCGACCCGGCGATCGGGTGCGACGTCCAGTCCTGGGTGAACCCCACCCCCTCCCCCGCCTGACGCCAGGCGTCCTGGTAGTACGTCGTTCGACCGTCGAGGTCGGTGAGGCCGCAGAGGAATCGGATCTCGTCGCTGTCGGGCTCGGCGTTGAAGTCGCCGCAGAGGATCGCCGGCATGCCCGCCCGCGGGCGTCCGAAGGTCACGGCATCGGCGTCACCGCGGGCGACGCCGATGATCTCATCGATCGCCGCGACCTGGAGGCAGCGGTGCACGCCGTCGGTGGGGGCGGCGGCGAGGTGGGTCGAGCACACGTCGAGACCGGCCGTGCGGACGTGCAGCAGCTCCCAGGGCACCGCGGCGAGAAACCCGGAGGCCCCGGGCCCGACCGGCAGGCGATGGTAGGTGTGGTCGTCGATCGGCCAGCGCGACAGCACGGCCGACCCGAAGCGAAGCGAGCCGTCGGCACCGAACATGCCCTCGAACGGTCCGCCCCCGAAGACCCAGTGCCACGAGCCACCGTCGAGCCGCTCGACGACCTCGCCGGCCGAACAGGGGTGGGAGGCGTCCTCCCAGATCTCCTGGAGACACACGACATCGGGATCGAGGTGGTCGATCCACGCCGCCACCTCGCCGCGCCGATGCTCCCAGTCGGGCTCGATCAACGATGCCGCGTTGAGCTGCACGATACGCAACCGCCCCGGTGCCATGCCCCGATGGTAGGCCAGCGTCGGCGTCGAGGAGCCGGGTCCGGCCGAAGTCCCCCGGACACGGGATGCGACCTCCCCCAATGAGGTAGTCTCGTCCCGCCAGGAGGCGTGGACGCGGTGGCGTACACGGCCCCCACGGCCGGTCACTCCGGTGGCCGCAATAAACTTCGCACGGCCGTGCTGGGTGGATCTGTCCGACCGTCGACACGATCATCGCCGCTCCGCTGAACAGGTGACCCGGATGCCCGGAGGTTCACGGGGCGACGAACGCGAGCAGTTCAGGGAGAAATTCGATGCTGGTTGACGGCCGCCACGTGGCGCGCGGAACCCGCTTCAGAGTCGACGTCTGCATCGTCGGTGCCGGCCCCGCCGGTCTCACCGCGGCCCGCGCACTGGCGGCCGACGGCATCAGCGTGATGCTGATGGAGGCGGCAGGGCGCCATCACCGACGTGCCGATGATGATGGGCTACGAGGCACGACGAGCGGAGATCCGTTCCCGCTGGTGGCCTCGCGCCATCGCGGCTTTGGCGGTACGTCCACCCATTGGACCGCCGCCACCGGTCTGCGGTTGCGCCCGCTCGATGACATCGACTTCTCGCGATCGAGCGCCCGGCCCCACGACTCGTGGCCGTTCGGGCGGGACCAGCTCGAGCCGTGGTATCGCAAGGCCCACGAAGCCCTCGGCGCACCCGCCGACTACCGCGACGAGCCGCTGGCGGTCGACGCCCCCGACGGCGACGGCGGCGGCCTCGAACTGGCACTGTTCCGATTCGTCGACCACGCGATCTTCACCCGTCAGTACGACGAGTTCGTCAAGCATCCGCTGATCACGGTGGGCCTGCACGCGCCGCTGCGCTCGATCGAGGTCGATCCGCATTCGGGACGGGTCGAACAGGTGCGGGCGGCGGCCGGGCGCGGTGGCGATTTCGTCGTCGACGCGTCCGTCTTCGTGCTGGCCACCGGCGCCCTCGACAACGCCCGGATGCTGTTGTCCTCGCCCGGCCTCACCGGGGCCGGGGTCGGCAACGAACACGACCTCGTCGGCCGCTTCTTCATGGATCATCTGAGCATCGACGCCGGGGTCGTGGAGTGCACGTCCCCGACCAGCGTGCCCCTCGACCTGTTCGAACACCACCGTCGCGATGGACATCGAACCCACTCGATGCTGTGGCTGGGCGACACCGCCATCGAGCAGAACGGTCTGGTGAACGCCGCATTCTGGGTCGACCAGGTCGATCCGCTCTATCTCTCCGCCGGCGTCGGCGCCGCCCGTTCGATGCTCAACGCGCGTCGCTGTGGACGCGCCGCCGACGCATTGCGACTGGCGCCCAAGACGCTCCGCGGGCTCCCCGATCTCGCCCGGTTCGGCGCCGAGCGGTCGCTCCACCAACACCGGCGCTCCCCGGTGATCAAGCTGCGGGTGCTCGCCGAACAGCTTCCGCACCGGGACTCGCGGGTGCGGCTGTCGGACCGACGGGACCGGTTCGGGATCCGTCGGCTCGAGCTCGACTGGCGGGTCTCCGACGACGACCGGCGACGGATCGCCGAGCACTACCGGGCGCTCGCCCAAACGCTCGAGCGTGCCGGCATCGCCCGGCTACGCGCCCCCTATGAGGGCACGCCGTGGGCCTCTCCGACGATGACCAACTACCACCATCTGGGCACGACCCGCATGGACACCATGGCCGCACGCGGCGTCGTCGACGCCGACTGCCGCGTCCACTCGGCGCCCAACCTGTTCGTGTTGGGTGGCTCGGTGTTCCCGACCGGCGGGTATGTCAACCCGACCCTGACGATCCTGGCCCTGGCCCACCGGGCGGCACACAAGATCCGCCAGGAACTGGCCACGACCGTCGCCGTCCGGCCCAGCGCCACCGCGACGATCCGCCCGCCGACCGCCGTCACCAGCCGGCAACGCTCGAGCTGACCCGTACGCTCGTCACCCGTGGGTCTGATCGGGGCGCTCCAGTTCCTGACGCGACTCCCGATCCGCACCCGCCGCGCACCCCCGATGGCCGCATCGGTCACCTGGTTCCCGGTCGTCGGGGCGATGATCGGGGCCCTGGTAGGTGGCGTCGCCGCCGTGCTGGGCGAGATCGCGGCACCGGGGGTCGCCGCCGCCATCGGCCTCGTGGCGGGGGTCCTGGTCACCGGCGCCTTTCACGAGGACGGGCTCGCCGACCTGGCCGACGCCGTCGCCGGGGGGACGACGACGGCACGGCGCCGCGAGATCCTCAAGGACCCGCGCCACGGCACCTACGGCGTGACCGCGCTGACCGGTTCGATGCTGGTGCGGTGGTCGGCCCTCGCCGCGCTCGTCGAGGCGGGCCCCGGCTCGGTGTTGCTGGCGTCGATCGCCGCCCACACGCTGGCTCGCGGTGGGGCGGTGGCCACCATGGCCTGGCGGCCCCCGGGCCCCGGCGCCGGGCTCGGTGCGACCTGGATGCGCGAGGTCCGACCCTGGCAAGCCATTCTCGCCCTTGCGCTGTCAGCCGTCGCGCTCGTTCCCCCCGCCGGGGGTTGGACCCCCGTGGTCGTCGCCGTGAGTGCCGGCGGTGCCCTGGTGGTGATCGTCACGGCGCGACGGGCGCTGGGCTCGGTCGGCGGCGACGCCCTCGGCGCGATCGAACAGGTCGGCGAGGCCTGCGCCCTGGTGGCGCTGAGCGTCACGATCGGTTGAGCATCACACGATCGGCCCAACAGATGACCGATTGGCCTCCCGAGCGCCGGGAACCGGTCGCTAGTCTCCCTGCGAGGCGAACGAGAGTGACATGATCAGGCGGACAGGGACATCACCGAGACGACGATCGCGCCGACGAGGACACGAGTGACGCACCGTGCGGCGGCGGGTCGAGGGCCGTCACCACTCGAGCGCTACGAGCTCACCCCCTCGCAGTTCGGGATGTACTACGACGGCCTGGCGAGCGGGCGGCGCGGCGTGGGGATCGAGCACCTCGTCGTCCGGATGCCCAGGCCCGACGCCGATGTCGCGCGGTTGCGGGAGGCGCTGGAGTGGCTGACCGGACGCCACGACGCGCTCCGCACGACGATCGGGCAGGGGCCCAACGGCCCCGAGCAGACGGTTCATCCCGACGTGCGCGTCGACTGGGCCGTCGTCGACGACCCGGTCGTCGACGATGACGACGGCCTGCGTCTGCTGCTCGACGCCGACCGCGAACGGGGCGTCGACCTCGCCGGACGCCCGAGTTGGCGCGTTCGCCTCTATCAGGGAGAGCGGTCCGCCGTGCTCGTGTGGACGATCCATCATGGCCTGGTCGACGCGACGAGCATGCGCACGATGCTCGTCGAGCTCCTCGAGCACCATGACGCCTGCCGGCGTCGCGAGGAGCCGCCATCGCTCCCACCGGCGGCAACGATGCGGATGCACGTCGACGCCGTCTCGGCGGTCAACGCCGATCCGGCCGCGCACCAGCACTACGCCACACGGTTCGAGGGCTGGGACGGCCCGATCGTTCCGCCCGACCGCCCACCGCTGGCATGGCTCGCTCCCGCTCCCCGTCACCCCTCCGGCGTCGAGATCACGGTCCCCGCGCCGACCACCGACGCCGTCAAGGCGTGGTCCGAACGGGTGGGTGTCACCCTGCCGACGGCGCTGTTGACGGCGTGGGCGGTGCTGCTGGGTCGGCACACCGGGGTCGACGACGTCGCCTTCGGCGTCACCAGAGCCGGACGTTCGACGGTCGGAGAACGCCCGCTCGTCGGCTGCGCCATCGCCACGGTCGCCGTACGGGTCGATGTGGGCGCCCGACAGGCCGTCGCCGACATCGCCACCACGCTGCGCGCACAGATCGCCGAGAGCCGACCGTTCGAACACGCCTCGCTGGCCGAGACCGGCGCGGCGCTCGACGTCACGCCGCAGGCGATGCTCTCGACCGTCGTCTCCTACGAGCCGGCTTCGATCGCCGCGTCGATGCGCGCCCGCGGCGGCCCCTGGCTGGATCGAGAGGTCTCGCTCCACGAGGGAGACCCGCCCGGGATCGTCGTGACGGCGCACCTCGACGGAGACGAGCTGAAGGTCGTGCTCGGCCTCGACCCTGAGCGTCACAGCGCGCGATGGGCCGATCACGTGGCCGCGCACCTGCCGCGTCTGCTCGACGCCATCGCGCACGCCGGTGCGGGCGCCCGTGTCGCCGACCTCGACTTCCTCGTCGAGACCGAGCGTGCCGCGCTCGGGGCCCGACACCGATCCGCCGCGTCGCCGAGCGGCGACGTCGGCATCCTCCCCATGCTGCCGGGGGGCGACCCGGCCGACCCGGCGATCACCGACGTGACGAGCGGGGTCAGCCTGAGCGGGGCCGAGCTCGCCGGGCGGGCGGACGCGCTGGCCGATGAGCTCGGCCGCATCGGGGTGGGGCAGGGCGAGCCGGTCTTGGTGCACACCGAACGATCGATCGACTACGTGGTCGCGGTGCTCGCCACGCTGCGCCACGGCGCGGCGTTCGTCCCGGTCGAAGCGTCGGCGACCGACGAGACCGTCGCCCAGGTCCTCGCGAACCTCTCGGTCCGGCTGGTCCTCACCAGCGCCGACGCACCGGCACGCGGCGCCTTCACACAACGATCGCTCGAACTGCTCACGATCCCGTCGACCGGCGCCGACACCGTGGTCCGCCACGACCGGCCGACGGTGCCTCACGACACGACCGCCTACGTCATCCACACATCCGGCTCCACCGGCACACCCAACGCCGTCGGCGTCAGCCGCTCCTCGCTCGCCCACCACGTGGCGGCGACCAGCGACGAATACGAGCTCACCCCCGACGACAAGGTGCTCCAGTTCGCCAGTCTGGCGTTCGACATCTCCATCGAAGAGATCATCCCGACGCTGGCGGTGGGCGCCCATCTGGTGCTGCGCAGTCGGGCGATGGTCGAGTCCTTCACCGAGTTCCTGCGGGTCGTCGCCGACCATCACATCACGGTGCTCAACCTCCCGACCGCGTATTGGCACGAGCTGGTCGAACACCTCGTCGCCAACGACCGCCGGCTGCCACCCGCGGTCCGCCTCGTCGTCGTCGGTGGCGAGAAGCCGGCTCGCGCCGCCTATGACCGGTGGCGAGCCGTCGCCCCGGGGGTCCGGTGGCTCAACGCGTACGGTCCCACCTAGAACACCATCACGGCGACCGTCTTCGACCCCGGCCGCGACCCGTTACCCGACGAGGTCGACCTGCCCATCGGCCGGCCACTGGCGCACGCCCGCACCTACGTCGCCGACGATACCGGCCGGTTGGTCCCCGACGGAGCCCCGGGGATCCTGTGGATCGGCGGGCCAGCGGTCGCCCAAGGGTACCTCAACGATCCGACGCTCACGGCCCAGCGGTTCCGGCCCGATCCGGAGACGGGCGGTCGCATGTTCCGCAGCGGGGACCGCACCCGCTGGACCCCGACCGGCGACCTCGCCTTCCTCGGTCGCGGCGACCGCCAGGTGAAGATCCGCGGCCACCGCATCGAGCTCGCTGGCGTCGCCTCGGTGCTCGAGCTCCACCCCGGGGTGGCGGCAGCGGTCGTCGACGTCCGGACCGGTACGGCGGGCACCGACGAGCTGGCGGCATGGGTGGTGCCACGGCCCGAGGCCGGTGTCACCATCGAGGAGCTGCGCTCGTACGTGGCGCAGCGCCTGGGCGCCGCGTCCGCTCCCAGCCTGATGACGCTGATGGATCGATTGCCGATCCACAGCGGCGACAAGGTCGCGATGCGCGAGCTCGTCACCCCGACACCAACGACGAGCATCCCGGTGCGCGATGATTCGCCCGCCGGACGTCTGGCCAGTGTCTTCGCCGACGTCGTGGGCGTCGCCGGGTTCGATGCCGACCAGTCGTTCTTCGACGCCGGCGGACACTCGCTGTTGGCGCTCAAGCTGATCGATCAGATCGGGCAGCGGCTCGGTGTCGATGCCACGATCGCCGACCTCCACCTCGCCCCCAGCCCCGCGCCCTCGCCCAACGGCTCCGCGTCACCAGCCCATCCGACGAGTTCGCTCCGTTCGTACTCACGCTGGCCGGTGGCGATGACGGTCGGGCCGGCGCGGACCAAGCGCCGCTGTATGCGGTCCACACGATCGGGTCCAACGGATCGCTGTTCGAGCCGTTGGCGCGGCGGCTGCGCGAGCGCCGGGCCGTCCACGCGGTGTCGATCGCACCGAACGCACTCGGTGAGGTCAACGACGTCGACGAGCTCGCAGCACGGTACGCCGAGGTGATCGATGAGCACGCGCCTCCCGGCAGCGTGACCGTCGCCGCGTTCTGTGCCGGGGCGCGCTACGGCCTCGCGACGGTCCGCCAGCTCCGCCAACGCGGGCGCGCCGTGGAGCAGATCGCCTTGATCGAAGCGACCGGTCCGACCACGGCCGCGCCGTTGCGTGGGCTCGACCGCTGGCGTGCCCACGCCCGATCGCTGCGGCAGGTCGGGCCACGGTACCTGTGGTGGACCGCCGCGAACCCGGTGCGTGACCATCTCTTCGCCGCCCGGACGGCCGTCCTGGGATGGCTCCGTCGTCCGCAGCCCCCGGGCTTGGTGCAGCACAACTTCGACCTCACCAGTGCCCTGATCGCCCAGCGACACCAGCCGACGCCGGTCGACGTGCCAACGCTGGTGTTCCACGGCACCCACCAGCCCCTCGACGAGGCCGAGGCGGCGCGCAGCGGCCTCGGTTGGCGCGACGCGACGATCGCCGAGCTCCGCACGGTCGGTGTTCCGGGTGGCCATCTCACCGTGCTCGCCGAACCCAACGTCGCCAGGATCGCCGACGAACTGGCCGGCTAGCCCACCCCGGCGGCTCGGGCCCTACGGCCAGGCCGACAGCTCGGGGGCGTCCCAGTACCAGGAGTGGCCGTCCATCGGACTGTCCACGATCGGGGTGTCGAGCGCGGCGGCGAAGGCGTCGATGCCGATCGTCTCGCCGCCTTCGCAGGTCCAGTCGCCCTCGGCGCACGACCAGCCGGGCGCGGCGGGGTCGTCGAGACCGCCGGTCCAGTACAGGGTCACCGGCACCCCGGGGGCCGGGGCGCAGTCGTCGGCGGCGTGATCGGGGACGGGGTCGTCCACGATCACCCCGGCGAGACGTCCGTCGAACGTCTCGCCCCGGCAGTACACCTTGGCGGCAAACGTCGCCCCGTTGGAGAAGCCCCCGAGCAGGACGACGTCGCATCCTTCGATCGCCGCCCGCACGACCTCGACGGCGTCGGCGTAGTCGGCGTCGGGGAAGTAGAGCCACTGGCGTCCGCCCCACCCTTCGGCGTTCCCGTTCGGGAAGACGTCCCAGACGCCATCGTCGCGCGTCTCGGTCGGCCCGCCTCCGCCACTCTTGCCGTGCAGCCGGACCCGGCACCGCTGCCCGTCGGCGGCGACGGTCACCTCGGTGCCATCGGACTCGCTCGTCGCGACACCCGGCTCGCTCGTCGCGACACCCGGCTCCGTCGTCGCGACACCCGGCTCCGTCGTCGCGGTCGATCGACTCGCCGCGGGGTCATCATCACCACAGCCAATGGCTCCGACTCCCAACGATCCCACCAGTGCGGCCACCCACAATTCCCGTCGCATGCCCGCCACTACTACCATCAGAAACACCGGTCAGATGGACGGATACCCGAAGCGGGAGGGATGCGATGACCGTTGACGCCTCCGCACGCCGATGTGCCGTGGTGGTGGCCACCAAGGACCGGCGTGAGGTCCTCGAGCGATGTCTCGAGGCGCTCAGCAAACAGACCGAACGACCGCTGGCCGTCGTGGTCGTCGACGACGGCAGCGCGATCCCGGTCTCGGATTGGCTCGACCCGGCGGCCTACGCGTTCGATCTCACGATCCTCCGGCACCCGACCTCGCTCGGACCCGCCGCGGCCCGCAACGCCGGGGTGGGCGTCGTCGAGGACGAGTTCGTCGTGTTCGTCGACGACGACGTCGCCCCGAACCCCGAGTTCGTCGCCGCCCACCTCACCGCCGTCACGACCCCGACCGAGGACGGGCGACCGGCGGTCTCGTGCGGGCCGTTCGTCGAGCCCCCCGACTGGGATCCGACCCCGTGGAACCGCTGGGAGGCAGACAAGGCGAAAAAGGAGGCCGATCGACTCGAATCGGGCGCGATGGACGTGTCGTGGCGGAACTTCCACACCGGGAACAACTGCGTCCCGAGGTCGGTGTTCGAGGCCGTCGGCGGGTTCGACTCCCACTTCAAGCGATCCGAGGACGACGAGCTCGGTGTTCGGCTCCACGAGGCGGGATGTGTGTTCCGCTACGTCGCGGCGGCCAAGGCCTGGCACTACTCGTACCGCACCCTGGAGTCGTGGATCGCGATCCCGACCGCCTACGCGCGCTACGAAGTGGAGATCGACCGGGCGCACCCCGACGAGGGCTACCTGCGCGCCAAGCAAGACGAGCTGGGACAGCGCCATCCGGCGTTGCGTCTCGCCCGGGCCGTGTTCGACGGTCCCCGGCGCAGCCGGTTCGGAGTCCGGGCCTCGATCGCCACCGGACGATTGGCCTATCGGCTCGGCCTCGTTCGTCTGGCCCTCGGGGGGTTTAGCGTGGCCTATGACCTGTTGTACGTCCGCTCGATGAAGCAGGCGGTGCAGGACGACACGTGACTCGTCGGGCGGCCAGATCGAGTCCTAGGCGAGGAAGTTCTCATGCTGATCGACGGCCGCAGGGTTCCATCGGGCACGTGCCTGGAGGCCGACGTGTGCATCATCGGCGCCGGGCCCGCTGGCCTGACGGCGGCAGCCTGTCTCGCGCTGACCGGCGTCTGTGTGCTGCTGCTCGAGGCCGCCGGTCGCCGACACCGTCGCCGGGACGACGATGCGCTGCGCGGCGCTGCCACCGCCGATCCGTTCCCGTTCGTCGCGTCACGACACCGTGGGTTTGGCGGCACCTCCACACACTGGACCCGCGACACCGGGCTACGGATCCGCCCCCTCGACATCTCCGACTTCCATCCGACCCCGGTCCGTCCACACGACTCGTGGCCGTTCGGACGGGAGACCCTCGACCCGTTCTACGACGCTGCCCTCGAGCAGCTCGGCACCCGCCGACCCGACGATGAACCGGAGGTCGGGCTCGGCGGCGGAACGCCGGGCCCCGGTGGCGATCCCGGGCTGGCGATGTTCCAGTTCGTCGACCACGACATCTTCACCAGGCAGTTCGATGCGTTCGCGGCCGACCCCCGGGTCACCATCGCGCTGCATGCTCCGGTGCGGTCGATGGACGTCGATCCCGCATCCGGGGCGGTACGACGGCTCCACGTCGCCCGGCCCTCGGGCGGGGCGTTCAGCGTGTCGTCACGCGTCGTCCTGCTCGCCAGCGGCGCGCTCGACAATGCCCGGTCCCTGCTCGCCTCCCCGGGTCTCACCGGCGCGGGCGTCGGCAACGAGCACGACGTGGTTGGCCGCTACTTCATGGATCACCTCAGCATCGATGCCGGCGTCGTGCGTCCGACCGACGGCCGAGACCTCCACGTCGATGCGTTTCGGGAGCGCACGCGCCACGGGATGCGTGTGGAGCCGATGCTGTGGCTCGGTGATCGCGAGATCACCGCCCGCGGGTTGATCAACGCCGCGTTCTGGGTCGACGAGCGCGACGCGGGCTACCTGTCGCCGGGCGTCGGCGCCGCCCGCACGCTGCGCAACGCCCAGCGGAACCGAGACCCCGCCGGCGTCGCGCGATCGGCGGCTCCGACGTTGCGGGGGCTCCCCGACATCGTCCGCTTCGGGATCGGCCGGTGCCGCACGACCCCGCGTCGCGACCCGGTCGTCGGTTTGCGCATCCTCGCCGAGCAGCTCCCGAACCGGAACTCGCGCGTCCGGCTGGCCCGGCAACGTGATCGCCACGGGATCCCCCGGGCCGCGCTCGACTGGCGGGTGACCGCTGACGATCGGCGGTCGATGGCCGATCACTACCGGGCGCTCGGCGAGCGCTTCCGCACCGGCGGCAAGGTGGAGCTCCACGATCCCTATGACGGCTCCGACTGGGGCTCGCCGATGATGACCAACTACCACCACCTCGGCACGACACGGATCCACGTCGACCCTCGCCGGGGCGTCGTCGATGCCGACTGCCGGGTGCACAGCGCTCCGAACCTGTTCGTGCTGGGCGGATCGGTGTTCCCGACCGGCGGCTACGTCAACCCGACGCTGACCATCCTCGCCCTCGCCCACCGGGTCGCGGCCAACGTCAAGCGCGAGCTGACGACACGAACCGCACTTCGCCCCATCGACACCGAGGCCGTCCAGACACCGATCGGACGTGGTACTCAGCTGTTGCGCTCGGTGCGCTCCCATGTCACGTCGCGCGACCGCAGCGCCCGGGCCCAGAGCCCGAGCTTCCACAGGGTCATCCGCGGCGCCAGCAACAGGGCCCGGTAGACGGTCGCCGGCGCACCCGTCATCCGGAGTGCGGACAGGACGTACACCACCTGCACGGCCCCCAATCCGGAGGCGACGACGACATCGAGACCGCCCCGCCGTCGACGGGATCCGAGCCAACGCGTGACCGCGGCCAGCCACCAGCCGCCGCTGGCGGCGACGACAACGGACAACGGCGGCACCGCCTGGTCCATCAAGGCGTCGAGATGGGCCACACGCCCCGGCCCACCACCCCTGACGACGCCACGCCACAGACGGCCGCGATAGCGGGCCATCATCTCGACCCGACCCCGCTCCCAGCGCGCGTGTTGGGTCGATGCGGCGTCGAGCGAGTCGGGCATCTCGGCGCGCACCACGGCGTCGGGGGCGAACCGCACCAGACAGCCATCGAGCAGGAGGTCGAGATGCAGTTCGATGTCCTCGACCAGATGATCTGACCAGTGTCGGGTCGCCAGCACCCGTGGTGAGAACACCATGCCGTTTCCGTAGAGGCCCGCCGATCCGCCGATCTGATTGCGGCCCAGCGGCCGCAAGAAGGTCCGGGCGGCCAGCGCCGCCGCCCGGAAGGCGACGAGCGGGCTGGCTTCGATGTCCCGCACGGCGTAGTGCCCTTGCACGACCTCGTGTCCGGCCGCCAACAGCGGTTCGACGGCGCCGAGGAACCCGGGGGTGACGGTCGTGTCGGCATCCACGAACACGTAGGCATCGTGGCCGCGATCGGCGATTCGTCCCATCAGCCACTCCAGCGCCGGCCCCTTGCCGCGTCGATCCGGGGCGACCCGGTCGTGGACCATGACTCGGCCCGGGTGCTCGAGCGCGACCCGTTCGGCGACGGTCACGGTGGCGTCGGTGCAGTTGTCGGCGACCACGTGGATCTCGTACCGATCGGACGGGTGGTCGATCGCCAACAGGCTCACCAGGGTGCGCTCGATCGAGCGCTCCTCGTCGTGGGCCGGGACGAGGAAGGCGAACCGGCGCCGTGGTGGCACCGGTGGCGCGGCCGGTCGCCGACGCGCCGTCCACGCCGCGGCGGTCAGCACCCCGAGGTACCCGACGACGGTGAAGACGCCGACCCGCGCCGCGAGCAACGGCGTGGCAGCGACCCGCCACCGCCAACGCGACACGTTCACCCGCCCCCGCCTCGTCGCTCGACCCGTCGCCACACGTCCATCCCGCCACGGATGCTCGAGCGCACCGTGAACATGCGGTCGGTACCGAGGACCTTGCTCCGCGGGAGGTCCCACGTGCTCCCGTCAGGGGCGTCGGCCCGGCGAGGGACGGCCCCGGTCATGTCCATGAACGCGGCCCGGTACCCGGCGGCACGAGCGGCCCGCTTGTCTCGCGATCCCACCGTGCTCGCCGTGCCGTAGGGATAGGCGAGCAACGTGACGGGACGGCCGAGCGACTGCTCGAGCATGTCCCTGGAGCCGGTGAGCTGCTCGGCAACGCCACGATCGTCGAGGGCGATCAGGGTCGGGTGGTCGACGGAGTGGGACCCGACGTCCCAGCCGGCGGCGACGAGCGCCCGTACCTGTGACCAGTCCATCAGCGGGCGGCTCGGCACATATCCCGGTGCGGGGGCCGAACCCCCCGCCAGGCCGGCGGCGACGAACACGGTCGCCGGCACCGAGTATTCGGCCAGGATCGGCGCCGCCGTGTCGAGCAGATCGACGAACCCGTCGTCGAAGCTGACGGCGACCGATCGCGGCGGCAGCTCCCGCTCGCCGAGGTGCCAGGCCACGACGTCGTCCAACGACACCGGGTTGGCGTTGGTCACGAGCTCGGCCATGTGGGCCCGTAGCTGAGCAGGCGTCACCGACCACTCATCGGGCGGTTCGGTGCAGACGCCGTGGTAGCACAGAACCCGCGGGGTCTCGACGCTCGGGCGCCTGATGATCGCGGCGGCCAGACCGACGGTGTTGCGGAGCGCACCCTTGAGCAGGCGCCGCCCGTCCGCGAGCCTCACGCGGCACCCGCGGCACCGGGACGGAGTCGCGACGGCGCATCGTGGGTCCCGCGGATCGAGGCCACGACCACCCGGGCAAGGAACGCCGGGATCCCGATGGCGTAGCGGCGCAGCTTGTGCGGCTGGACCCGCACCAGGTGGAGCCACTCGAGACGGGCCCGGCGCATCCATCCCGGCGCCCGTGGCAGATCGCCGCCGTAGTAGTCCAACTGACCTCCGACGGCGAGCCAGAGTATCTGAGCGAGCCCGGGCAGCTCTCGATGCCGATCGATGTACTCGACCTGAAGCGGATTTCCCATGCCCACCATGACGACCTGCGGCCGTGTGTCGCGTAGCCGATCGGCGACCTCGGCCTCGCCGTCGGCATCGAGATACCCATGATGGGTGAGGACGAGGTCGAGGTGCGGGAAGCGCTGGGCCAACACGACGCCGGCCCGATCGGCGACACCGGGTCGCCCGCCGACCAGGGCGACTCGCGTACCCGGCGGGCACCGCTCGAACAACGCCGGGCAGAGGTCGGTGCCGTTGAGGTTGGCGGGAAACGGCCGACGGCGGAGACGAGCAGCCAAGGCCAAACCCGCCCCGTCGTTGAAGGTGACGGTCCCTTCCCGCAGCATCCGGAGGAACCCCGGCTGCCGGCTGACCAGGTTCATCGTCGACATGTCGGGGAAGGCGACGGCGACCCCGGCCGACGCGGACATCCAGGCGATCATCTGCTCGACGGCGGCGTCCATGTCGATGCGCGGAAATCGGACACCGAGGAGGTCGACGGACGGCGCCGGCACGTCGTCGCTGGTGATCGGCTGCGGTCTCACCCGGTCGACACTAGGACGACACCGGCCGCCGGGACCCCGTTCGCGCACCAGGATCGGCGGCGAGGGGCGAGTAGCGTGTCGCCGGTGACGGCGACGGGACCGGACTTCGGTGCGCACAATGGTGGTGGTGGCGGCGGTGCGAACCGCCCGGTCACGACGCGTCGTGACGGGCTGGCCGGCCAGCCCGAGGGTCTCACCCAGCGTCTGGTGCTCAACGCGCTCGAGGCCTTCTTCCGGCGGCCGCTCGTCCATCTCATCCCCTTCTTCCTGCTGGTCGGGCTTGGATTGTTCACCGCGCTCGGCGCATCGAGCCAGTACCGCTCGGTGGGTGTGCTCGATGTCACCAGCGGCGATCTGCTGACCGACATCAGCCAGGCCGAGACGCCGATCATCGGCTTCGACCCGCCGGCGACGACCAGCGCCAACGGCCTCAACAACCTGATCGCCACCGGGTCGTTCATGCTCAGCGTCGTCGAGATCGCCCGGTTGACCCCGACCGTCGAGCAGGGTCTCCTCACGCTCGACGACATCCGCGGCATGATCACCGTCGAACCCAACGGCGACAGCCTCGTCGCCGTCTGGGCCACCACCGATGACGCCGAGTTGTCCCAGCGGCTGGCGGCGGCGACGATCACCGCCTACCGCGAGTACAACGTGACCGGCGACCTCGGCGACGCCGACATCACCATCCGCGTGCTCGAGCGACGCCTCGAGCAGACCAACGTTCGCTACGAGACGGCGCTCGAACGTCGGGCGCAGTACGTGGCGGACAACCCCGAGCCACCGGCGCCGGCCGAGCGCTCCTCGGACGAACAGGCCGAGCTCGGCGTGCTCGGCGAGGAACTGACCCGGGCTCGAACCGCCCTCAGCGAGGCCGAGATCGCGCTCGACGATGCCGAGATCGCCCGCGATGAGGCGCGAGCGATCTCCGAGCGCGAGCTGCGGGTCGTCGACTCGCCGATGCTGCCGACCTCACCGGAGCCACGACTGAAGGAGTCGGTGTTGACCACGGCGATGTTCGCAGTGATGGGTCTGATCCTGTCCATCGGGTTCGTGGTGTTCGCCGCCACGATCGACCGCAGCGTCCGGATGCCCGCCGACGTCACCTCCCGCTTCCCCGTCGACGTGCTCGCCGTGATCCCTCAGGTGAGGCGCTGACGACATGGCCGGAGCATCGAAAGGTCCGCAGATCGGGGCGATCGCCGATGAGCTGGGCGGCCTCCCCGACGGCGCCATCGCCATCCTCGACGAGGAGCGACAACCGCTCCACCTCGCCCGGCCGCCGGTCGTCGCCGCGCTGCGCTACCTCCTGTCGACGGTCGCGGTCGATGGCGAGGTCGGTCTGCCTGCGACGCTGGCCCTCACCGCGGCGATGCGGGGTGAGGGCGTGACCTACGTGTCGCGCTCACTGGCGGCCGTGACCGCCTACGACACCGAAGACACCGTCGTGCTGGCCGATCTGAACTGGCGCAACCCACCGCCCACCGGCGACGCCCCAACGCGTCGTCGGCGCCGGTCGCGGCCAGCGGCGACGGCGAGCAACACCGACGAGGGACCGACGTTGATCGACGTGGTCGAGTCCGAGGTCCCGCTCGACGAGGCCATCCGTCCCACGAGCAACCCCCGTCTCAGCTTCATCGCTCCCGGCATCCTGCCCATCGCGCGACGCAACGCCGTCGCCGCCAGCCGGGCGTTGGAGTCGGCGATCGCCGAGCTGTCGGACCGCTACAAACACGTGATCCTCGATCTCCCTCCCGTCCTCGCGTCCGGTGACGCGATTCGGCTGTCGTTCCTCGCCGACGCCGCCGCCTTGGTGGTCCGCCAGGGCGTCACCTCCACCCAGCAGGTGGAGACGGCCCTCGAAGCGCTACGGGCAACACCCCAGCTCGGCGTCATCTTGAACCGCTCGTCGAGCCAGGTGCCGCGCCGCCTCCGTCGACTCGTCGGCGCCTGAGGTCCCACGCCGGGTCGACGTGGAACTGCTGTTGCTCTTCCTCTTCGGCTCGTTCCTGGTCGGGGCCAGGGCGGCACGGCGCGGGCGCGAGCCCCGTCGCCTCGTGCTGCTGGCCGTCTGCTTCGTCGTGGGTGCCGCGTTCCTCAGACTCAGCGTCTACTGACGGCACGGGACGACGCCATGGCGACGACGACGACCCAGGTCATCCGGGCATCGGACCGCGAGTTCCGTCGGTGGTTCGGTGTGACCATCGTCCTCAGCGTGATCATCGGGGTGATCGCCTACGCCACCGCCCCCGAGTCGATCTCGTTGGCGTTGCTGGTTCTCGTCTCACTGTGCATCGCCAGCGTGGCGAGCCCGGCCTTCGGGGTCCACGCCATCATCTTCTTCAGTCTCGTCGGCGACGGCACGACGATGTCGTGGTATCCGTTCGTCAAGAACCTGTCGAGTCGCGAGTCGATCTTCTTCGTCGCCGACAGCCTGAGCATCACCCCGCTCGAGGTGGTGCTCGGCCTCACATGGTTCATCGCCGTGCTGCGACTCGTCTTCGACCCTGCCACTCGGCTGCGTCGTGGCCATCTCAACATGACGATGACCGTGCTGCTCGTGCTGGTGGCGATCGGCTTCGTGCGCGGCATCGGCAGCGGGGGTGACTTCGCGGTGGCGACCGTGGAGGTCCGACCGCTCCTGTACCTCCCGGCGCTCTACCTGCTGATGAGCGTCGTGTTCACCCGGCGCAAGCAGTACCGCTTCGCGTTCGGGGTCGCGCTGGTGGCGATCAGCATCCAGTCGATCGGATCGCTCGTCTACTACCGCGCGCTGCCAGCGGTGGAGCGGGAGCTGTTGGAGTCGTTGACCGATCATCCCGCGAGCGTGCAGATCAACGTGCTGATGGTCTGCTTGGCCGGCCTGGTGCTCTTCGGCGCCCCCCGGTGGCAACGTGGCGCGTTGATCGTCTTGTTGATCCCGGCCACCGCGTCGTACCTGCTCAGCCAGCGGCGCGCGGCGATGGTCGCCCTGTTCGTCGGGCTGATCGTGCTGTTGATCGCGCTGTACTACCGACGACGCCGTCGGTTCTGGCTGATCGCACCGACCGCGGTCGTGCTGGGCCTGGTGTTCCTGGCCGCCACCTGGAACAACGCCGGCCCGCTCGGGCTCCCCGCCACGGCGGTCAAGAGCGCGTTCTTCACCGACCAGCTGAGCAGCACCGACCGGAACTCGAGCATGTATCGCGACCTCGAGGCCTTCAACCTGTGGGTGACGATCCGCTCCAGCCCCCTGTTGGGGTACGGGTTCGGCCAACCGTTCATCGTCGCCGTCCCGATGCCCGACATCAGCCGGTTCTTCGACCAGTGGCAGTACTTCCCACACAACTCGGTGCTCTGGGTGTGGATCAAGACCGGCTACTTCGGCTTCTGCACGATGCTGTATCTGTTCGCACGGGCGCTGCAGTACGGCGCCCGCAGCATCATGCGGGCGGCCACGTCGACCGACCTGACGATCGTCGTGACCGCGACCGCCTACATCATGATGTTCATCGTGTTCGCGTACGTCGACATCGGTTGGGACATTCGACCCGCCGTCCTCCTCGCGTTGTGCCTCGCCATCGCCGTCGACTTCCTCGACCTGCCCGACGACAGAAAGGTGGCGAGATGATCGCCCAGACCATCGCCGGCATCGCCCTGACCATCGGCGTTGCATCGGCTTCCTCCGGAGCGCGGCCGGCCGCCGCGCCGGTCACGACGGTCGAGGTGACGATCGACGAGGGCCAGCCCGGCGCCCCGATCAGCCCGTTGATCCGTGGGATCAACGGTGATCTGACGGCGCCGGAGATGCAAGCGGCCGGCATCCTGTTTGGCAGTTGGGGCGGGAACCCCAACAGCCGGTACAACTACGAGATCGGCCACGCCTGGAACACGGCGGCGGACTGGGAGTTCCGCAACGTGAACTACGACCAGCCCGAAGGCGACGCGGTACGCGAGTACGCCGATCTCAACGCCGCCGCCGGCGGCGTCACCCGTCTGGCGGTCCCTGCGCTCGGCTGGATCGCCAAGGACGACAACCCCGACAACTGCTCCTTTCCCGACGGCCAGGGTGGCTGTCAGTGGGCCAACTGGGACTGTGCCAATCCCGGGCCGATTGCCGACCCGTACGCGACCAGCATCGAGAGCACCTCGGAGATGGTTGCCGCCTGGGTCGCCGAGATGGTCGCCGGCGAGGTGCCGATCCAGTTCCTGGCGATCGACAACGAGCCGGAGCTGTGGGGTTACACGCACTACGACGTCCACCCCGAGTGCACCACGTTCGAGGAGGTCTTGACGACCTACATCGACTACGCCCAGGCCCTGCGGCCGGTGGCACCCGACGCCGAGCTGCTCGGCCCGGTGATCTGCTGTTGGTACGACTTCTGGCGGCCCGACGCCACCGCGCCCGACGGGTCGGACCTCGACTTCCTGCGCTACTTCCTGCGCGGCGTCCAGGCGGCCGACGAGAGCTTCGGCCAACGAACCCTGGACGTCCTCGACGTCCACTACTACCCGCAGAGCAACGTCTTCAACGACGACACCGACCCGGAGACGAACGCCCGCCGGCTGCGCAGCACACGGTCGCTGTGGGACCCCGACTACGTCGACGAGTCGTGGATCGACACCGAGATCGAGTTCCTGCCGCGCTTGCGCGCGACGGTGGCCGACAGCTACCCCGATACGCCGATCGGCATCACCGAATGGAACTTCGGCGCCGACGGGGACATCAACGGGGCACTGGCGATCGCCGACGTCCTCGGGATCTACGGGCGCGAAGGTGTGTACGTGGCGGCCTATTGGCGGAGCCCGGCGCCCGGCAGCCCCGGCTATCACGCGTTCACGATGCACGGCAACTACGACGGTGACGGTGCGGCGTTCGAGGGTGCCGTGTTGCCGGCCACCACCTCGGAGGTCGATACGGTCAGCGTCTTCGCCGCCCTCGACGACGACGGAACCCTGCGCGTGATGCTGATCAACAAGAACCCGTCCGACGCCGTCACCGTGGACACCGACATCGCGGCGTCGCGCGACCACGGCCGGCGCTTCACCTACGCGGCGTCGGACCTCGAGGCGATCGACGAGACCGCGGTCACGGCGGCTCCGACCACGATCGAGCTCGAACCGTCGTCGATCACCGTGTTCGAGCTGCCCGGCGGCTGAGCCCACGATGAGCAAGATCGGACGCAACCTCACCTTCCTGCTCATCTCGCAGTTCGCGACGTGGTCGATCACCCTCGTCGTCCTCATCATCATCCCCGATCGGCTCGGGGAGGCGGACTTCGGCAAGTTCGGCTTCGCCGTCGCCTTCGTCCAGTACTTCACCTTGGCGGCATCGTTGGGAACGGCGACGCTGCTGGCCAAGCTGGTCGCTCGGGATCGCACGATCTTCGCCCGCTACGTCTACAACGCGTTGGTGTTGAAGGTGGCGTTGGTGGCTGCGCTCTCGACGCTGGCGGTGTTCGTCGCCTGGGCGATCGGCACCAGAGGCGACACCCTGGTACTCGTCGCCCTCGGTTGCGTCGGGATGATGTTCACCGTGCTGAACGAGGTGTTCGTCGGCGGCCAAGCCGGCCTCGAGGTGATGGGGCGCCCGGCGATGTGGATGGTCGTCCAGACCTACGTCGCCAGCATCCTCGGTCTCGTGCTCGTGCTCCAGGGGGCGGGCGTCGTGGCGTACGGGGCGGCGGTCGTGCTGGCGACGGCCGTCCCGGTGATCGCCAACGCCCGCAAGGTGTGGCCGTGGCTGGCGGGTGGACGATCCGTCGATCTCGGCATCTGGCGAACGCTCGTCACCCACGGCGCTCCCCTGATGGTGCTCAATGCCCTCAACCTCTTCTACGGCACGATCGACATCCCCATCCTCAGCCGCGTCGCCGGGGACGACCAGGTTGGTTGGTACACGCTCGCCTACCGCTACGTTGCCATCCCCATCTTCATCGCCACGGCCGCCGTCAACGCCTTCTTCCCGTCGTTCTCCGCCTTCGGAGCGACGTCGCAGCGGGACTTCGCCACCCAGGTCAACCGGGCGCTGCGTCTGGTCGTGGTCGTGTCCGTGCCGGCGGCGGCGGGCATCGCCACCATCGCCCACGACATGATCCGCCTCCTCTACAGCGGGCGGTACACCGACGCGGTTGCACCGATCCAGATCCTCGCCCTCCATATCCCGCTGGCCTGCATCGGTGTCGTCCTCGGCACGGCCCTCATCGCGTCCGACCGGCACCACCGCTACCTCTGGGTGGCCGGACTCGCCGCGGTGATCGCTCCCTTCGTCGGCTACGTGGCCGTGCGGTGGGGACTGGACCGCTACGACAACGGCGCCATCGGCGCCTCGGTCAGCACCCTGTTGATCGAGCTGGTCGTGATGTCGGGCGCCGTCGTGCTCCGAGCGCCGGGGGTCTTCGATCGCTCCGTCACGTGGTTCGCGCTTCGGGTGGTCGCGGCGGCGGCGGTGATGGCCGCTGCCGTCTCGCTGATCGACCTTCCGCTGTTCGGCCGGATCGTGATCGGTATGGCGCTCTACCTCGCGATGCTCGTGGTGTTGGGGGTCTTCGGCATCGGCGACGTCCGCAGCGCGTTCGGTCGGGCCCGATCGATGCTGCGACGTCCGGGCCCCGGGGACGCGGCGACCGATTCGGACGCCGCCGTCGGCGCGGCGACGGCGGCGTCGACCGGCGATGTGCTCGAGATCGACGACAACGGTGACCTCATCGAGCATGCACCGGGCGACAGCCCGGAACGGGAGCGCTGATCAGCGCCGGGCCCGACGGTCGGCATCGACCCGTCGGGCGATCTCGGCCAGCCGAGCCGCGTACACCTCGATGTCGGCGTTCGCGCCCACCCAGGCGCGACCGTCGGCGGCCATGCGGTCCGCCTCGTCGGGATGGTCGACCAGACGCTGGAGCGCGCCGCGTAGCCCGGCGGCGTCGCCCGGCGCCACGTACAGCCCCGTGTGCCCGTCGACCACCGTGTCGGTCTGGCCGCTGGTCTTGGTGCAGATCAGCGGCCGCGCCATCGACATCCCTTCGAGGATGCTGGTGATGCCGGCCTGGAAGTCGGTCTCGACCACCGGCACCGCCACGATCGACGCATCGGCGTACAACTGCCGAAGATCGAACAGGTCCAACGCGACGACGGTGACGTTGTCTGGTAGATCCAATCCCGCCGAGCTGTCGGCGCGGCGCGACCACGGGCTGGCGGCGGCGATCGTCACGTCGAGCTCCATCCCCCGCGCCGCTTCGACGAGGGTCGGGTAGTCACGCAATTCCTGACCGACGGCGGCGACGACGGGACGGGGTGTCGGTCGGCTGGTGATTCGCTGCGGATCCCAGAAGGCGGTGTCGACCATGAACGGGGTGACCGTGATCTGGTCGGGCCGGTACCCGAGATCGAGCGCGACCTGCCGCTGGCTCGATGCGTAGACGAGGACATGATCGATGCGGCGCTGCAGACGCAACCATCGGTGCGCACGCTGCTTCCATCGGCCCGACAGACGGTGGGCGATCATGACGTGGGTCGGTCGACGGCGCAGCAACGCGCAGAACACGGCGTAGGGGAAACCGACGCGCTCGCTGTCGGTGAACACGATGTCGACGTCCTTGCGACGTCGCCAGCAGGCGGCGGCGACGAGCGCGTCGGGTCCGGCCACCCGCCGCAGCACCCGGCCGATGACGCCGGACCGCTCGCTCGCCGCCGACTGATCGATGAGCTCGGCGTTCAACCGTCGAGCGATCTCGCGGTAGTCGGCGCGAGGGCGACGCTCCCGGGCGACCTGGTCGTCGAGATCGTCGGGCACGACGCCGGCGACGGTGAGCAGCGCGGTGGGCATCACAGGCCTCGGATCACCCGGGCCGGGACGCCGCCAACCAGCGTGCGTGGCGGCACGTCGGCGGTCACCACGCTGCCCGCAGCCACACAGCTGTCGGCACCGATGGTCACCCCCGACATGATGATCGAACGAACCCCGACCCAGACGTTGTCCTCCAGCACGATCGGCGCCGAATCGGGCCGCTCGAGCCGTCGCTCCGGTTCGACCCGGTGGTAGCCGTTGTCGAGCATCATCGTGTAGGGACCGATGTGGCAGTCGGCCCCGATGCGCACCAGCTCGGTGGCCACCAGCGAACAGCCGAAGTTGATCAGGCAGCGCGGTCCGATCTCGAGGGTGCCACCTGGTTCGCTCACCAGTTCGAGCGTCGCCACGGTCGACACCAGCTGGGTTCGTTCGCCGACGATCATCGTGCCCTGGTTACGGACCTCCGGGCGCCCTCGTAGCCGGACCCGCGCCCCGAGGCGCGCCGACCGCAACGCCCAACGGGCGTGGAGCGCCTGGCGACCGTTGTCCCACACGTACCCGGCCGACGGTCTCGCCATCGTGTTGAACCTACTCGCTGGACGTCGACGCGACCGCGGCGACCCCTGGGGTGTCGGCGCAGACAGTACGCTCGCCCGGGTGTTGACACGGTTCCGCCCGACGGGCCGGCGGACCACGATCGTGATCTCGACCATGATGGCCTTCGGTATCGCTGGTTGCGCCGACGAGCCGTTGGTCCTCACCTACGACGGCCCGCCGCCGACCTTCGAAGACGTGCGAGTCCTGCTGCCGCCATCGACCACCGTGGGGGCACCGGCCACCGCATCGTCGGCGGTGCCGACGACCCCCGTGGCAGAGACGACACCTCCCGCACCGACGGCCGCCTGGGCGCCCGCCACCGGCAACCTCGAGGGCCTCGAGTCGGAGTGCGGC
>JBKEAH010000039.1:0-6633 GCA_047972065.1 Desertimonas sp.
GTCGACGCCTTCTCCCAGATCACCTCGCCGCGCAACAGCAGCCGCAGGTCGTCTTGCAGGATGCCGATGACGTCGGCGCTGAGGCTGCGGTACGGCTTGCGGCCGAGGTTGGCGACGTTGAGGGCGATCCGCCCGCCCGGCTCGAGGACGCGGACGCACTCGGCGAGCACGTCGCGGAGCATGTCCAAGAACTCGAGATAGGTGCCCGGGACACGCGATGTCGAGTCGAGCTCGCCGGTCACCGCGAGCTCGTACTCCTTGCCGACGAAGTACGGCGGGGAGGTGACGACCAGCGCGACCGACGAGTCGGGGAGCTGACCCATGTCGGTGCTCGACCCGGCGAACATCCGTCCGCCGGCCAGCTCGGCGAGCAGGGTGGCCGGGCGGTTGACGTGCTCGTCGTCGGAGAGCGCCGGGGGGTTGAACCGGGCGTAGAAGGCGCTGGCGTCGTGGCCCTCACGCCGGCCGACCCCGAACGCGGAGGTGCGCGTCCGGTCGTCGCGCGGCTCCATGTGGCTACGGGGTGGAGCTGCTCGATGACGACGACGTCGACGACGTCGTCGCCGTGCCGGTGGAGCCCGATGAGCCCTTCGACGCGGTCGTCTCCTTCGCCGCCGACCCCTTCGAGGAGGCGTCCTTCGATGACGTCGGCTCGCTCGACGACGAGCCCTTCGACGCCGACTCGCCGTTGCCCGACGAGCTCGACGCCGATCGCGAGGAGCCACCGCGACTGTCGGTCTTGTAGAAGCCTCCACCCTTGAAGGTGACCCCGACCGGGGTGAAGACCTTCTTGACCGGGAGGGTCTCGCCCGAGGTCGGGTGGACGGCCTCGGTCAGCGAGGCATCGGTGAAGGCCTGCTGGACCTCGATGGTCTCGCCGGTGTCGACGAACTTGTACACGTACGTGGGCATGGCGGGACCAAATTATCGGTGTCGGGCCGTCGTGGCGCTGGTCGGGTGCGATCACCCGGACGGGGGATATCGGCGGGTCGGCTCGACGGGCGTCGATATGGTCCTGGGCCGTGCAGGTTCGTACCGCCGTTCTCCCGGCCGCCGGTCTGGGCACCCGGTTCCTCCCCGCCTCCAAGGCGGTCCCCAAGGAACTGATGCCGATCGGCGACAGTCCGGCGATCCAGTACGTCATCGACGAGGCGTTGGGCGCCGGGGTCGATCACATCGTGATCGTCAGCAGCCGCCAGAAGCCCGCCATCGAGGGCTACTTCGAGCCGTCACCCGAGGTGGTCGCCAAGCTCGAGTCGACCGGTCGTCACGCGCTGGCCGAGCGGATCAAGGGCATCGGCGCCGATTGGCGGGTCACGGTGGTGTACCAGGATGAGCCCCGGGGGCTCGGCCACGCCGTCGGATGTGCCCGCGACGCCGTCGGCGACGAGCCGTTTGCGGTGATGCTGCCCGACGAGATCATGGGTGACTCGTCGCTGCTCGCCCAGATGAACGGGCAGTGCGCCAGCTCGGGTGGCAGCGTGGTCGGGCTCAAGGAGGTGCCGCGCCACGAGGTCAGCGCCTACGGCGTGATCGACCCGGCCGGTCCGCTCGATGACGATGGTGTCGTGGCCGTGCGCGATCTGGTCGAGAAGCCACCGGTCGACGAGGCGCCGAGCAACCTCATCCTGATCGGTCGCTACGTGCTGACCCCCGACGTCTTCGACGAGATCGCCGTCCTCCAACCCGGACGCGGCGGCGAGCTCCAGCTCACCGATGCGTTGCGGGCCCAAGCCGCCCGCGCCCCGTTCCACGGCGTGCAGAGCGACATCGATCGCTACGACACGGGGACACCGGTCGGGCTGCTGACGGCGGCGATCGAGCTGACCTTGCGCCACCCCGACTACGGCCCCGAGCTGCGGGCCTATCTCGACGCCCGCTGAGACCGCTCGCCGACCGTCACGATCGGTCACCGCGCCGCCGGGCGCGGCTGCTCAGGCCCGAACGATCCGCCCCGGGTGGGCGATCACGAGGCCGTGGTCGTCCAGGTCGAACTCCTCGCCGTCGCCGTCCTCGCTGCGCCAGCGACGCCAGCGGCGCTCACCCAGGCGGGTGTAGCGCCGGGTCGCCGTCACCGCCGCCAACGTCTCGACGTCGACGGTGATCACCGGGAGCTCGGCGGCATCGCCCACCGCCAGGGGCAGGCGGCGAATCGGGATGGTCACCGGGAAGGTCGCCCCGGTCACGTCGAGGTCGTCGCACCCGTCGAGCTCGGTGCGGTGGGCACCGTTGATCTCACCCCAGCGGCCATGGCCGTCGGTCGCCAGCCACAGATCGGGCTCGGGCAGGTCGCGGAACAACAGGAACTGACGCACCCGCCAGGTCGGCGAGAGGCGGATCACGTACTCGACACGCGAATCCGCCAAGCGCCCGCTGACCGTCCACGCCTCGTTGTCCCAACCGATCGTCACCGTCTCGGCCGCATCGCCGTCCGGCGTGACCCAGGCCACCTCGTGTCCATCGGCTCCAAACGGCACCCAATCGCTCATCGCCCCGAGTCTCCCCGGTCTCGAGCGGTACCGTGCGGCCGTGATCGATCTCGAGGACGCTCAAGGGCTGGTGCTGGAGTCGTGTGCCCCGCTGGCCCCGGTGGTCGCCGATCATCGCGAGGTCGTGGGCTGCGTGCTCGCCGCCGATGTCGTCGCCACCGAGGACGTGCCGCCGTTCGACAACACCGCCGTCGACGGCTACGCGGTGCGTTCCGCCGATCTCGCGACGGTGCCGGTGGAGTTGGCCGTGATCGGCGAGGTCGCCGCCGGGGCGCCGCCGTTCGCCGGGGTCCTGCGCGCCGGTCAGACCGTTCGGGTGATGACCGGGGCCCCGATGCCCGACGGCGCCGACGCCGCGGCGATGGTCGAAGACAGCGAGCGGGTGGGCGACGAACGGGTGCGCTTGGATCGCGTCGTCGAAGCGGGTGCCGCGGTCCGGCGCGCCGGTGACGACGTCCGTTCGGGCGACGTGGTGTTCGCCGCCGGAACGGTGGTGACCCCGGCCGTGCTCGGGGTGCTGGCGAGCATCAACGCCCGCCGGGTCGAGGTGTTCCCCCGGGCGCGTGTCGCCGTGTTGTCCACCGGCGACGAACTGGTGACCGACGGTGGGCCGCTGCGCCCGGGCCAGATCCGTGAGAGCAACGCCACGATGCTCGCCCCGGCGTTGCGGGCGGCCGGTTGCGTGGTCACCGAACTGGGCGTCGTGGGCGACGACGAAGCGACCCTCAGCGCCGTCCTGCGTGGTGCGGTCGACGGCCACGACGCCATCGTCACCAGCGGCGGGGTCAGCATGGGCGACTACGACGTGGTGAAGGCCGTGCTCGGCCAGATCGCCGAGATGCACTGGATGCAGATCGCCATCAAGCCGGCCAAGCCCTTCGCCTTCGGCACGATCGACGGGGTGCCCGTGTTCGGCCTTCCCGGCAACCCGGTCAGCTCGCTGGTCAGCTTCGAGCTGCTCGCCCGTCCGGCGCTGCGCCGGATGATGGGCCACCAGCGCCTGGCCCGTCCGAGCGTGGTGGCCGTCGTCGACGAGCCGATCGAGCGCCGCGCCGACGGCAAGGTCCACCTCGTCAGGGTGAACGGGGCCTTCCTCGACGACGGGCGCTACCACGTGCGCCCGGTCGGGGCGCAGGGCAGCCACCAGCTCGCGGCCACGGCGACGGCGACCGCTCTCGCCGTCGTCCCCGACGGCACCGGCGTGCCGGCCGGCGCCGAGGTCGCCGTGCTCGTGTTGACCACCTGAGCCAACCCGGGCCGCGGGCATCGCCGTATCGTGGGCGGATGGCCGCGACCGACCTCGTCGACCCGTTCGGGCGGGTGGTTCGCGATCTGCGCATCTCGGTCACCGACCGCTGCAACTTCCGGTGCACCTATTGCATGCCCGAGGATGGCCTCGTCTGGCTGCCCCGCGAGGAGGTCCTCACGTTCGAAGAGATCGAGCGGATCGCCCGCGTGATGGTCGAGCGATTCGGGGTCGACTCGATCCGGTTGACGGGCGGTGAGCCGACGATGCGGGCGCAGCTGCCGGTGCTGATCGGAAAGCTCGCCGGGTTGCACGTCGATGGCACGCCGATCGACCTGGCGATGACCACCAACGCCGCGACGCTGGCGGGCCAGGCCCAACGACTGCGCGACGCCGGGCTGCGGCGGATCAACATCAGCCTCGATTCGCTGCGCGCCGATCGTTTCGCCGACATGACGCGCCGCGATGAGCTGGATCGCGTGTTGGCCGGCATCGACGCGGCCCGGGTGGCGGGGTTCGATCCCGTCAAGCTCAACACGGTCGTGCAGCGCGGCGTCAACGACGACGAGCTGATCGACCTGGCCGCCTTCGGGCGCGACCGTGGCGTCGAGGTCCGCTTCATCGAGTTCATGCCGCTCGATGCGTCGGGTCGCTGGGATGATGCCGCGGTCGTCGGTCAGGACGAGATCGTCGAACGGATCGGGTCGGTCTTTCCGCTCGAGGTGATGCCGGCGCGCGGGGCGGCGCCGGCGGACCGTTGGCGGTACCTCGATGGTGCCGGCACGGTCGGGGTGATCCCGAGCGTCACCAAGCCGTTCTGCGGCGACTGCGATCGGGTTCGGCTGACCGCCGATGGCCAGCTCCGCACCTGCCTGTTCGCCACCGACGAGTTCGATCTGCGTGCGGCGATCCGAGGTGGCGGGAGCGATGACGAACTGGCCGCCCGGATCGTGCGGGCCGTGTCGACCAAGTGGGCCGGTCACCAGATCAACCAGGTCAACTTCGTGCGCCCCTCCCGCTCGATGAGCCAGATCGGCGGGTAGCGCGGTGCGCGAGACTGCATGACCATGAGTGACCTGTCCTTCACGCATCTCGACCCGTTGGGACGGGCGCGGATGGTCGACGTGACACCCAAGGAGCCGACGCATCGCCGTGCCGTCGCCCGCTGCAAGGTGTTCATGGCGGCGGAGACGACGGCGGCGATCGCCAACCGCGAGGTCAAGAAGGGCGACGTGTTGGCCGTCGCCCGGGTGGCCGGCATCCAGGCGGCCAAGCGGACCTCGGACATGATCCCGCTGTGCCACCCGCTGCTGGTCGGTGCCGTCTCGATCAACTTCGAGATCGGTGACGACTACGTCGCCATCGAGGCCAACGTCGACACCGTCGATCGCACCGGGGTCGAGATGGAGGCCTTGCACGCGTGTTCGATGGCCGCGCTGACGATCTACGACATGTGCAAGTCGGCCGATCGAGGCATGGTCATCGGGGAGTTGGCCCTCTGGGAGAAGACCGGCGGACGTTCCGGGACGTTCCGCCGGGACCCGTGACACCGGGGGTCGTTGCTGCTTCCGGTCGAAATGTCGTAGAATCGTAAAGAACGTCCGGCGGTCGGCCCTGGCCTCGTCCATCCGACCGCGAAACCGATCTCGGAACGGTCCGCCACGACCGTTCCACTTGCCGAAAAGGGCACACCACCACCGATGGGCTCACTGATTCTCCTGATCGTCGCTGCGGTCTGGATCGCCGTTCTCGTACCGCCGCTGTTGCGTTCTCGACTGGAGAACCGGCCCAACTCGTCGGTCTCGGACTTCCGGGACCAGCTGTCGAGCCTGCAGAAGGCGGTGCCCACCACGCGCGCCGGATCGATGCGGGCGATGGCTCGCCCGTTGGCCCCCTCGTCGCTGGCTCGACCGGCCGCTCCGGGTCGCCCGCTGCGCTCGGGCGTCACGCTGGCGTCGGGCGGGAGCACCCGGTCGCCGCGACAGCAGGCCGCGTTGGCGCCTCGTGGGCCGGAGTCGCCACGTCAGGACGGCGTCCGCCGCGCCCGCGTCAGCGATGCGTCGATGCGTTCGCACGGCCGACTTTCCTCGGTCGCCGAGCGTGACGAGGCCAAGCGGCGCCGGGCCAACGTGCTCTTCGTGCTCGGTGTCGTCGCCGCCTGCTCGCTGTTCCTGGCGATCACCACCAAGACGACCGGTGTCGCCTGGGTCGCCGGTCTGTCATGCATCAGCTTGGTCGGCTACGTCTTCCTGCTCGCCCAGCAGGCCAACGCCGCCCGCCCGATCGACCGCACCCGTCGCTCGCCGTCGGGCGTCCGTCAGCACGGTCAGCGACCCCGCGACGACGAGCGTTCGATGCGGGCCGACGACGAGGCTCGGACGCCGATGCGGACACGCCAGTACCGCGGTGAGCGTGCCGCCCATCAGGACCGCCGTCCCCTCGACGACGACCGCGACCGAGCCGAGCGCACGTATCGAGCCGAGCGCGGCGAGCGCCTCGAACGGCGCGAGTTCGACGAGTTCACCCAACGGCGTGTCCGCGCCCAGCGGGCGAGGACGCCCGATCCGGCGCCCCGCCCCCGCCCCCGCCCCGATGCCGTTGATCGTGACGGTTGGGACGACGAGCTGTGGGGCGAGCAGCGGGCCCCGCGGGCCCGTCCGAGCCGGAACTCACGCGCCCAGTTGACCCGCCCGGTGCGTGACCAGCTCGCCGATCGTCGGCGTGAGCCGGCCCGCCCCCGCTCGTGGAGCGAAGACCCGCATCCCTCCGGTGTGGTGTACGGCGATCCGCTGTTCATGTCGCGCGAACAGCCCGTGGTCCGGCGACGTCGGCCGGCCACGCGCCCCCGCGCCACCGAGTGGGTACCCGCCGGCTGAGCAGCGCACACCGCTACACTGC
>JBKEAH010000042.1:0-6965 GCA_047972065.1 Desertimonas sp.
CACCTACTGCCCACACTGCGACGGACCCCTGTTCAAGGGCAAGCGGGTGGCGGTCATCGGCGGCGGTAACTCGGGCATCGAGGCCGCCATCGACCTGGCCGGGGTGGTCGCCCACGTCACCGTGCTCGAGTTCGACGGCGCGCTGCGCGCCGACGAGGTCCTCCAAGCCAAGGTGCGCAGCCTGCCCAATGTCGAGGTGATCCTCGACGCGGCGACCACCGCGGTGCTCGGCGATGCCAACGTCACCGGGCTGCGCTACGAAGATCGGACCGACGGCTCGACCCACGAGGTCGCCGTGGACGGTGTGTTCGTCCAGATCGGTCTGCTTCCCAACACCGGCTGGCTGGGCGGTGCCGTCGAGCTCAACCGGCTCGGCGAGGTGATCATCGACGATCGTGGGCTGACCTCGGCGCCCGGCGTCTTCGCCGCCGGCGACTGCACCACCGTCGCCTACAAGCAGATCGTCACCGCCCTCGGTGCCGGCTCGACGGCCGCCCTCAGCGCCTTTGATCATCTGATCAGGACGACGCCGTCCCAGCCCGCACCGGTCGGCAGCGCGGTCGCCTGACGTGCCCGGTCTCGCCGGACGGCCGGCGGCGAGGCGATGAAGGTCGGGCTTGCCGTGTTGGTGGCGACCTGGGCCATGGCGGTCGCCAACCCGGTCCGGGCGACATCGCCGGACGATTCGACGACCACGACCACGACCACCGCCACCACGACGGGGTCGGAGCTGTCCGAGGCGGTGATCCCACCGATCACCGAGGGTGGCGCGCCCGGGGCGTGGCAAGGCGTGCAGTCACACCGCCGACCGCTGGCCTACGACGTCCCCGGCTCATGGGTGGTCGACCCTCCCGGGCTGATCAGGGGCTTCGAGTGGGCCGATCCCACGTCGGCGTCGGGCTTCAGCCAGATCGCCTACAGCGGGGCCGCCGATGGACCCGAGCGCGGGGATGACGGATGTGACGCAACGCCCGACAGCACGGCCGGGTTCGGGTCCAACGGCGGCGAGACGACCAGCACCGACACGGCCGGGGTCGCCGTCACCACCGCCGGGCAGTGGGCCGAACGGGCGTACGGCGTGGATGCCGTCCCGGCGCGGGTGAAGGTGGGCGCGGCGCAACCGTTCACCGCCAATGGGCTGGCCGGGCATCTCGTGACGGCGACCGCATCGTTCGAGTGTGCTCCCGGCGCCGCCGTGGTCCGGGTGTTCACGTTCAGCGCGCCGGACCTCGTCGGTCTGTACAACGTCATCTACTGGGGCGACACGGGCGTGTTGTCGGACGCCACGATCACACAGATGTTCGAGTCGGTGCGCGAGAGCGCCGTGCCGCCCGACGCTGCGGACTGACCGCTCCCGGTCCCGCGATCGTCGATTCAGCGACTCGATGCCATCGCGGCGCGTCGGCGGCGCTGTCGGACGGCGATCACCGCGAAGGTGACCATGCTGATCGGCAGGACGAAGCCGAGGAGGGCCACGGCGTACTGGTTCGAGAACTGGTGGTCGCTGCTGTCGAGCACCAGCCAGGTGATGTAGGCGCCGTAGTAGGCGAGGAAGAACAACCCCTCCCACCGTTCGAGCGAGAAGCCGTTGGCAAAGATCGGCAGACAGGCGATCGCCACCGCGATCATCACCGGGAGGTCGAGGGTGAGGGCCCCGTCGGGGATCGGGATCGACGAGGGCGACACCAGCGCGGTGAGACCCAACACGGTGAGGATGTTGAACAGGTTGGACCCGACGGCGTTGCCGACGGCGAGATCACGCTCGCCGCGGATCGCGGCGAGGACCGACGTCGCCATCTCGGGCAGTGACGTGCCGACGGCGACCACCGTCAACCCGATGACCAGATCGCTCACGCCCAAGGACTCGGCGATGTCGGTGGCGGCCTCGACCAACGACGTCGAACCGACGACCAGCAACACCAATCCGGCGACGACGAACCCGATGTCGGCCAGCGCCGACGAATGGTCGGTGTCGTGGATGGCGTCGGGCAGTTCCATGTCGGCGGTCCCGCCGCCACGTCGGGCGGCCCGGACGGTCCACACGAGATAGACGACCAGCAGGACGACGAACAGCGCGCCCTCCCAGCGTTGCAGCGAACCGTCGAGGGCGAAGACGAACACCAGCACCGACACCCCCAGCATGATCGGCACGTCGACGCGCACGATCCGCTGGGCGACGACGAGCGCGCCGCCGACCGCTGCCGACACCCCGAGCACCAGCAACACGTTGGCGATGTTGGAGCCGACGACGTTGCCGACCGCGAGATCGGCCTCGTCCCGCCAGGCCGCACCGAGGCTGACGGCCAGTTCCGGTGCGCTCGTGCCAAACGCCACGACCGTCAGGCCGATCACCACCGACGACATCCCGGTGCGCGCCGCGAGCCGGGCCGCGCCCCGCACCAGGGCTTCGGCACCGGCGACCAACGCGGCGATACCGACGACGAAGTACACGGCGGTCAGGGCATCCATGGGCCGACCAGTCTGGGGGCGCTAGCCCGGATTGCCGACGGTGGGCCAGCTGGCGACGGTCTGGTACTGCGCGCCGGTCGGGCGAAGTCGGCTCTCGACCAGCGCGATCTCGGTCACCGGGAACGAGCCGCGCACGAGCGTCCCGAGGGCCGGGGGCATCATCGCCCCCTTGCGGCATCGGGCGATCGTGAGATGACCGGTGAACCGCCGCCGCGGCCCTTCGGTGCCGAGACCGGCGGTCGCCGACTCGACCGCCCCGGTGAGCTCGGTGAGCCCATCGACCGGGATCGCCAGGATGCGATCGAACAACAGATCCACGCCGGCATCGAGGTGGGCCGACGCCCCGGGGAGATCGGCCGCATCGAGCGCGCCCGCCACCGCATCGGGGTCGGCGGAACCGAGGAAGCGCAGCGTGATGTGCCAGTTCTCGGGTGGGACGAAGCGGATGCCGCGTTGGTCCTTGCGTCGTAGCGCACGCAGCTCCTCGGCCACCTCGTCGGGCGGCCACACCGCGACGAACAGGCGAGACATGAACCCAGGATGCCCGTCTCCGGGCGCCTACCGTCGGGTCGATGCACTGTGCGTACTGCGGCATGAGGCTCGCCGAGCTGCCGCCGACGGTGTGTCCGGCATGCCGCGAGCCGCAGTGGCTCAACCCGAAGCCGTGTGCCGGGGTCGTCCTCGTCGACACCGACCGGGTGTTGCTGGTCGAGCGGGCGCAGGACCCGTGGCGGGGACGGTGGGACCTCGTCGGCGGTTTCTGCAACGCCGGGGAGCATCCGGAGGCGACGGCCGTACGCGAGGCCCGCGAGGAGCTCGGTGTCGACGTGTCCCTGACGGGCTATCTCGGTGCGTGGATGGACGTCTACCGGGACCCACGGGCAGACCGTGGTGAACGGCCACAGGAGACCATCCTGTGCCTGTACTACGCGGCGGTCCTCGACGACGCCGCCCGTGCGATGCGTCCGGATGCCGCCGAGATCGGTGCGCTCCGCTGGTTCGGGCGCGACGAGCTGCCCCTCGACGAGATGGCGTTCCCCGACCACATGCCCGACGTCTTGAACACCTGGCGTGGCGATCTGGCGCCGTCGCCGCCATCGTCGCCGTGACCATCACGCCCGACGACGAGACCCGGATCGCGGTGCTGGCCCGTCCGCTCGGCCGGTACTTCGCCCACCACCGGGTCCACCACCTCTGGGATGTCGGCGCCGACCGGTAGGGTCTCGCTCGATGTGCGGTCGGTTCGTGTCGGCCAGCGCGCCCGACAAGATCGCCCAGCACTTTGGCGCGACGTTCGAGGGGGAGACGCTCGGCGAGAACTTCAACGTCGCGCCGACGGCGGACATCTACGGCGTCGTCGCCGGGCCCGACGGTGAGCGGCGTGTCGAGGTCTTCCGCTGGGGGCTGATCCCGGTCTGGGCGAAGGAGCGCAAGCTCGGTCAGAAGATGATCAACGCCCGCGCCGAGACGTTGGCCTCCAAGCCGGCCTTCAAGGGTGTGTTCCGCAAGCACCGGGCGCTGATCCCGATGGAGGGGTTCTATGAATGGACCGCCGGCACACCGAAGAAGCAGCCGGTGTTCATCGAGCGCCTCGATGGCGAACCGCTGGCCGTCGCCGGTCTCTGGTCGGCATGGAAGGACCCCGATGCGGCGGGCGGCGACTGGCTACACACGGCCTCGGTCATCACCACGTCGGCCAACGCGACGATGCGCCCGATCCATGACCGGATGCCGGTGATCCTGCCCCGCTCGGCGTGGACCGCCTGGCTCGATCCGGGCAACCACGACATCGGCGCGCTGTCCAGGCTGCTCGTGCCGGCCGCCGACGATCTGTTGACCACAAGGGCGGTGTCGACCGATGTCAACAATGTGCGGAACAACGGCGCCCATCTGCTCGAGCCCCCGGCCGCCCCGTGACCGACGCCACCCGCCCGGCCGCGTCGACCGACCGGCTGGCGACGATCCCCAACCTCGTCACGCTGGTGCGGCTGTGCTGCCTGCCCCTGTTCCTCTATCTGCTGTTCGGGCGTGATGATCGGGTCGCCGCCGCCTGGTTGCTGGGCGGGCTCGGCGCCACCGACTGGGTCGACGGCTATCTCGCCCGTCGGCTCGGGCAGGTCTCCGAGTTCGGTAAGAAGTTCGACCCCACCGTCGATCGGCTGCTGTTCATCGTCGGGGTCGGCGGAATCCTCCTCGACGGCGTCCCGCCGACCTGGTTCTTCGTGCTCGTGCTGGTCCGCGAAATCCTCGTCGGCGCGATGATGGCGATCGCCACGCTGGCCTTCGGCATGGTGCGCTTCGACGTCACCTGGCTTGGCAAGCTGGCCACGTTCCTCCTGATGTTCGCGGTGCCCGGCTTCCTGCTCGGCGCCAGCGACATGCCCGGGGCGGGTGGGTTCGAGATCGCGTCGTGGCTCATGGGGGTCCCGGGCCTGGCGCTCAGCTGGTACGTCGGCGTGATGTACGTGCCGAAGGTCCGGGCGGCGATCCGGGCGGGTCGGACGGCCGAGGCCGGGGCGGCGTCATGACGCTCGCGACCCGGCGGCGAGTTGGATACGGTGGCGCGTCATGAACGTGCCCGACGAGCTGCGGTACTCCGGCGACCACGAGTGGGCCCGCGTCGACGGTGGCGTGGCGCGCATCGGGATCACCGAGTACGCACAGGACGCGCTCGGCGATGTCGTGTTCGTCCAGGTTCCCGACGTCGGTGCCGAGGTGACCGCCGGTGACACGTTCGGCGAGGTCGAGAGCACCAAGTCGGTGTCGGACCTCTACGCCCCGGTGTCGGGCACGGTCGTCGAGGTCAACGACGCCCTGGCCGACGCCCCCCAAGCGCTCAACGAGGACCCCTACGGCGACGGTTGGATCTGCACCATCCGGATGAGCGACGCCGCCCAGCTCGATGGCCTGCTCGATGCCGCCGCCTATCGCCGCCTGATCGAGGGCTGACATGGCCTACGTGTTCTGCAATCAGTGTGGGCACCGCAACCCGCCGTCGAGCAGCTTCTGCTCGTCGTGTGGTTCGGCGCTCGACCTGCAGGACGATCGCACGATCACACTGACGACGGTCGACCCGCTGCAGGACGCTCCGGGCCCCGACGACGATGTCGCGGTACCGGTGAGCGACCTGCCCAACGACAGCGGTGTGCTGATCGTGCGGTCGGGCGCACAGGCGGGGGAGCGGTTCACCCTTGGCCCGGGTGTCACCCAACTCGGTCGGCACCCCGACAGCGACGTGATGCTCGATGACATCACCGTCTCCCGCCGTCACGTCGAGATCGAGCGGACTCGTGAGGGCTACGTCGTCACCGACGTCGGCTCGCTCAACGGCACATACGTCAACCAGGAACGGGTCGACCGAGCCGTGTTGGTGCACGGTGACGAGCTCCAGATCGGCAAGTTCCGGCTGGTGCTGTTCGAGCGCGCCGATGCCTGAGCCCGGCGCCGTCCATCTGTCGATCGGTGAGGTGCTCGGCCTCCTGCTCGAGGAGTTCCCCGACGTCACGATCTCGAAGATCCGCTTCTTGGAGAGCCAGGGGCTGATCGAGCCGGAGCGTACGCCGTCGGGGTATCGGAAGTTCTTCGACGACGACGTCGAGCTGCTGCGGGTGATCCTGCGTGAGCAGCGGGAGAACTTCCTGCCGTTGCGGGTCATCAAGGACCGCATCGACTCGGGCCAGATCGACCCGACACCACCTCGCGGGAGTGCGGCGCAGGCCGACGCCGCCGCCGAGCTGGCCAAGGAGGTGGCGTCGCATCCCTCCGGTGGTCGCTCGGCGCCGCCACGGGTGCCGGCCGGCGCCGCCTGGGCCGCGCTCGGTGATCGACACCGGCCCACCGAGCCGCCGGCCGTCGGACCGCCCGCCGCCGCGCCGCCCGCCGTCGAGCCGCCGGCGGTGGTCGCCGACCCACCCCACGATCCGAGGCCGGTGCCGGCATCATCGGTGCCGGCGCCGCCGGCGGCGATGCCCGGCGTGGTCGTCACCCGCCACGAGCTGTTGTCGATGGCCGGGGTCAGCGCCGCCGAGCTGACACAGCTCGAGGAGTACGGCATCGTCCAGCACCGCAAAGGGATGGCCGACCACTATGGCGACGAGGCGGTCGAGGTGGCGTCGGCGGCCGGGGCGATGCTGCGTGACGGCGTCGACGCCCGTCACCTGCGGGCCTGGCGAACCTCGGTCGAGCGTGAGGCCGGGCTGTTCGAGCAGCTGATCCTGCCGTTGATGCGGCACCGCAACCCGCAGACGCGCGGACAGGCCAACAGCCGTCTCCGCGAGCTCGACGGCCACAGCGTCACGCTGCGCAACGCGCTGATGCGGGCCGCCCTGCGCCGCTACACCGAGTCGTGAGCGGCGGGGCCACCGGGTCGCCGTGACCCCGCCCGATGTCGCGTCGGCGCGCCCCCGAGCGCACCGGTACAGTCGACACATGGTGCCGCTCGAGCTCGTCGGGGTCCGGGTCGAGGTTCCGGCCAACACGCCGATGGTGTTGCTCCG
>JBKEAH010000045.1:0-3343 GCA_047972065.1 Desertimonas sp.
AGGCCTCGCCGTGCGATCTGACGAAAAACCAACGGTAAGGACTCGTGGGTTCGTCGGCGGCTGTGGTGCAGTTGGTCGGTGACGACGAGGGGTCTGTTCTCGGAGCGGGAGCTGGAGGGTCTTCGGGGGTTCCCGGTGCCGACGCGGCAGGATCTGGTGCGGTTCTTCACGCTGGGGACGACGGACGTCGCGTTCGTGCGGCGGCAGCGCAGCGACGCCAACCGGCTGGGTGTGGCGGTGCAGTTGTGCACGTTGCGGTGGCTGGGGTTCGTGCCCGACGAGGTGGCTTCGGCGCCGGCCGCGATCGTTGAACGTCTCGCGGAACGGCTCGGTGTGGATCCTGCGGCGATCGAGTCCTATGGCGAGCGGAGCCAGACCCGGACGGATCATCTGGTCGGGGTGTGCGAGTTCGACGGCTGGGTGTCGATCAGTCCTGTCGAGTGGAAGGCGGTCGACGAGTTCTTGTTCGCACGTGCGTTGGAGCACGACTCGCCGCGGGTGTTGTTCCGGGCGGTGACTGAGTTCCTGCGCGCGAACCGGATCGTGCGTCCGGGTGTCGTGTGGTTGCTGGAACACGTCGCGACGGCTCGGGACCGTGCGCTCGATGAGACGTGGGTTCGGGTCGCGGCGGTGCTCGATGACGCCTGGTGGGAGGTCCTGGACGGGTTGCTGGTCGTCGACTCGGAAGTGGGGGTGAGCCGACACGAGTGGCTCGAGACCGCGCCGGTCAAGTCGAGCCGGTCGTCGCTGCTGGTCGAGGTCGACAAGCTTGGGTTCCTCCGTTCGATCGGCGCGGACCGTCTCGATGTGTCGATGCTGCCGGCGCAGCGTCGCCGGTTGCTGGCTCGGATGGCTCGCCGTTCGAGCGTGACGGCGCTGGCGCGCCGTGACCCGACCCGGCGGTATCCGATGTTGGCGTGCATGGTGAGCGAAGCCGTGACCGGGGTGATCGACGAGACGCTCGGGCTGTTCGACCGGCTCCTGGGTGAACGCGACACCGCTGCCAGAGCGGCCATGACCGCCCGGCTGGCGGAACGGGCGCTGCGCACCGAGCAACGCCAACGTCTGCTGGATGAGGTGTTGGGCTTGGCGCTGGACGACGAGATCGCAACCGATCAGCTCGGAGCGTTGATCCGTGAAGGGATCGGACGGTCCCGGCTGCAGGCAGCGTGGGAAGCCCGCCCCCAACAGCTCCACAGCGACCACGGGCACCTCGACGCCCTCGCGGCCGACTTGGGCGGGATCCGACGCATCGCTCAACCCGTGCTGGCCACCGTCGAGTTCCGGGGCGGGCCCGGCGCCGCCGACCTGCTGGAAGCGGTCGAAGTTCTCGCCGGCCTCTACCGCAGCCGCAAGCAGCACGTGCCCGTCGACGCTCCCGTGAGTTTCGTGCCGGCACGCTGGGCCAGCTATCTCCACGCCGCCGTGATAGCCGGTGACCGCTCCCGCTACCGGCGGGTCTGGGAGGTGTGCGTCGTGTTCGGGTTGCGTGACCGGCTCCGCAGCGGCGACGTCTACGTCGAGTCGTCCCGCCGGTTCGGGGACCCGACCGCGCAGCTGATGCCACCCGAACGATGGACCGCAACCCGCGACGAGTACTGCGCACTCATCGGCCGACCCTCCTCGGGACGGGCCGCCATCGAAGCGATCACGACCGAGCTGGCCGACGCGATCGATGGCCTCGACGAGGCGCTGCGAGACGTCGATCAGCCCGGAGCGGTCCGCGTCGATGACACCGGTGAACTCATCGTTCCTCGCCTCCAAGCCGAACCCGCACCCGCCGGCGTTGACGATCTCCGACAGGCGATCAGCGGGCTGATCCCGACGCTCACGTTGGGCTCGATGCTCGTCGAGCTCCAGTCCCGCACCGGTGTCCTGGACCACTTCGAACACGCCGGCGGCGTCACCGCCCGCCCCGACGAGCTGGCCCGCAACCTGATCTACGTGATCGTGGCCGAAGCCACCAACATCGGCCTCACCGCGATGGCGAGGGCATCGGACGCCACCTACGACGCGTTGGCCTGGACCGCCGAGTGGTACCTCAACGACGACAACCTCGAAGCAGCCAACACGACCCTGGTCAACTACCACCACCGTCTCCCGCTCGCCGACACGTTCGGACCTGGCACCCTGTCCAGCTCCGACGGGCAACGGTTCCCTGTCCGATCCGGCTCCGTCACCGCCCGCCAACTGTCGCGCTACTTCGGTCGCGGGCAAGGCGTGTCGACCTACACCCACGTGTCCGACCAGCACACCACCTTCGCCACCAAAGTCATCCCCGCCACCGCCCACGAGAGCCACCACGTGCTCGACGACTTGCTCGACAACGCCACCGACTTGCCCATCGCCGAGCACGCCACCGACACCCACGGCGCCACCCTCGCGAACTTCGCCCTGTTCGACCTCGTCGGACTCCGACTCACACCCCGCATCCGTGACCTCGGAAACATCACCCTGTGCCGGACCAACAGCCGCCAACAAGCCCTCGAACGTTGGCCAACCGCAGGCCCGCTGCTCACCAAGCGAGCGAACCTCGACCTGATCAACCAGCAGTGGGACGAACTGCTGCGAGTCGCCGCCTCCGTGAAACACGGCCACGTCACCGCATCGACCGTGGTCGGCAAGCTCTGCTCCACCCACCGGCTCCGCAACGATCTCACCGCCGCGATCCGAGAGTACGGAACGATCCGCCGCACGATCTTTGCGGCCCGTCACCTCACCGACGACGCCGAACGCCGACGCACCCAACGCCAGCTGAACAAGGGCGAGAACCTTCACGGCCTCCGCCGCGCGATCGCCTACGCCGCCGGCAACGGTCTGCGTTCCAGCGACCACATGACCCACACCCAGCAGATGTGGTGCCTGACCCTGCTCACGAACGCCGTCGTCGCCTGGACCACCGAGTACTACGCCCGAGCCGTCGCCCACCTCGAAGCCCACGGCCGAACGATCGACATCGACCACCTCGCCCACATCTGGCCAACCCGCCACGCCAACCTCAACGTCTACGGCATCCAGACCATCGACATCGACCAAGAACTCGCCCGCCTCGACCCCGACGGCTACCGACCCCTCAGCACCCGCCACTAGCGTTGCTTTTTCGTCAGATCGCACGGCGAGGCCTACGACCCCTCGCCCGCAAACACATCAACGTGCACGGCCGCTACGCCTTCCCCGTACGCCGAACCACCAGGCTTCGCCCGTTCACCACCGCGGCCTAAACGGGCTCTACGCGGCTGTGTGTGGGAGGCGGGTGAGGTGGGGCTCGTTCGATAGGGGTCCACCAGCGCGGTCAAGGGCCTCGCCATTCTGCAGGTATCTGACATCTGCTGAAGGAGAGACC
>JBKEAH010000049.1:0-56909 GCA_047972065.1 Desertimonas sp.
CGATGGCGCCGAGCTTGGCCGCCGAGGTCGTCACCGCCGATCTCGGCGCCGACCCCGTCGACCTGTTCGCCGAGTGGGAGGACATGCCGGTGGCGGCGGCCAGCATCGGTCAGGTCCACCGTGCGACCACCGAATCGGGACGCCCGGTCGCCGTCAAGGTGCAGTTCCCCGGGGTCGCCGATGCCATCGCCGAGGATCTTGACGGCGCCCAGGTCATGTACTCGGTGTTCTCGGCGCTGGCGCTGCAAGGGCTCGACTACAAGAGCCTGGTCGACGAGCTGCGCGTCCGCTTCGGTGAGGAGCTCGACTATCGGCTGGAAGCGGCCAACCTGATCCGGTTCGCCGATGCCTTCGGCGGGCACCCGTGGGTGCGCATCCCATCGCTGGTGCCCGACCGTTCGGGCGAGCGGGTGCTGACGACCGAGTGGGTGGACGGTTGGAACTGGGACGAGTTCGTCGCCTCGGCGTCGACCGAGACCAAGCACCGCGCCGCCGAGGTCATCTGGCGGTTCGCCCAGCTGTCGATCCTCGGGTTCCGGATGTTCAACGGCGATCCGCACCCGGGCAACTACCGCTTCCACCCCGACGGCAGTGTCACCTTTCTCGACTTCGGGCTCGTCAAGCGGTGGGATCCGGGCGAGTGGGAGCAGCTGGAGCCGACGCTCGATGCCATCGTGGTCAACCGGGACCCCGAGCAGTTGGTGGCAGCGATGGAGCGCGCCGGTTTCCTGGCCGAGGGTCACGGGCTCGATCCGCAGGCGGTGTTCGACTACGTGTCGAGCCCGTACCAGCCCTATCTGGTCGACGAGTTCACCTTCACCCGGGAGTGGATGCGCGACACGCTCGGCCACATCTTCGACCTCGCCGGCCCCCACGCCCCGGTGATCGCCAAGCTCAACATGCCGGCCAGTTTCGTGATCCTCGATCGGGTGGTCTGGGGCGTCAGTGCGATCCTCGGCAAGCTCGAGGTGACGGCACCATGGCGTTCGATGCTGCTGGAGTACCGCACCGGTGCCCCACCGGCCACCGCACTGGGCGAGGCCGAGGCGTCGTGGCGCCATTCGAAGGGGCTCGTGCTGCCGTCGTAACGTCCAGGCGATGACCAGCACGCCACCAAGCGAGACGACGACGCGCCGCGCCGTCAACGACGTCGAACTGGATGTGATCGAGGCGGGGGACCCATCGGATCCGGCGATCATGCTGCTGCACGGGTTTCCAGAGTCGGCGCACTCGTGGCGCCACCAGATCGAGCCACTCGCCGCGGCCGGGTTCCACGTGCTGGCCCCGGACCAGCGTGGCTACGCCCGGTCGAGCGCACCGACCGATGTCACCGCCTACCGGGTCGATCATCTCGCCGGTGACGTCGTCGGGTTGCTCGACGCCACCGGACACGCCACCGCCACCGTGGTGGGCCACGACTGGGGCGCACTCCTGCTGTGGGATCTGTGCCGCCTGCACCCCGATCGCGTCGACGCCGCGATCGGCGTCAGCGTGCCCTACACCCCGTGGCCGGCGCCGCCGACCGAGCTGTTCAAGGCGGCCAATGGCGACCGCTTCTTCTACATCCTCTACTTCCAGGACGTCGGCCCGGCCGAGGCCGAGCTCGGCGCCGACCCGGCCGAGACGATGCGCCTGACGCTGTGGGCGGCATCGGCGGCCCGGGCCGGGCGTTCGTTGCAGAGCGAGCTGCCCGCCGCCGGCAACGGGTTCCTCGACAGCATGCGCGCCGGGTGGGACGTTCCCGAGGGTCTGCCGGCGTGGATCACCGCCGAGGAGTTCGCGGTCTACGCCGACCAGTTCGGCCACAGCGGGTTCTTCGGACCGGTCAGCTGGTACCGCAACCTCGACGCCGACCACGAGCTGACCAAGGATCGACCGTTCCCGAACATCCCGACCGCGTTCATCGGTGGCACCGCCGACCCGGTGACGGCGCGCAGCCCCGGCTACATCGAGTCGATGGACGCACTGCTCCCCGACCACCGCGCCTCGATCGTGCTCGATGGCGTCGGGCACTGGACCCAGCAGGAGGATTCGGTCGGGTTCACGGCGGCGTTGATGGACTCGCTGCGCGCCATCGACCGCCTCCCCCGACGCTGAAGGCCCGGGCGGCCGGTCGCCGCCAGCCGAGCCCGGCGAGCTTGCCGGGTGGGGGCCATCGATCCTCGCGGCTGTAGGCCCACCACTCGAGCGGGTTGAGGTAGTACGCGCAGGTCTCGACCACCTGACCGAGCGGTTCGGAACGACGGCGAGCCGCCCACACGGCGATCCCGACCACCCCGCCCGCGACGCTCCAACCGGCGTAGAGCACGGGGAAGATGGGGCCGAGCCAGCGTGCTTGCCAGACGTGGACGTCCTCGTGGTCGGTCACCATCCGGAGCCGGGGCGGCGACGTCCGCACCGAGGCGCCGACCTGGCTGATCGTATTGCCGAGGCTGAGCACGAATCCGCGCCGTACACGGACCCCACGCTCGTAGACGTGCCGATTCTGCCGCCGGCTGAGTGGTTCGACGTATCCGCCCTGGCCTTGTTGCGTGGCCGCTACGGCGTGGGCACCGACGGCCACGGTCGTCATCGCCAGACCCCAGGTCGAGTCGAGGACGAACGCGACCCACCCCTCGGGGCGGCGCCAGCGGTACACGCCACGGGCGCCGCTGACCGCACCGTTGACGGCGCCGACGAACCCGGCCGGGACGGGACGGGCGACCAGTACACCCACCGACGCGGCGAGGGCGCCGCCCGCGATCGCGGTGACGACGCCCTCGGCGAACGGGACGAGCGGCCGCGGCCGTCGTCGTCCCGGCGGACTCACCGATCCTGCAGTTTGGCCAGCAGGCGGAGGATCTCGAGGTACAGCCAGACCAGGGTGACGAGCAGACCGACGGCGGCCACCCACTCATAGTCCTTGGCCAGACGCATCTGTGTGCCGCGCTCGATGAAGTCGAAGTCGAGCGCCAGGTTGAACGCGGCCAGCGCACACACGAACACGCTGAACCCGATGCCCAGCGCCGAGGGCTCGTTGATGAAACCGATGTTGGCGCCGAAGATGCTCATCACGATCGACACGAGATAGAGCGCCATGATCCCGAGGGTGGCACCGACGACGATGCGCCGGAACCGGTCGGTGACCTTGATGACGTTGGTCCGGTAGAGGAACAGCATCACGGCGAACACGGCGATGGTGCCGCCGATCGCCTGGAGCACGATGCCGTCCTGCATCGACTCGTACGCCTTGGAGATCGCGCCGACGAAGAACCCCTCGGCAACGGCGTAGATCGGCCCGAGGAACTTTGCCCAGGCGGGACGGAAGTACAGGGCGATGACACAGCCGAAGCCGACCATCACGCCGACGATCGCGAGCGCCGGGAACTGATAGGTCTCCTGCCCATTCTCGAGGGTCGGGCCGCTGGCCGCCGACCAGCCGGCAACGGCCGAGGCGACCAGCAGGGCCAGCAGGATCGCCGTCTTGTTGATCGTGCCGCCGACGGTCATCGCCGACTGCCACGGGCTGATCGGACCGTCGTCGAAGGTGGTCTGGGTCGCCGTGCCGGGGGGCGGCGGGGGCGCCCACACGTCGCCACCGCGCGTCGGCGGGGTCGGCGCAGCCCAGCCGGCTCGCGCCTCTTCGAGCTTCTTGTCGCTCAGGATCGGGTTGGGCACGGTGGCCTCACTTTCTGCACAGGTCCGTGTCCGCTTCAACGCTAGCGGGCCCTCACGGGTGGGCGGGGTTGACCTCGTCGGTATCGTGACTCCATTCCACACCTGGTGCGACGTCTTGTGGTGAGGATCACGTCCCAAATCGAGACCTGACCCGGGGGCAGGGTCACCAGAGGAGCCGAGCGTGGCCAAAGATCGCGTCGAGCGCGATGACGAGGATCTCGTCCGTCTGTACCTGACGGACATCGGGCAGTACACCCTCCTCACCAAAGATGACGAAGTCCGCCTGGCCAAGGCGATCGAAGCCGGCAAGGAGGCCATCGAAGCCCTCGATGCCGGCGGGAAGGACGTCGGGGCGGGCAAGAAGCGTGAGCTGCGGCGCACCGCTCGCGACGGCGAGCAGGCCGAGCGTCAGTTCGTCCAGTCGAACCTGCGCCTCGTGGTGTCGATCGCCAAGAAGTACCAGGCGTCGGGTCTGCCGCTGCTCGACCTGATCCAGGAGGGCAATCTCGGCCTGATGCACGCCGTCGAGAAGTTCGACTGGCGCAAGGGCTTCAAGTTCTCGACGTACGCCACGTGGTGGATCCGCCAGGCGATCACCCGGGGCATCGCCAACACCGGGCGAACCATCCGCTTGCCGGTCCACGCCGGCGACACGCTGGCGCGGCTCCAGAAGGCACGCTCGCGTCTCGAGCTGAAGTACGGGCGTCCGGCGACGCTGGCCGAACTGGCCAGAGAGGTCGAGATGCCCGAGGACAAGGTCACCGAGGCCTTGCGGTTCGCCGCCGAACCGCTGTCGCTCAGCGAGCCGTTGCGCGAGGACGGCGACGCCGAGCTCGGCGACGTGGTCGAGGATCGCTCGGCCGAGAGCCCCTTCGAGGTGGCCGCCACGGCGCTGCTGCCCGAGGAGATCGCCCGGCTGCTGGCCCCGCTCGACGAGCGCGAGCGCGAGATCCTCAAGCTGCGCTTCGGTCTCGACCGGGGCGAGCCGCGCACCCTCGAAGAGGTCGGTGAGCACTTCAACCTCACCCGCGAGCGGATCCGCCAGATCGAGGCCCGGGCGATGAGCAAGCTGCGTCACCCCTCCAGCGACACCGGCGCCCGCGACCTCCTCGCCGTCTGACCGTCGGCGGGCGACGGCGACCGGCCGGTGGGCCGGTGGGCCGGTGGGCCGGGAACGCAGCGGAGTCGGCCGTAGCCCTGTCGGCCTCACGCCGCGAGCCCGGGATGCATGCAAGTTGCATGAAACTATGCTCAGCGCATGAAGACGCTGCAGATTCGCAACGTTCCCGATGATGTGCACCGAACGCTCAAGGCGCGAGCCGCGCTGAGCGGCCGTTCGCTCTCGGAGTTCGCCCTCGGCGAACTGGTGCGGGCGGCGCAGCGGCCGACGCTCGGCGAGCTCGTCGAACGGGTCGAGCGCCTCGATCGAATCGAGACCGCCGAGTCCCCGGCCGATGCGGTGCGCGCCGAGCGCGGCGCCCGGTGATCGTCCTCGACGCATCGGCGGCCATCGAGTGGGTGTTGCGTGGACCGGCCGCCGCCGAGATCGACACCGTGCTCGGCGATCCCGGCCAGGAGGTCGGCGTCCCGCATCTCTGGTCGGTTGAAACCGCGCAGGTGTTGCGCCGGTACGCCCGGCTCGGCGAGATGTCGCCCGAGCGGGCGCGGTCGGCGCTCGCGATCCTCGCCGAAACGCCTGCCGCGCGGTACCCCCATGAGCCACTTCTCGATCGCGCCTGGCAGCTTCGGGACAACGCGACGATGTACGACGCCGTGTACCTCGTGCTCGCCGAGACGCTCGACGCGCCCCTCGTCACCGGCGACGGCAAGCTCGCCGACGTGCCCGGATGTCGGGCGACGGTCCACCTGCTGGGCCGACAACCCAGCGCCGACGGGTAGCGCCGACCGGGCCCGCGACCTCCTCGCCGTCTGACACCGCAGCGGATCCGGTATCCGATCCCGAATTCGCTGATGAAACCTGCCGCTCGGCGGCGGGCGCCACCTGGCACGATCGGGTCATGGTCGAGATCCGCGTCACCACCCCCGACGAGCGGCGTCGGGTCGCCGACCTCGTGTCTCGGTCGCTGCTCCACGCCGCGCCCGATGACGAGCAATGGGGGCGGTCGGTGCCGTCGTGGGACGACAGCGACTCGTTGTCGGCGTGGGACGGCACCGAACCGCTCGGCCACGTTGGCGCGTACCGCTTCGAGACGCTCGTTCCGGGCGGGGCCTGGCTCCCCACCGCGGGCGTGGCCCGCGTCGGGGTGTCGACGACGGCCAAGCGGCGCGGGGTGGCCTCGGGGCTGATGACCCGGATGCTCCGCGACGCCGCCGAGCGCGGCCAGGTCCTGTCCAGCCTCCGGGCCAGCGAGGCGGTCATCTACGGGCGCTTCGGCTACGGCATCGCCGGACACGGCGCCGACGTCCGCTTCTCACCTCGGGTCGCCGGCCCGATCGGCGGCGTCGCTCCCGGCTCGATGCGGATCCTCGCTCCCGGGGAGGTGCTCGAGGTGCTGGGGCCGCTGTATGACCGGATCGCCCGCCGACCGGGCGCCATCCGACGTCCGGCGTGGATGTGGGAGCGCTACTACGAGCACGCGCTCACCGTCGGCGGCGACGCCGAGTACGTCGCCGTACATGCCGACCCCGACGGCGTGGATGATGGATTCGTGCACTACCGGGTGAAGTGGGACGAGTCCGCGAGCTGGGACGCCTCGGCCGGAGTCGGGGAGATCGCCGACCTGTTCGGGGAGACGCCGGCGGTGGATCTCGCCCTGTGGGCGTTTCTCGCCGACATCGACCTGGTGAACACATGGACGTCCGATGAGCGACCCGTCGACGACGTCGTCCGCCTGACCATCCCCAACCAGCGGGCGTTCTCGCTCACCAACGGGGGCTGGGACGAACAGTGGCTGCGGCTGGTCGACGTCGACGGGGCCCTGACCGCCCGGACATACGGCCCGGCGGCCGGCACGATCACCGTCGCCATCGACGACGAGGTGCTCCCCGCCAACACCGGCGTGTGGTCGATCGACGGCAACGGCGCCAAGCGGCTCGGCGGCGTCAACCCGGAATCGGCCGATCTGCTCACCGATGTCGCCACGCTCGCCGCCACCTACCTCGGCGGCTTCCGCTGGAGCGCCTTGGCCTCGGCCGGCCGGATCAGGGTCAACCAGCCCGCCGCGCTGGCGGTCGCCGACGCGCTGTTCCTGACCCCCGAGGCGCCGTTCTGCGGCAGCTTCTTCTGACCGCCGGCGAGCGCCGCGACGGTGCCGGTCGGATACTCGCCGTCAGGGGTCGATCGATTCGCCGATCACCCGGGCGGCGCGGAGCGCGGCCAACTCGTCGACGGTGCGCCCGAGCCGGCCGCCGAACACCTCGTCGTTGTGTTGACCGAGCGTCGGCGCCGCGGCGGTCACCCGACCCGGCGTGGCTGAGAACTTGAACGGCAGCATCGTGTAGCGGTGGCGGCCGGTCTCGGGGCGGTCGAGCTCGATCGAGCTCCCCCGGGCGGCCAGGTGGACGTCCTCGTACAGCTGACCCGGACGGATCACCGGCGCGGCGGCCACCCCAGCGGCCTGCAGGCGCTCGGCCAGCTCGACCGCGTCGTGACGCCCGGTCCACGCCGCCAGCTCCCGGTCGAGGTCGTGGCGGTGGACCCAGCGGTCGGCGGGGCTGGTGAAGCGGTCGTCGGCGGTCCACGCCTCGTCGACCACCGCGGTGAGGGCGCTCCAGGCATCGTTTGTGTCGGCGGCGATCACCATCCAGCGGTCGTCGCCGACGCACGGATAGCAGCCGTGGGGCGCCCGGCCGGGTTCGGTGTTTCCCGTCCGCTCGATCGAGAGGTCCCCGATCTGCTCGGCGGCCAGCACCGGCGCCAGCAGGGCGGTCAAGCTCTCCAGCTGGGACAGGTCGATGTGAAGCCCGCTGGCGACCTCGGAGCAACCGCTCGCCCGAGCGGCGAACACCGCGCTCAGCGCCAACGCCCCGGCAAGACCAGCGCACGGGTCGGCGATGCTGTTGCCGGTCAGCTCGGCCGGTCCGCCCTCGTAGCCGGTCAGCTCGGGGAGCCCGGAGAGCTGTTCGATCGTCGGGGCGAAGCCGACGTAGGAGCGCCAGGGACCGGTGAGCCCGAACGCCGGCATCGACAGCACCACCAGGTCAGGGTTCCAGTCGTGGAGCACCTCGTCGGTGAGGCCGAAGTTGCCCATCACCCGCGGGCTGAAGTTCTCGATCAGGACGTCAGCGGTCTCGACCAGCGGCCGCAGGAGCGCCCGACCTTCGGGTGAGGTGAGGTCGATCGTCACCCCGAGCTTGGCGAGGTTGACCCCGTTGAACAGGTTGGATCGTTCGATGTTGGGGTCCGCGGACAGGCCGCGCCAGCCGTCGACGCGCTGCACCGACTCGACCTTGATCACCTCGGCGCCGTACTGGGCGAGCAGCTCGGCGGTGAGCGGGCCGGACCAGAACATCGACAGGTCGACGACCCGGAGCCCCGACATCGGCCCGCCGGCGAGATCGGCGACGGGCTCGGGCGCCTCCGGCGAAACCGACGGCGACGGGCCGACGTCACCGCCGGCGTCGTGACCGTCGTCAACGGTGCGGCCGAGGGCGGGTGCCGGGCCGACACCCCCACGGTGGCCGTCGACCAGGAACGGGAGCGTGGGGTGGTCGACGGTGACGTCGCCGTGATCGACGGAGGCAAAGAAGTCGCGGGCTTTGTGCTGGGCGACATGGCGGACCTCATCGAGGTGGGGCACGTACCCGAACGGGATCCGCCATTCCTGGGCGTCGTTGAAGACCTCGACCCGGTCGCGGTCGGCGGCCCACTCGCTGAACACCGCGGTCAGCTCGGCGGCATGAGCCTGCCGGCCGGCGGGGTCGGCGAGCCGCTCGTCGTCGAGCAGCTCGACGTGACCGGTGAACGCGCACAGCAACTCCCACTGGGTCTGGGTGAGCACGTTGATGCCGAGGTTGCCGTCGGCGGCGGGCACGATCGTCATCGGGAATGGCATCCCGTTGCGGGTCCGTTCGACGCCGAGGTAGCCGTAGCCCAGCTCGGCGTAGGGCTGACACAGCAGCAGCGCCTCCTGCTGGGAGACGTCGACGGTCTGGCCCCGCCCGGTCACGGTCTGGGCCCGCAGCCCCATCACCGCGGCGATCGCCCCGGCGAGGCCCGGCACCATCTCGGCCAACCCGCCGCCGGCGGCCAGCGGCGTCCGATCGGGACGACCGGTGTGGTGCATCCAGGCCGCCATCGCATATTGCACGAGGTCGTCGGACACCCAGTGGCGCCGGGGTCCAAAGTTGCCGAACGGCGAGATCCGCACCACGACGGCCGACGAGTCGTCGGGCTCCCAGACGTCGGCGCCGGTCGCCCACCGGATGTCGTCGTCGGACCCGGCGATCACGACGTCGGCGGCGGCCAGTTCGGCGGCGAGATCACCGCCGGGGGTCAGCACCCGGCTCGACTTGCCGGTGTTGAGGGCGACGAAGCGCGAGCGGACGCCCCGGGCCGGGTCACCCTCGGGGGGCTCGAGCTTGACGACGGTGGCGCCGAGGTCGCCGAGCAGCTTGGCGCCAAAGGCCACCGCCGTCGAACTGGTGATCTCGACGACGCGTCGTCCGGTGCACGGTCCCATTCGCTCCTCCAAGGTGTCGATCGGCGATGCCCATCGTCGGGGCGCGACCGCTCGCTGGACCCGGTGGGCGGCTCCATCGGGCCGGCGATCGCCACTCCATCTTGACAGTGACATCGCTGTCATTGCACACTGAGCGAACTGGGGCTGAGAAGTGAAGGCCCGATTGTTCCCGGATGCTCGCACCGTCCGTCGGTGTCGAACGATCCGTCACATCGTGCGGGGCAGTTGCACCCGACGACGTCACGGCCGGGCGCGATGGGTCGACACGGTCTCGGCGGAGCCGCCCGTCTTGCCGGCCGGCAGACGGTCCCGGTGCCCGACACCGAAACCACGGAGAACCTTGTGAAGTCGAACCGACCACCGAACCGCTTCCGTCGCCGAGCCGCGATCGGCGTGCTCACCGCGGCGGCGACGCTGCTGACCGCCACCGCGAGCTCGGCGGCAGCCACCACCCCGACCGGCACGGTCCGGGCCCCGCTCCCGGCGGCCGCCGAGGGCCCCCAGGGCGGCGTACTCCGCTACGCCACGGTGTCCGAGCCCACCACGCTCGACCCCCACAAGGGCACCTCGGGCGGCGACCACGTGTCGCTGTACCCGATCTACGACACCCTGCTCACCGCCGACCCCGCGACCCTCGAAACCCAGCCCGGCCTGGCGACCGAGTGGGACTACCCCGACGACAACTCCCTCCGGCTGGTGCTGCGGGAGGATGTCACCTTCACCGACGGCACGCCGTTCAACGCCGAGGCCGTGGTGTACAACATCGACCGCGGGGTCAACATGGAGGACTCGTCGGTCAAGCCCGAGCTGTCCGCCGTCGAGTCGGTCGAGGCGGTCGGCGACTACGAGGTGCTGATTCACCTGACCCAGCCCGACAGCTCGCTGCTGGGCGTGTTCACCGACCGGGCGGGGATGATGGTCTCGCCGGCCGCCGCCGAGGCCGACCCCGACTTCGGCCTCAACCAGCCGGTCGGTACCGGGCCGCACATGCTCACCAACTGGAACCAGGGAATCGACTGGTCCTACGAGCGCAACCCCGACTACTGGCAGGAAGGCCTGCCCTACCTCGACGGGCTCGAGTTCACGCTGTTGGCCGACTCGAACACCCGGGTCAACGGTCTGCGCTCGGGGCAGTTCGACTTCGTCGACTCGCTCGAACCCATCCAGCTCACCGACCTCCAAGGCGTCGACGGGCTGACCGTCGACGCCAGCCCGACGCTGCTCGAGCACATGATCTGGTGGAACATGGGCCGCGCGCCGCTCGACGACGTGCGGGTCCGGCGGGCGATCAACCTGGCGATCGACCGTGAGGCGATGTGGGCCGGGACGATGGAGGGCACGGGCGAGGTCGCCTGGCTGCCGATCCCCTCGACCCACTGGGCCTTCACCGAGGATCTGGTCCCGACGTTCGCCTACGACCCCGACCAGGCCCGCGCCCTGCTCGAAGAGGCCGGCTACGCCGACGGATTCACGCTGGTGGCGTCGTCGTCGAACGCCCCCGACGCCGTGCGGCGGGCCGAGATCCTGCAGGCCAACCTCGCCGAGATCGGCATCGACTTCCAGGTCCGGCCGCAGCAGACCGTGGAATCGGTCGAGGCCTACTTCGAGTCCCAGCGGGTGGACGCCTACAACTCGTCGATGACCGCTCGGGCCGACCCGTCGATCACCTACCAGACGATGTTCTCGAACACCTCGTACCACAACACCGGCAAGTGGTCGCCCGACGGCTTCGAGGACCTGTTGGCCGAGGCCAAGTCGGTGACGGACCCGGAGGCCCGCGCCGAGGTGTTCGCCCGGATCAACGCGATGGTCGTGGACCAGGCGATGTGGGTCCCGCTGGTCTACCCGGACTCGATCACGGCGCTGTCCAACGAGTTCACCGGGTTCACCCCATCGCTGATCGGCAAGGCCGACTTCCTGACGGTTCACCTCGCCGAGTAGGCAAGCGAGCCGGCCGATCTCCCGCCCCGTTGACCGGGTGTCGGCTCCTGCCGGAGCGGGCACCCGGTCAATCGGCGACGGGGGCGGCGGCGTCGATCCCGGCGGCGTTGAGGTAGGCCTCGGTCAGCACCGTGAAGAACTCGTCGTCGGAGAACTCAAAGCCGTGGACGTAGCGGAGCACCCCCATCCGCTCCACCATCCCGCCGACCGCCACCGCCATCGTGTCGGCGCTGCCGGCGAAGCTCGCCGCTCCCCGCTCGCGCATCCGCTCCAAGGCGTGGGCGGTGTTGCCCAACAGGGCGCTGCGGGTCTGCATCCACGCCTCACGCACCAGCGGGTTGCCGAGCGAGACCTCCTCGGTGAGGGTGATCATCCGAGCCACCTCGCGGAAGGTGCCGAGGTAGCTCTCGATGGCGGTGCGGACGGCGGCGCCAAGCGTGGTCGATACCGGCGCCGTGCGCATCTGGCTGTCGACCAGCCGCTGGCGGACGTCGGCCACGACGGCCAGGAAGACCTCGGACTTGGAGTCGAAGTGGACGTAGAACGTCCCGCGGGCAACCCCGGCGGCCTCGACGATGTCGGCGATGCTGACCGCGCCGTAGCCCCTGCCCTCGAACACGATGCGCGCGCGGTCCATGATCCGGCGGCGCGTGGCGCGGGATCGCTCGGCGTTCTGCTCGGCGCGGGTCTGGGCCATGGGGGTGTTCGTTCTCCGGTCGTTGGGTTGGTCGGGAGGGGCGGGCACGCGTCGTCGACTCCGAGTTTGGCAGAGCCCGACACCGATGACACTTGGATATGACGATGACATCACTGTCAATATGGGGTCACTGTCGGAGAGGCCGGGCGACACCGGCCGGAAGGAGGACGCGATGACCGCAACCGACGGCCACGACCTGTTGCGGCTGGTCGAAGGAGCATGGGACGCCGCCGGCGACGAGGCCCGACCCGAGGCCCGCGACCGGCTGCACGCCCTCGGCAAGCAGACCGCCCTCGAACGGATCGACGCCCTCGTCGACCCCGGCTCGTTTCGACCCATCGGCCAGCTCGCCCGGCTCCCTGACGGTGAGTACGACGGGCTGCCGGGCATCGACGAGCAGGCGGTGACCGCCTATGGCGACGGAGTGGTGGCCGGCAGCGCCCGTATCGACGGCCGCCCGGTGATGATCACCGCCAACGACTACTCGATCTTCGGCGGCAGCGGCGGCGTCATCGGCGGGCGGCTCACCCAGCGGGTCACCCAGCTCGCCCGCCAACACGGGACTCCCCTGATCATGCTGCTCGACGGCGGCGGCCACCGGATCCAGGACGGCCTCGACTCCCGCCACTTCGCCAACACCGGACCCCACTTCATGACGCTGGTACGGATGTCGGGCTGGGTCCCGGTCATCACCCTCATGCTCGGACCCGGCTTCGCCGGCAACACCAACTACGCCGGGCTCGCCGACTTCGTGGTCATGGTGCGCGGCACCTCCACCATGGGCATCGCCGGCCCGGCGCTCGTGCGCGCCGCCACCGGGGAACAGATCGACAAGGAGGACCTCGGCGGTGCCGACGTCCAGGTCGAGCGCAACGGCATCGCCCATCTCGCCGTCGACGACGAGGCTGCGGCGTTCGCTGCCGCCCGGCAGTACCTGTCCTACCTGCCCAGCAACGCCGACGCCCCGCTGCCGGTGGTCGCCACCGACGACACCGCCGATCGCCGCTCCCCCGAGCTGGTCGACATGGTCCCCGCCAACACCCGCCGCGCCTACGACGTGCGCAAGGTTCTGCGCACGGTGGTCGACGAGCACTCGTTCTTCGAGATCCAGCCGGGCTACGCCAAGAACATCGTCGTCGGATTCGCCCGTCTCGACGGCCGCCCGGTCGGGCTGATCGCCAACCAGCCGATGGTGCTCGCCGGCACCCTCGACTCGCCGGCGTGCGAGAAGGCCGCCCGCTTCGTGTCGCTGTGCGACGCCTTCGGCCTCCCGCTGGTGTTCTTCGCCGACATCCCCGGCTTCCTGGTCGGCACCCATGCCGAAGACAGCGGGCTTGGGCGACGGAGCGCCCGGATGATCTTCGAGCTCGGCCGGGCGACCGTGCCGCGCTGCTCGGTCATCCTGCGCAAGGGCTACGGACTGGGCTACCTGGCGATGTGCGGCGGTCGCTCCTTCGACGCCGACCTCGCCGTCGCCTGGCCGACCGCCGAGATCTGCGCCATGAACATCGAGGGCGCCGTCGACGTCGCCTTCCGCAAGGTCTACGAGGGTGCCGAGGACCCCGCCGAGGCCCGCGCCGAGCTGATGGCCCTGTTCGACGCCCGCGTCGGGCCGCTCCAGGCGGCCGCCGGGTTTGGCGTCGACGCACTGATCGACCCCGCCGACACCCGCCGGCTGCTGATCGAGACGCTCGAACGAGCGCCCCGGCGGCGCGACGACGGGCTTGGCACCCGCACGAGAGGGATCTCGCCGATATGACCAGCACCGGACCACTGACCGGACTCCGCGTCCTCGAGATGGCCGCCATCGGGCCCGTCCCCTTCGCCGGGATGATGCTCGCCGACTACGGCGCCGAGGTCATCCGGGTCGACCGCCCGGGCACCCCGGCGGCGCTCCCCGGCACGACCCCGGGCGTGGACGTCCTCGGGCGCGGCAAGCGCTCGATGGTCGTCGACCTCAAGCACCCCAAAGGCGCCGAGATCGTGCTCGAGATGGCGGGGTGGGCCGACGTTCTGCTCGAAGGGCTGCGCCCCGGCGTGATGGAGCGGCTCGGGGTCGGGCCCGACGACTGCGCCCGGGTCAACGAACGACTGATCTACGGGCGGATGACCGGCTACGGCCAGCAGGGCCCGTGGGCCGCCGAGGCCGGCCACGACATCACCTACATCGCGCTGAGCGGCGTGCTCGGGCGGATGGGCCGCGCCGGCCAACCCCCGACCCCGCCGCTCAACCTCGTCGGTGACTTCGGCGGCGGGGCACTGTTCCTGGTCACCGGGGTGCTGGCCGCGCTCCACGAGCGCGAGCGATCGGGCCGGGGCCAGCTGGTCGACGCCGCGATGGTGGACGGTTCGGCCCTCCTGACCGCCGGGATGTTCGGGGCCCGCACCCCGCCGCGACGTGGCGCCGGGCTCCTCGACGGCGGGGCGCCGTTCTACGACACCTTCGAGACCGCCGACGGCCGTTACCTGGCCGCCGGGCCGATCGAGCCTCAGTTCTGGACGTCGTTCGTCACCGGGCTGGGTCTCGACGCGGCGACCCTGGACCAGGCCGACCAGGACGGTTGGCCGGCGCTCAAGGAGCAGATCGCGGCGATCATCCGGACCCGGCCGCGCGACGAGTGGGTCGAGCACTTCGCCGGCACCGACGCCTGCGTGGCCCCGGTCCTCGAACCCGCCGAGCTCGTCGGGCACCCGCACCACCAGGCTCGCGACGCCTTCGTGGAGGTCGACGGCGTGGCCCAACCGGCGCCGGCCCCGCGGTGGTCACGGTCGGTGCCACCGACGCCGGCCGGGGCGCCACGGCGCGGCGACCACACCGACGATGCGCTGGCCGCCGCCGGTTGCGACCCCGAGCGGGTCGCCGCCTGGCGCTCCTCGGGAGCGCTGGGATGAGCGGGGCGGCGGCTCAGGCGGGGTCGAGCGTCACCAGGAGCTGGCCCTTGACCACGGCCTCGTCGACGGCAACGGCGACGGCCGAGACGGTGCCGGCGCAGGGTGCGACCACCGGGATCTCCATCTTCATCGACTCGACGATCATCACGTCGTCGCCCTCGGCCACGACGGCCCCGGCGGCACTGATGATCTCGCGGACCACGCCGTTCAGCTCTGCCTTGATCTCGGCCATCTCTCCACTTTCGTCGTCGATCGGCGTATTTCGCCCCGGGACACGGTAGCGGTGATACTGACACAACTGTCAATGTGGAGGACCGAGGAATGAGCGACACCAACGAGACCGCGCTGGAGGCGTTCCACCAGGACCGGGCCACCATCCGCGCCGACATGGGCGGGCCGGCGCGCCAAGCCGCGGTCCACGCCGACGGCAAGTTGACCGCCCGCGAGCGGATCGAACGGTTCGTCGACCCCGGCAGCTTCGACGAGGTCGGCACCTTCGCCCGCTCCGAGGACCCGGCGCAGCGGCCCTCGACCCCTGGCGACGGGACCATCGCCGGACACGCCATGCTGCGCGGCAAGCCGATCGCGGTGGCCGCCGACGACATCACCGTCAAGCGTGCGAGCAGCTCGGTGATCAGCCAGCGCCGCTCGCACCGGGTCTACGAACAGGCCCTCGCCGCCGGCCACCCCTTCGTGTACTTCGCCGAGCGCGGCGGTGCCCGGCTCCCCGACAGCCTCGGATCGGAGGGGTTTGCCAAGGTCGGGGGCTCGGCCCCCGAGCTTGCCCGCCGCCAACGACGCATCCCCCACGTCACCGCCGTTCTCGGCGACTCGTTCGGCGGATCGTCGATCACCGCCATGCAGAGCGACCTGCGTCTCCAGCTCGACGGCACGTGCATGGCGATGACCTCGCCGCGCGTCATCGAGATCGCCACGGGCGAGAAGATCGGCTGGGACGAGTTGGGCGGCAGCCAGCTCCACGCCACCCAGACCGGGATGGTCGACCACGTCGTCGCCGACGAGGCCTCGGCCTTCGCGCTCGCCGCCGACTTCCTCGATCTCCTGCCGCCCAACGCCTGGACCCCGCCGAGGATAGAGCCGCTCGAGCATCCCGCCAGCGCCGACGCCGAACTCGCCGCGCTGGTTCCGACCTCGCGGCGGCGCACCTACGACATGCAGCGGGTCCTCGCCCGGCTCACCGACGACGGCGCGATCTTCGAGCTCGCCCCCAAGATCGGGCGGGGGCTGATCACCGGGCTCGCCCGACTCGGCGGCCAGACCGTCGGCATCATCGCCAGCCAGCCCCGCTTCGAGGCCGGCGTGCTCACCCCGGCGGCGTGCGACAAGGCCATCCGGCTGCTGTGCACCTGCGACGCGTTCGGCCTCCCGGTGGTGTTCCTCATCGACACGCCCGGTTTCATCGTCGGCAAGGACGTCGAGCACGAGGGGCTGGTGCCCCGGGCCGTGATGTTCCAGCAGGCGCTGGCCCTGACCCAGGTGCCCAAGCTCACCGTGGTCATCCGCAAGGCGTTCGGCCTGGCGTTCTTCAGCCTCGCCGGGAGTCCGGAGAGCGCCGACCTGGTGTGCGCCTGGCCCGGGTCCGAGATCGGGTTCATGGATCCGATCGTCGGGGCCAACGTGCTGTGGAGCGACGAGCTCGAACACCTCGATGCCGCCGCCCGCACCGCCGAGCTCCAGCGCCGGGCCGCCGACCTGGCCGCCGCCACCGACCCGTACGGACCGGCGGCGATCATGCGCGTCGACGAGGTGATCGACCCCGCGGAAACCCGGATGGTCCTCACCCGGGCGCTCGCCCGCTTCGCCGGACGGCCGTTCTCCCCGGGGTGGCAACGCCCCTTGGCGTCGTGGCCGACGACGTGGTGAGGCCACGATCAATGGTGTTCGACACACGGTGACAGGGGGTTCACCCGGCATGAATGACGACTCGACGAGCGGCGGCGACGGCGCCGCGTACACCGTGCTGGACCTCAGCACGACCCTGGCCGGCGCCTACGCCTGCCATCTGCTCGCCACCGCCGGCGTCCACGTCGTGCGGGCCGAGCCGCCCGGCGGCCATCGGCTCCGACGATGGAGCGCCACGGGCTCGCCACCGCCGGCCGAGGGCGCCCTGTTCCGGTGGTTGGCCGGTGGCCAGGAGTCGGTGACCGTCGACCGCGACCGTCCCGACGACATCGACGCCCTGCGCACCCTGGCCGGACGGGTCGACGGCGTCGTGTGGTCGGGGGCCGCCGGCGACGGTACCCACCCGCTGCTCGAACTCGCCGACGTCGAGGTTGCCGCCGACGGCGGCGTCGTGGTGGCGATGACCCCATTTGGGCGGTCGGGCCCGTGGGCCGAACGCCCCGCCACCGAGTTCACCCTCCAGGCCCTATCGGGCGGTCCGGCGTTGCGCGGGTCGCGCCAGTGGCCACCGATGTCGGCCGGCGGCCAGCACGGGGAGTACATGATCGGCGTGTTCGGCGCCGTCGCCGCCCTGATCGGGCTGCGCGCCCGCCAGGCGACCGGACGGACCGGGACCTACGACGTCGCCGGGTTGGAGGCGATCATGATGACTCAGCTGTTCAACCCGATCACGATGCAGACCTCGGTTGGCGGGGTGCGTCCAAAACGGCCGCTGGCCACCGTCGGTGACGTCGTGGCGTCGAAGGACGGCTGGGTCGGCTTCGCCGTGGTCAACCGGCTCGAACACTGGCACGACTTCTGCGCCATGATCGGCCGGGTCGACTGGGCCGACGACCGCAGCCTCGATCCCCCCGCGGCGCGCAACGAGCGTCCCGATGAGCTGATCGGCCCGATCCAGGAGTGGACCCAAGCCCGCACCACCGCCGAGATCGTCGAGCTCGCCACCCTGATGCGGATCCCGTCGATCGAGGTCGGCAATGGTCGGTCGATCCCGGAGATGGACCACTTCGCCACCGCCGGGTTCTACGAGCGCGAGCCCGATTCCGGGGTGCTCCAGCCCGCTCCCCCGTTTCGGCTGCACCCGCCGATGGACGGTGCCGGCACCGGCACCGCCCCGTCCGCTCCGGCACCGGGACCGCCGATCTGCGAGGTCCGCGAGCGCCGCCGCGCCGAACGCCCGCCGTACCCGACGACCCCGCCCGGCGACACCCTGCCCTTCGCCGGGCTCCGCATCGCCGACTTCACCTCGTTCTGGGCCGGGCCGTTCCTCACCCACACGATGGGCATGTTCGGCGCCGACGTCATCCACGTCGAATCGACCGTGCGCCCCGATGGCGCCCGGCTGATGACCCACCACTCGACCGACGAGGACCGCTGGTGGGAGTGGTCGTCGTACTTCCAGGCGACGAACACCAACAAGCGCGACGTCACCGTCGACCTGAGCACCGACGTCGGACGAGACCTGGCCCAGCGCCTGGTCGCCGAGTGCGACGTCGTGGTCGAGAACTACAGCCCCCGGGTGATGGAGGGGTTCGGGCTCGGCTGGGACGACGTGCGCGCCCGCCGGCCCGACACCGTGATGGTGCGGATGCCGGCCTTCGGGTTGAGCGGACCGTGGCGCGACCGCACCGGGTTCGCGATGACGATGGAGCAGGTGTCGGGCATGGCCTGGCTCACCGGCTTCCCCGAGCATCGACCAGCGGCGCTGTTCGGACCGTGCGATCCCGGCGCGGGGCTGCATGCCTGCGTCGGTCTGCTGGCCGCGCTCGAACGGCGGCGTCGCACGGGTCAGGGGTCGTTGGTCGAGGCCCCGATGGTCGCCAGCGCCCTCAACGTCGCCGCCGAACAGGTGATCGAGTACTCAGCGACCGGACACCTGCTGGAGCGGGCCGGCAACCGGGGCGCTGCCGCCGCCCCGCAGAACTGCTACGCCAGCGCCGAGCGCCTCGACGACGACAGCGAGCCGCGCTGGGTGGCCGTCGCCGTGGCCAACGATCAACAGTGGGCGGGCCTCCGCCAGGCGCTCGGCGATCCCGACTGGGCGGCGGCGACCGAGCTGGCCACCGCCGACGGCCGCCGCCACCACCACGACGACATCGACCAGCGGCTCGACGCCTGGTGCGCCGAGCGACCGGCGGCCGAGATCGTCGCCCAGCTCCGCGCCCACGGGGTGCCCGCCGAGGAGGTCGTCCACCCCGAGGCCCAACTGGACTACGACCAGCTCGCGGCCCGGTCGTTCTGGGAGACCGTCGAGCATCCGGTGTCGGGGCCGTCGATCCACTCCACCTACCCGTTCCGGCTGCCGGGGCTCGACGGGCCGGTGCACCGTCGGGCTGCGCCGCTGCTCGGCGAACACACCGCCGAGGTGCTCGGCGAGCTGCTCGGCGTCACCGCCGGCGAGCTCGATTCCCTCGCCGCCGCCGGCGTCATCGGAACCGCCCCACCCACCTGACACGTCGTTGGGGTTCGTCGCTGGCGGCGCGTGGAGGCGTCGGTGCCAGCATGTCGCCATGAGCATCGAGGCGGTGATCGGATGGGCGGACGTCCGCGACGACGCGGTGGTCGCCGACGTTCGCTGGTACCTCGACGGGCGCGACGCCCGTGCCGCCTTTCGACACGGGCATGTGCCCGGCGCGGTCTTCGTCGACCTCGACACGGCGTTGGCCGCCCACGGCCTCGACCCCACCGCCGGCCGCCACCCACTCCCCCAGCCCGCCGACTTCGCCGCCGCCATGGCGGCACTGGGCATCGGTGATGACACGACCGTCGTCGCCTACGACGACACCGGCGGCATGACGGCCGGGCGGCTGGTGGTGATGCTGCGCATGCTGGGCTGCGACGCCGCGCTCGCCGACGGCGGGCTGTCGACCTACCCCGGCGCGCTCGAAGCCGGCAACGGTTCGCGACGTGCGCCGGCGACGTTCACGGCGCGGCCGTGGCCGAGCGACCGCCTCGCCGACGCCGACCAGGCGGCCGCCGTGGGGCTGGCCGAAGACGGCCGGCTTCTCGACGCTCGCGCCCGCGACCGCTTCACCGGCGCGGTGGTCGCCATCGACCCTCGGCCCGGTCACATCCCCGGGGCGATCAGCGCGCCGTGGTCGGCTGTGCTCGATGCCGACGACGCCACCTTCGCGAAGCCCCGCGACCTGGCCCGCTACTACCGCGAGCTCGGCATCGACGATCAGACCGACGTCGTGGTGTCGTGCGGGAGCGGTGTGTCGGCCTGCGTCAACGCGTTGGCGATGGAGCGGGCCGGGTTGCCCAGCCCCCGGCTGTACGTCGGCAGCTTCAGCGGATGGAGCGCCGACCCCGCCCGCGCGGTGGCGACCGGCGAAGGCTGAGCGTCGCCATCACCCGCCATCGCCGTCGGTGGGCGGCGGGTCGGGCGTCAGGCCGCGTCGGCGGGCAGGAGCCGCTGCACGGTGTCCACCGAGGTATCGACCACGCCCTCGATCGCCCGGCGGGCGAGCCACGGCAGCGACGGACGACCTCCGGTGTTCGACGCGATCGACAGCATGCCACCGAGCATCGAGGCGTTCTTGAGGAACTGGATCCGCTGCATCCGCCTCGGCATCGCCTCGGTCTCGGCCCAGAAGCGGTGGCCGGCAAGCGTGGTCGGTACCAGCGAGGCGGCGATGGCCAGGGCGGCCGGCCGCGCGAACCTGCCCGACGCCACGGCGACCCCGCCGACCAGCTGGACGGCGGCATTGAGCTGGACCAGACGCTTGGGGGTGATCCCCGTCACCGCGGTGATGACACCCGTGACGCTCTGCGCCATCGGCACCCGAGTATCCGGGTTTCGCAGCGTGTCCAGCCCGCCAACGATGAAGATGCCCGCGGCGAGGGGTCGTGCGACGTAGTCGGTCAGCGCCATGCGGGTCATGGTCTAGCAGCCGGCAGCGGCCGGCGGCGCACGCCGCGCCGGTCATCTGCCAGTGTGCCGGCATGAACGAACACGTCGTCGATGGGCTTGACGGGAACGTCGTCATCACGCGCGATGGCCACGGCATCCCGCTGGTCACGGCCCACTCGTGGCCCGACCTGTTCGTCGGGCAGGGCTTCGCCACGGCGTTCGACCGGCTCGGGCAGATGGAGTGGGATCGTCGACGGGCGCTCGGACGAACGGCCGAGCTGTTCGGCTCGCCGGCCAACGTGACGACCGACGCCCATCACCGCCGCCTGCGGTTGGCCGATCACGCCCGCGCCGGCTACGCCGCCCTCGATGCCGACACCCGAGCTGCGCTGGACGCGTACGCCATCGGGGTCAACGCGGCCGCCGCCGCGACGCGACCCCCGATCGAGCTGGCGACGCTCGGCGGCGTCGTCGAGCCGTGGGAGCCGTGGACGCCGATCCTCGTCTTCCTGGTGCGTCACGTCGCCTTTGCCACCTGGCAGTCCAAGCTGTGGAACCTGCGTGTCCTCGCCGCGTTGGGCCCGGACGCGGTCGGAGCGTTCGCTCCCGAAGGCCGCTCGGGCGACACCCCGATCATCGTCCCGTCAGGCGTACGGTGCGCGCTCGCCGAGGTCGGGTCGGCGTTCGCGATGACCGCCGCCGGGCGCCGCGATCTCGTCGCCGACCTCGCACCCTTGGGACTCGCGCTGTCGGGCTCGAACGCTTGGGCGCTCGACACAAGCCGCACCAGCAACGGCCGGCCACTGGTGGCGGGCGATCCGCACCGGGCGCTGGAGCTGCCCAACGTCTACTACCAGCTGCACCTCCGGGGACCGAGCATCGATGCCAGTGGCATCTCCTTCGTCGGGATCCCGGGCATCCAGCACTTCGGCCAGACCGCGCACGCCGCGTGGGCGGTGACGAACGCGATGGCGGACTATCAGGACCTCTTCGTCGAGCGACTCCCCGTCGCGCACCTCGACCGGCGAGTCGAGACGATCGAGGTGCGCGACGCCGACCCGGTGGACATCGAGTGCGCGACGACGGCCCATGGCCCGCTGATCGTCGGTACCGCCGACGACGGCATCGGCATCGCCCTGGCCTCGACCGGGCTCCGGCGGGCCGGCGGCAGCCTGCGAACGATCCTGCCGTTCCTGAGGGCCCGATCGGTCGCCGACCTCGCCGACGCGATCGAGCTCTGGGTGGAGCCGGCCAACAACTTCGTGCTCGCCGACGAGGCCGGGCACATCGCCTACCGCACCGCCGGTCTCATCCCCCGCCGGGACCCGCTCAACCGGTATCTGCCGGTGCCGGGCTGGGACCCGACCTTCGAGTGGAAGGGCATGATCCCGGCGCCCCAGCTGCCGGCGATGGACGACCCGTCCAATGGCGCGGTGGTCACCGCCAACCAGCGGATCACCGACGCGCCGATCGGCGTCGAGCTGAGCACCGGGTACGCCTCCCCGTCGCGGGCCAATCGGATCTGGGCCCGACTGGCCGAGCGCACGGAGCTCACCGTCGAGGACCAGTGCGGGATCCAGGCCGACGATGTCTGGGAGACCGGTCTGGCGCTCGCGACGCGGGTGGTGGCCGTCGGTGGGGAGGCGGCCGCACGCCTGAGCGGCTGGGATGGCCGCATGAAGCGAACCTCGGAGGCGGCAACGTTCGTGGCCACGGTGTTCGACCGTTTGGTGGCGCGGGTGACGGCGTCGTTGCCCGACGAGCTCCGCCACAACCCCTTTGCCGGCTGGGAGCCGCCGGCGACGGCCAGGCCCCCCGAGTCGGCGGTGGCGCACGGGCTCGGCGCGGCGATCCGCTCGGGGCGCGACGAGATCGTCACCGGGGTCGGGTGGGGCGAGCACCTGCCCGCCTCGGTGGACGACGCACTTGCCGAGGACCCGGTGATGTGGGGCGACCGGCACCGCATGACCCCGAGGTTCGCGTTGAGCGGGGCGGACCCCACGCTGGATCGGGCGATGAGCGTGACGTCACCACCGCTGGCCGGCGGCCAGGATTGTGTCTGTGCCACCAACCAGCTCGCCGGGTTCGGCACGGCGGCGGTGACCGGCTCCACGGCGCGCTACGTGTGGGACGTCGGCAACCGCCCGGGCAGCCGCTGGATCGTCCCGCTCGGCGCGTCGGGGGACCCGACGAGCCCTCACTTCACCGACCAGCTCGGCCGATGGTCGGCCGGCGAGCTCATCCCGGTCCTCGACGATCGCGTGACGTCGACGCTCACCCTGCGGCCGTGACCGGCGCGACGCGGTCGGGGGCCGGGTCGGGGGCCCGGCCGTTCACCCGGCGAGGTTCGGGTACAGGGCGGTGACGTCGGCGCAGAGTGCCGCCTTGACCCGGCGGCTGGGTTCGTCGGCGAGCACCTCGACGGCACCCGCCTCGACGGCGTCGAGGGTGAGGTTGGCGATGTCGTCGGGGGAGGACTTGGGGGCATCGAGCCGGCCGGCCATGTCGGTGTCCATCAGCCCGACGTGCAACGCGACGACCTGTGTGCCTTGGCCGGCGAGGTCCTGGCGCAGCGAGTTGGTGAGCGACCACGCCGCGGCCTTGGAGGCGCAGTAGATCGCCGAGGCCGGATTCGCGTACCAGGCGAGCACCGACAGCACGTTGACGATCACGCCGCCCCCGTTGCCGGCGAGGACGGGTGCGAACGCGTGGCTCATGGCCGCGGTGCCGAACACGTTGGTCTCGATGTCTCGTCGGCCGGCGTCGATGGTGCCGTCGGTGATGAGTGAGCCGGGAGTGAGCGTGCCGGCGTTGTTGATCAACAGGCTGACGTCAGCGCAGGCCGCGGCGGCGTGCGCCACATCACCGGGGTCGGTGATGTCGAGGCGGAGCGGGTGGACCCCGTCGGTGGCGACCGAGGTGGGGTCGCGGGCGCCGGCATGGACCGTGGCACCGCGCTCGATCAACGCGCGACAGAAGGCGGCTCCGAGACCGCGGTTGGCGCCGGTGACGAGCGCCGTGGCCGTTTCGATGTTCATACCGTCCCTCCGATTCGGGTCCTCGCCGGATCCGCCGGGCGGTGGTCGGCGGACGGTTCGGCGGCGAGCGATGGCTCGGACACGGCCGGCGGCTGTCCGCCTTGCGCGGTACGCAGGGGGACTGCGAGGAGTGAGGTGGCGAGGCCCCCGACGATGATGATGCCCCAGACGCGGTCGTACGCCGCGAGGCCGGTCGCGCTCCCGACCATCGCGATCGTGAGGGCGACCCCAAACGTGCCCCCGAACTGACGCCCGGCCTGAAGCGCGGCGCCGCCGACACCGCGCCGGTTGGCCGGGAGCGCCTGCGCGACGACGCTGGAGAGCTGGGGGAACACACATGCGACACCGACGCCGCTGAGCACCATCGAGGGGAAGTAGTCGGCGAGGTAGTGGGCGTCGGCGCTGAGGAACATGATGCGATAGGCGCCACTGGCCGCGTAGAGCAGCCCGCCGGCAACGAGGATCGGCCGTTGCCCGATCCTTCCCGCGAGCCGACCGAGGAACGGAGCGGTGACGCCGACCACGATCGGCCCGGGGGCGACGCCGACACCGGCGCGCAGGATGGACCAGCCCCATTCGTCGGTCAGGAACAGGATCGAACCGAAGAACAGCGTCGAGAACGCGGTGCCGAACACGAGCATCGCAACGTTCGACCACGCGAAGTTCCGGATGCGGAAGAGCTCGAGGTTGAGCGCCGGCGCCGTCGTCCGCCGTTGGTGCACGACGAACGCGGCGACAAGGGCCAGCCCGGCGGCGAGCACACCGATCGTGCGGGGCGCCAGCCACCCGACGTCGTCGGAGCCCACGATCCCCCATGACACGAGACCGGCCGCGGCGACGACCAGCACCACCCCGGTCACCGATGGCACCCTCGTGTCGGGGTCGGCGGACTCCTCCAGGCTGCGACGGCCGGCGACCACCGTGTACACACCGACGGGCAGGTTGATGTAGAACGCCCACCGCCACCCGAACGACTCGACGACCGCGGCACCGAGGGTGGGCCCGAGCGCCCCCGCGATCGCACCGGTCACCCCCCAGATCGCCACCGCCCGGGGCAGGTCGCGATGCGAGAACGCATGCATGACCAACGCCAGCGACGCCGGGATCAGCGCCGCTGACCCGACCGCCTGCGCGATCCGGAACGCGATCAGCAACTCCACCGTCGGGGCCAGGCCGCAGGCCATCGACGCCGCCGTGAACAACGTGGACCCGGCCAGGAACGCCCGCCGGTGACCGAGCCGGTCGGCGAGCTTGCCCGCCGGGATCAGCACGGCCGCGAACACGATCGTGTAGGCGTTCAGCACCCATGACATCGTCGCTGGGCTCGCCCCCGCGAACGTCGCTGAGATGTCTGGAAACGCGACGAAGAGCACCGTCGTGTCGAGGAAGGTCGCCAGCGTCGCCAGCGAGGCGATCGCCAGCGTCCGGCGCGGGTGCGTCGCGGTCATGCCCGACGCCGATCCGCGGCGTCGGATGCCGGCGAACCGTCACCGGCGAGCTGGGGCATGAGCGGGTGGATGTGACGCACCGCGCCAGGGTGGCACATCAGGTTTCATCATGCAACTTAATGTCGGGGACGACACTTCGTCGGCGGAGGTGGACGGGAATCGAACCCGCCGGACGGGGATCGCCCGTCCCAACCGCTTTGAAGGCGGCGGAGCCCACCAGGTGCCCGGACACCTCCCTGGAGATTCGAGACGCTACCCGGAACCCGTTCTGCACTGAGTGATCGGCCCGAACGAGCGGGTCGCTCAGGGCAGGACGGGGAGAGCCGAAGGCGACGGTACGTTCGGTCTCCCGACATCCCCCGAGGCTCCACCCAGCCTGGAGGAACCATGACCGTCACGATCTGCTGGTCGGTCAAGGGCGGCACCGGCACCACCGTTGCCGTGGCGGCGCTCGCGTTGCACGCCCGCACGTCAACCACCCTCGTCGACCTCGATGGCGACCTGCCGGCCGTGCTCGGTGTGGACGAACCCGATGGGCAGGGACTCACCGACTGGTTCGCCGCCGACGTCGCGGCCGCGGCGATCGGCGACCTGGCTCTGGAGGTCACCGATCGGGTCCGCCTGATCGCTCGCGGTCATGGAGCGCTACCCGGCGATCACCACCCCCGCTGGGAGCGCTTTGGCGAGTGGCTGGCCGCCGTCCGCTCCGATGTCGTGATCGATGCCGGCACCGGCGAGTTGCCGGGTGGGCTCATCGCCGCCAGTCCGAACGGGCGGCGGTTGCTGGCAACGCGACCCTGCTATCTGTCGCTGCGTCGCGCCGCACGCAGCGCGACCCGTCCGGACGGGATCATCCTGATCGCCGAACCGGGCCGGCGCTTGCGGCCCCGCGACGTCGAGACCTCGGTCGGCGCCCCGATCGTCGCCACGTTCAGCCTCGATCCGGCCGTCGCCCGCGCCGTCGACTCCGGTCTGCTCACGGCCGGCGTGCCCAAACCAGCACGACGCGAGATGAGGCGCGCCTCATGAGCTCCACGATGTCGCCACCGGTGCAGGAGCACCCCGCCGGAACGACCCCGCCACCGCTCGACGAGCGGCTGGTCGTCGCGCTGTGCCGAGCCGCCCAGTCCGACCCAGGAGACGCCGAAGCCGTCGTGCGTCGCCATGTCTCGCGACTCGCGCCGCTGGCATCCACCCCCGAGCGCGACCGACTCGTCCGGGCAGCGGTCGCCCGGCTGGCCGGTCTGGGCACGCTCGACGCGCTGCTCGAGGACGTCGCCGTCGACGAGGTGCTCGTCAACTCGCACGGGGACGTGTGGGTCGAGTCCTTCGGGTCGACCCGTCTGGTCTCCCACCTTGGACCCGACGACCTGGCGATCGTGATCGAGCGGATCCTCGCGCCGCTCGGCCGCCGGCTCGATCGGGTGACACCCGTGGTCGATGCCCGGCTGGCCGACGGCTCGCGCATCTGCGCCGTGATTCCCCCCGTCGCCCCCGACGGCCCGTGCCTCAGCCTCCGCCGATTCCGCGACCGCTCGCTCCCCCTCGCGGCCTTTGGGGACGAGCCGGTCGCCGTCTTGCTCGATGAGATGTTGCGTCGTCGGGCCAACGTCATCGTCAGCGGCGCCACGTCGTCGGGGAAGACGTCGCTGCTCAACTCGATCCTCGGACGCGTGCCCGCCGGCGAGCGGATCGTCACCATCGAAGACACCGCCGAGCTGCTTCCCACCCACGATCACCTCGTGCGGTTGGAGGCCCGCCCGGCTTCGCCCGATGGCCTCGACGCGATCACCCTGGCAGACCTGGTCCGAACGGCGATGCGGCTGCGCCCCGACCGGTTGGTGGTCGGCGAGGTGCGTGGCCCCGAGGTCGTCGGGCTCGTCCAGGCGCTCAACACCGGTCATGACGGCTCATGGTCGACGTGCCACGCAAACAGCGCCGCCGATGCCCTTCAGCGGCTGGAGACCCTGGTGCTCCAGGCGGCCCCCACGTGGCCCTTGACGGCGATCCGACGTCATCTCGTCGGCTCGATCGACATCGTCGTGCACGTCGAACGAACCACCGGCGGGGCTCGCCGGGTGCGCGAGATCGCCGAGTTCGCCGAACATCTCGACGAGCGCGACCAGCCGAGCCTTCGACCATTGGTGATCGACGGCGTCGTCAGCCACGCCTTCGAACGGGCGCGACGGTGACCGACATCGCGCCGATCGTGCTGGCGATGCTCGCCGTCACCGTCACCGGGCTGGGAACTCGGTCGGTGGTCACCCGCCAGGCGCGGACCATCGAGTTGGCGGGCCCGACCGCTGGTCTACGACGGCGTCGCACCCCGCCTCCGGACGAGACCGCGATGGCCGAGTGGTGCGAACAGGCCGCCCGGAGCTTGCGCACCGGCGTGTCGCTGACGCGGGCGCTGCAGGAGGCGGCGCGTGCCGCCCCGCGGGCGCGGCCAGCCTTCGCTCCCTCGTTGGCACGTCTCGAACGCGGCCACGGCCTCGCCGACGCGATCGCCGACCTCGACGACGACCCGGCCACGCCGAGCGGACTGGTCGCCAGTGTCCTCGGAGCCTGCGCGGCGCTTGGCGGGCCGGCGGCGCGCCCTTTGGATCGGACCGCCGCCGTGCTCCATGCCCGAGCGGCGGAGCGAGCCGAACGACTCGTCGCCAGCGCCCAGGCGCGGCTGTCGGCCCGGGTGCTCACGGTGCTCCCGCTGGCCACGCTCGGGCTCATGGTGATCGCCGAGCCATCCACCCGCGAGGCGGTCGCGACCCCCGCCGGGATCGCCTGTGTGCTCGCCGGTGGCGGATTCAACCTCGCCGGTTGGTGGTGGATGCGGCGCGTGATCAGGCAGGCGGCATGACCACCGAAGCGCTGGCTGGTCTCAGCGGAATCCTGACCGTCGCCGCCGTCATGACCATCGGGCTGATCGCGCGACAAGGCCCCTCGACCCGCCGCGCCCCTGGATCGCCCGCTGCGCCGGCGGCCGCAGCGTGCCGGACACGTCGGTTGGCGATCATCGCGGCCGCCACCACCGCGTCCGGCGCGGCGATCGCGATCGCCGGACCGGTCGGGGCGATCGCCGTGGCGACGGGCGGGGTCGGCGCGTGGACGCGTTCGCGCCGCCACGACGAACGGCGATGCCGAGCCGCCGTCGAAGCGACGTTCCCCGACGCGGTCGAGCTGTTGGTGCTGTGTCTCCACGCCGGCCGATCACCGGTTCAGGCGGTGCACGAGCTGGCCCGCCGCGCCCCGATCCCGGTTCGACCAGGGTTCGCCGCCGTGACCGCGCGGATGCAGCGCGGCGCTGCGCTCGCCGACGCGCTGACGGCGCTGCCCGAGACACTCGGTCCTACGGCCCAAGAGGTCGCGGCATCGGTCGCCGCCGCCGACCGGGAAGGGCTGGCGCTCGCCCCGGTGCTCGACCGGCTGGCCGCCGACGCCCGCACCGCCCGCCGACGACAAGGTGACGCCGCGGCGCGGCGGCTGCCGGTGCGACTGTCGTTTCCGCTGGTCGCCTGCACGCTCCCGGCGTTCGTGCTCGCCGCCCTCGCACCGGCGCTGCTCGGTGCCCTCTCGACGTTGCGGGGCGGAAGCCCGTGAGACGTCCACCGCCCGGTGCCGCGCTGCGGCGCAAGCTCAGGAGATCCGATGTCCACCCTGCTCCTCCGACTCCAGATCGCCGTGCAGGCGTTCTTCGAACCCGCCCCGGACGACCCGGCGCGACGCCGCCTGCGGGGCGAGGCAGGTCAGGCGACGACCGAGTACGCCCTCGTGCTGCTGGCCGCCGCGCTGGTCGCCCTGCTCGTGATCGCATGGGCGACTGCCGGTGGCGGCGCGGCGCGCATCGCTCGCCTCTTCAACGGGGTGATCGACGCGGTGATCGACAAGATCTGAACCGTCGGCCGCGACGCGGGCGCGGCGAGCGTGGCCAGGCGGCGGTCGAGCTCGCGCTCGTCCTACCCCTCGTCGTGCTGTTCCTGTGCGGGGTGATCGAGGTCGCGCTCGTCGGCCGTGACCAGCTCGCGCTCGAGCTGTCTGCCCGAGCGGCGGCGCGCGCCGCCTCCGTGTCGGCCAGTCCGTCCGCCGCGGCCACCAATGCCGCCCAGCAGGCCACCGCCCTTCGCCCGCTGGACGTGTCGACCCGCACGGGCGGCGACACCGTCACCGTGACGGTCCGGCACCGCCACGACCCCAGCCTGCCGATGATCGGACCGCTCCTCGCCGGCGTCGACCTGTCGGCGTCGGCGACGATGGCATGGGAGCCACCGTGACCGCAGCGCCGTGCGGTCCGGGATGGCGCCGGCGAGGTACGGTGATGGGCGTGGAGCTGCGTGGGGACATCTCCGTTGTCGGCGGCCGCGTCATCATCGCGCTCGTCGGGGTCGTCGACCTCGGCACACTGCCGGTGCTGCGCGACCTCCTCCTGCGAGCCGCCACCGAGCATCCGGGGCGTCTGCTCACGGTCGATCTGGATGCCGTCGACGTGCTCGACGACGCCGGACTCGGCATCCTGCTCGGCGTCGCCGGTCGGCTGCGCGAACGCGGCGGCGATCTCGCCGTCGTCGCCAGCCGGGCCCCGCTGGTGACGCGACTGGCCGCCACCGGGTTCGATCGCGCCGTGTCGGTGGCCCCTTCGCTGGCCGAGGTGCCGACGTGAGCTCGTTGCCCGGCGAGGCGATCTTTCACATCTCGCTGCCCGAGGACTGGGACGCGGCACGCGTCGACGGTCGCTACACGATCAGCACCCGGGGCCGGTCGCTGGCCGAGGAGGGGTTCATTCACTGCTCCTTCGCCGCCCAGGTGCCCCAGGTGATGTCGATGTTCTACGCCGACGTCGAGCAGGTGGTGGTGATGCGGATCGATCCGCATCGGCTGTGCGCCCCGCTCGTGGTGGAGGATCTCATCGGCGGCGGGGAGCAGTTCCCACACGTCTACGGCCCGATCTGTCTCGATGCCGTGATCGATGTCTCCACGGTGCAACCCGCTGCGATGCGAGCCTGCGGGGCCTGATCGTCAAGAATCGGTAGCGATCACCGTTTCGCCGCCGAAGGAGAATCCAGATGGCCCCCAAGCCCGGTATGCACTCGGGCGTCGCCACCGACGACGCCATGAACCTGTCGATGTCCGAGCACGCCGTGCCGCTCTACGAGGCGGTCAAGGCGTTCATCGAGAACGAGATCGACCCGATCACCGAGGAGTACTACCGGCTCGGCGAGGGCCGCGCCGAGCATTGGGGCTACGGCGACGGCCAGCTCGAACTGCTCGATGGCGTCAAGGCCAAGGCCAAAGCGAACGGCCTGTGGAACTTCTTCCTCCCCGACGCCGAGACGGGTGAAGGGCTGTCGAACCTCGACTACGCATACATCGCCAACGAGCTCGGCAAGAGCCCGCTGGCCTCCGAGTCCCTCAACTGCTCGGCGCCCGACACCGGCAACATGGAGGTTCTCGAGCGGGTCGGCACCCGCGAGCAGAAGGACCAGTGGCTGACCCCGCTGCTCAACGGCGAGATCCGTTCGGCGTACGTGATGACCGAGCCCGACGTCGCCAGCTCCGATGCCAAGAACCTCGAGTGCTTCGCCGAGGAAGACGGCGACGAGTGGGTCATCAACGGCGAGAAGTACTACGCCTCCGGAGCCGGCGACCCTCGCTGCAAGATCTACATCGTCATGCTGCGCACGAGCTGGGACGGCCCGCCCCACCAGCGCCACACCCAGATCCTCGTGCCCGCTGACACCGAGGGCGTCGAGAAGCTCGACGCGATGCAGGTGTTCGGCGATGACGATGCTCCGCACGGGCACCTGCACCTGCGGTTCAACAACGTTCGCGTCCCCAAGGCCAACACGCTGCTCGGCGTCGGCCGTGGCTTCGAGATCAGCCAGGTTCGCCTCGGCCCAGGCCGCATCCACCACTGCATGCGCTCGATCGGCGCCGCCGAGCGGGCGTTGGAGCTGATGGTGCGCCGGGGCCTGAACCGTGACGCCTTCGGCAAGCCGCTGGCCAACCTCGGGAAGAACACCGAGATGATCGCCAAGGCGCGGATCGAGATCGAAGCGATGCGTCTGATGGTGCTGCGAGCCGCCAAGGCGATGGACACCCTCGGGAACCAGGAGGCTCGCGTGTGGGTCTCGGCGGTCAAGGCGATGGTGCCAATCCGTGCCTGCCAGATCATCGACGACGCGATCCAGATCCATGGCGCCACCGGCGTGTCGCACTGGACCCCACTGGCACGGATGTATGCCAGCCAGCGCACCCTGCGTCTGGCCGACGGGCCCGACGAGGTGCACTGGCACGTCGTGGGCCGGGCCGAGCTCAACCGCTACGCCGAGGACAACGCCGCGGCCCCGCGGATGACCCCCGCCGACGCCGCGTTCCAGTTCAGCGGCCCCAGCTGACCCCACCCTCACCCATCCGAGTGTTGAGTGCCGGCGGAGTGTTGGAGCGCGGGACGTGGTCCCCTCCAACACTCCGTCGCCGCGCGAGTCGCGTGCGCTCCGGCGCTGCGCGGCAACCCATCGACCGTGTCGCCGCGAATGGTCGTCAGATCGGTTCGGCTCGAACCATCGAACACAGAATCAGCGAGTTCAGGAAGTCGACAAGCCCTTCGTCGGACCCGAGAGGACGTCAGTTCGCTTGACCGCGCGAAAACCGATTGAGGGGTACAGCTCGCTCGACGCCGGGTTGCTCAGCTCGAAGCAGACCTTGACGCGATCGGCCCCGACATCGGCCAGCTTGTCGATCCCGGCCGTCAGCAGGTGTCGGGCGAGGCCGCGTCGCCGATGGGCGTCCTCGGTGCGCATCGGTTCGATCATTCCGGTCGACGTCACAGGGTCGAACCAGAACAGACCGTAGGCGGCCACATTCCCGCGGACGTCGAGTACAACGAGATCCAGATCGGCTCGGTACAGCGAAGTCTGCTGGAGGCGCCGCTCGACAGCATCTCCGTTTCGTTCGGTCAGATGATGAGGCTGCGACCTCGTGCCAAGCCGACACGTGAGCTGGTAGTCCGACGGCAACGGGCTGATCTCAGGCCGCGTGTCGGCGGACATCCAGGCTTCCGCCCACCCAGAGTCTTCGACTTCGAACCCGCGTGCACACAAGGCCTCACGGAGCACGTGATCGGCGCGATCGACCTCGAGTTGCACCGAGTCGAAACCTGCAGTGGAAGCGTGGTGTAGCCCGCTGTCGACGACTTGCGCAACAAGTTCGGGCGTGGCACCTGGAAGGACGACCGGGTCCATCTGAACCCCGTAGCTCCACCCGGTCATGATCACCGCGGCCTGTGGTCGACCAACCTCATCGAACCAGACGAGCTGCGGGAACGTTTCGATCAGTCGCGGCGCTTGCGCCCACCACCACTGCACATCGGCTGCCTCGTACAGTCCGAGCGTTGGATCCGCCGCCCGTGCATCCTGAAGCAGCTCCGTGATCGCCCGGAGGGCGTCTTCGCCTCCCCGAGGCTCTTCACGCAGCAACGACACCGCCCACACCATACGGCTCTCGGACCGCCGGCCTACGCAAGGATTCCGGGGTGGCCGACACGCTCACGCATGCGGGCGAACCCCTGCGGGACGAGCTCGAACCGCCCGATATCGCATCGGCGCCGCCGATCACCTCGCCCGCTCGGGAACGGGACGTACATCGGAGCGTTCGCGGCCTCGAGGTGCTCGGTATCGCTCAGTCCGACGGCGATCGATGATCGAGCGCGGTCACGCCAGGCAGGCCGTCGAAAGCACGGCGGTCAGCGCTCACGACCGTGCGCCCTGCAGCGGCGGCAGTGGCGGCGATGATCAGGTCGTGGGCGCCACGAGGCCGACCTTCCCGTCGCACGGCGACCAGCAGGCTCGCGTGTCGCATCGCAACGCCCTGGTCGTACGGCAAGATCGGGATCGAGGCGGCGATCTCGTCGACGAATGCTTGTCGCCGGTCCCGTTGGCGCACCGTTGCGAGTTCCACGCCGACGGTGAGTTCGGCCAGGGTGATCGCTGCGATGGCGACGTCGTCGTCATCGCCGATCAGGTCGTCGAGTTCGGTGGCACGTCGCTCGGTGTCGATGAGGAAGGTGGTGTCGAGCAGGAGGAGCGTCACGGGCGGTTCTCGACCTCGAGCAGATCGCGGACCTCGTCGAGGTCGTGTGCCCATCGAGCATCGGGACGGTTCCGGCGAAGCAGGGCCTTGGCGTCGGAGCCGCGGCCCCGCGTGATCGGTCCGATGTGAGCAACGGCCCTGCCGCGACGCGTGATCGTGTACCGCTCGCCATCGTGCTCCACGGCGTCGAGGAGGTCAGCGAACTTGCGAGCTGCTTCGGTCGCAGTGACTTCCGACATGGGAATCAGATTATCAGATTCACGAGGGATCGGTGCCTGCCTCGTCGTCGACCCGCACATATCGCACTTCCTCCCCGGCCGGTCCGACCCGCCCACTACGGCGCTTCGCGGTCGGTGCGATCTGCGCGAGAACGTTCAGTCGCTTTCACCGCTTCGCCCGCGAGACTGTGAGTCATGGGCGACGAAGAGCTGCTGCACGGCGGTGTCGCCAACGCGGGCGACGTAGTCCGGGTCGGGGACTATGTGCTGCGTCCGTCGAACCCGCACTCGGAGTCGATCCACCGGTACCTCACCGCGCTCCGCCAAGCCGGTTTCGCCGGCGCGTCCGAACCGGTGACGATCGACTCGGACGGACGAGAGCGACTCCGGTTCATCCCCGGTGAGGTCGCAACGCCGCCGTACCCGAGCTGGGCGCACTCGGACGCCGCGTTGGGCTCGATCGCTCGCCTCCTGCGACGGTTGCATGACGCATCGATCGGACTCGACCTCGGGGCAACCACCTGGAGCAACGAGATGGCCGACCCAGTGGGCGGCGACGTGATCTGCCACAACGACGTCTGCCTCGAGAACGTCGTGTTCGACAACGGTGAAGCCGTTGCGCTGTTGGACTTTGACTTCGCCGCACCTGGTCGCCGCGAGTTCGACGTCGCGGCGTTCGCTCGAATGTGTGTTCCGATCGACGACGAGATCAACGCTGCCCGACTTGGCTGGGAGAGCAACGACCGGCCGGCGCGACTTCGACTGGTGTGCGATGAGTACGGACTCGACAAAGATGGCAGGAACGTCGTGATCGACTGCCTGGCGGAGTCGATCGCACGAGGCGGCGAGTTCGTCCGGCGACGCGTCGAGGCCGGCGAGGCGCCGTTCATCGAGATGTGGGAATCGATGGGCGGCCAGGTCCGCTTCGATCGCCGACGCCGGTGGTGGAATACCAGCAGCGAACAGTTCGCCGACGCACTCCGATGATCAAACCCGCTCGGAAACGCGCGCCAGCGTCGCCTGCTTGCACCGCGCGGGAACGGCACCTCGGCGCAGCGCTCTCGACACCGCGACCGCTCCGTAGAACGCTTGTGGTGTAGTCAGGCGAGCTCTCGGATTCGAACACCGCGGATGGGTTCGAAGTGCTTGCGGTTGCGGGTGGCAAGCTCGAGGCCGTGTTCGAGCGCCGTCGCTGCGATGAGCGCGTCGGGCAGCCGCGTCCCGAACTCGCGAACGATCCGCCCAGCCCGTTCGGCGACGGCGCGATTGACGTCGAGCTCGCGGAACGGTGCGAGGAGTTGCACCGACAGGTCAGTCGCGGTGTTCCCGGCGAACAGCTCAGCGCGCGTGGCGACCGAATAGCTGAGTCGATGACGCTTCGTTCGGAGCTCGCGGGCGCCGCGGAGGTGGTCGACGAAAACGTCGGTGTCGATGAGGAGGTCAGCCACGTTGCCACTGATCGCGCGACGGGACCTGCGCTGAGGGTGCGGCACCGAAGGTGGCGCTGAGCGCGAGTTCGGCGTCGGGCTCGTCGTCCAGGTAGTCGTCGACCGCTCGGCGCACGACCTCGGCCATGGTCAAGCCCTTGGCCTCAGCGATCCGGTCGATGCGGCGGCGCTGGTCGTCCGTCAGGTAGATCTGAGTTCTCGTGGACGACATACATCAAGCGTATACATCACGAAGGAGGGCGCAACCCGCACATATCGCTCCGAGCGATGGGACCACCGACCCGCTCGACCTCGGCACCGTTGCGCTCGATCGGTCGCGCGGATATCGCGTCAGCCCAGGAGGTCACCGATGACGTCGGCGGCTTCGCGATCGCTGGCTTCCAGGAAGTGGGCGTACACGTTCAGGGTGGTGGCGGCGTTGGCGTGAACGAGGCGCCCGCTGACGGTGCGGACCGAAACGCCGCGGCGAGGAGCTGGGTGGCGTGCAGGTGGCGCAGATCGTGAAGTCGGACGCCACTGACCTCAGCCCGGTTGCAGACGCGGGAGAACGTCCTGGTGATCGTGTCGGGATGTAGCGGCTCGGCGCGGCCGGCCACCGAGGCGATCGCCCGCGTGCGGGCGCCTCGGTCGATGTGAGGTGCCGTGGGAGCGCGCCGTACTCGGGGTCGCGCTCGGCGGTGAGCTGCGCGGAGTAGTCGTCGACCCGTTTGGTCGTGACCCGACCCAGCCGAAGGCTGCCGAGATCGGGGTCGATTGTCGTCGCGACCAGACGGCGGTATTCGCGCGCCGTCGTCGGCGAGAGCTGCTGGTCGACGTGCTCCAACCACTGGTCGAGCAACTCGCCGAGCGTCTTCGCCGTCGACGTGACCTTGCCCGCCGACACCTGTGCGACGAGCGCTGCCAGGGCCCGCTGGGCCTCACGCTTGGTGCCGTGACGGGTCCGACTCAGCCGCTTGCGGAGGCCCGTCTCGGGGTCGCGCGGCAGCTGGACGATCAGCTCCCAGTTACCCGGGCGGCGCTCACGCAGCGAAGCCCTCCACCCGGACATCGCAAACAGAGTGCGTGGTTGGCTGCTTGATCGGCGACTCCGACAAATGGCAGCGAACCAGCGATACAACCATCTAGCTGGTGTTTCGCGGAGCCCAGAATCGGAATCGAACCGACGACCTACGCATTACGAGTGCGTTGCTCTACCGACTGAGCTATCTGGGCGGGTGCGGTCCGGTCCGAGAACAGGGCCAGCCGAGTGCCGCAGTCTAGCGACGGGGTCGCGCTGCTCACCCTTGACGGTGGCGGAGACCACGCACCCGGGCGGTGACCAGACGCACCAGACCGGTGCGCTCGGCCGGCTCATGCGGCGTACCACGGGCGATCAGGTACAGGGCCTTGACCGTGCCCACCAGCGGGGTCGCCACCAGGGCGCCGGGGACGCCGGCCACAGCACCGCCGACGAAGGCGGCCACCATCGTCGTCGGCGCCGTCAGGTCGACCGACCTGCCCACGATCGCCGGCTGGATCACGTGGTTCTCCAGGTTCATGTAGAGCACGAACAGGACCCCGGCGGCCAATGCCGTCGGCACGCCCTCGGTCAGCGCCAGCACGACGAACAGCGATCCGCCGAGGAATCCTCCGACCTGCGGGATCAGGTCGGTGAGCATCGCCCACACTGCCGCCAGCGGCACCAGCGGCACCCCGAGGACGAGCCCGATGGCCAGCACGTACAGACCCATCATCGCGGCGACCGTCACCGAGCCGCCGAAGTAGCGGCCGAGCGTGTCGTAGAGCACCCGGCCGATCTCGTCGCCCTGGGCCCGGCGACGCTCGGGCAACAGGCGACGGACCAGCCCGATCAGGTACTCACCGTCGATCAGCACGGCGACGGCAACGACCACCACGATCACCACACCGGCCACCCCGCTGACGACACTGCCGGCAGCATCGACCACCCGATCGTTGGTCAACCGCTCGGGCAGCCCGGCCAGCCAGTGCTGGAACTGCGACGTGATGTCGGCATCGGCGAGCCGCTCACCGATCAGCGGCAGTCGCTCGAGCTCGGCGATCGTCGCCGGCAGCTGCTCCTCGAACGCCTGTGCCTCCTCGACGGCTCGGGGCCCGAGCACCAGCACCAACAAGGCGCCGATGCCGACCATCCCGACGACCACGACCGACACGGCGACCGCGCGCGACGCCTGGAACCGACGTTGGACCGAATCGGCCAACGGATCGAAGGCAAGGGCGATCACGACGCCCAGCGCGATCCGGGTGATCATCGTCGATGCACCGCGGAACGTGCCGAGCAGCGCGGCGGCGGCCAGCATGGCGGCCACGAGGTACGCGAACGTGCGCCAGTCGAGGTGGAGCCGGCGCACGGCGCCGGGCGCCTCGGTGGCGTCGACACGCGGCGCCGACGACTCGCCGTGGGCGTTGCTGTTCTCGACGCTCGGAGGCTCGGCACCGGGCACGTTCTGATCATGACACCGGTCCCGGACGCGACGACGGACCATCGCTACGGTTCGGTGGTGGCCACGAGCGAGCCGACACCGACGAGGCGCCCCGGCGCCGACTACGTCGGGCTGTCGGCCGGGTCGGCGGTGTTGCTGGTCGGTGCCGTCGTGACCGCGTGGCTGCTGCGCAACGCGTTCATCGACTCGCATCGGACCGTGGGTTGGGTGGTCGCCTGCTCGATCGTCGCGCTGCTGATCGAACCGCTCGTCACCGTCGCCGACCGATTGCTCCCACGTGCGGTGGCCGTGATCGTCGTGCTCCTGGCGATGACCGGCATCATCGGCCTGGTCGGGTTCGGGGTGATCAACGAGGTCAACGACTCGCTCGACGAACTGATGGTGCTCGCCCCCGAGGCGGCCGCCGAACTCGAGACGCAGGCCGCGTGGGCCGCCGACGTCGACCTCGCCGACCGGGTGCAGTCGTTAGCCGACGGGTTCGACGACGCGATTCGGGGCGACCCGCTGGCCCGGGCCGCCGATACTGCCCCGACGTACATGGTGACGGGCATCCTGATGCTGTTCTTCCTCGCCGGCGGGCGCCGGTACATCGACGGGTTCGCCAACCAGTTCGCCGAGCCCCGCCGTACCAGGCTCCGACGGCTGATCACGGTTGCCGGTGTCCGTGGCCGGCAGTGGATCCTGTGGTCGCTGGTGGTCGGATTCGTGGTCGGGGTGATCGTCGGTGGCGTCAGCTGGCGACTCGACGTGCCCGCCGCGGTCAGCGTGGGCGTCCTCGCCGGGGTCGGTGCGGTGATCCCGATCGTGGGCACGATCGTCGGCGGCTCCACGGCGATCCTGCTGGCATTCGGGTTCGAGGGCCGCTGGGCCGGGCTGGCGATGACCGCGGTGGTGCTCGCGCTGCAGATCGCCGATGCCGTCTGGGCGCGCCGTTGGATCGAGGCGCGCTCGGTGCGCGTCGGCGCGACCATCCCGATCCTGTGCTCGTTGATCGGCTTCGAGCTCTACGGCCTCGGCGGCGCGGCGTATGGCAGTGCGCTCGGCGTCATCGCCCTCGCCGGGCTCGCCGCGTCGATGCCGAACGAACCGGACCACGGGCCCGAGCCTGCGGGAGTGGGTTAACGCGCCGGGCGCCGCGGGGCGAGCGACGGGAGATCCCACAGCAGGGACTGCATCAGCAGCTTCTCGTTGGGGTTGAACTCGAACCCTTCAAGCGCCTTGATCACTCGGTGCACGGCACCGGCCAACTCGTCGGGCCGGTGCCCGGGGTTGGCGACCAGTGCGTCCCGGTAGCTGCCGGCGAGAACGGTCAGGCCCGCTCGCAGCTCGTCGGTGCGGTGACGGCGCAGCTCGCGGGTGTGGCGCTCCTCCAACGCCTTGCGGCCACTGCCTCGCTCACCGAACTGGGCGGCGCGGGCGTCGAGCGCGACCACCTCCTCGTCGTGCCGAGCGGTCAGCGGAGCCGCCGCCGCCTCGAGCATCCCGAGCAGCTCGTCGACGAGCTCCATGACCACTCGACCCGAGCCGTCCAGACGACGCGGCGCGTCGCGGAAGGCCGCACGGCGGGCGGCCAACGCCTCGTCGCCCGCCAGCAGTCGGGCCCGGTCGAGATCACCACCGGCGGCGGCGACGACCTCGGCCACCCGATCGCTCGTCAGCCCACCCGCCGCCAGCTGGGCGGCGATGACCTCGTCGGACAACGCCCGGAACGGCACCCGAACGCACCGCGACGAGATCGTGACGAGATCGGCGGGGACGAAGTCGGCGAGGACGACGAACACGGTGGATGCCGGCGGCTCCTCCAACGTCTTGAGCAAGAGCGCCGCACCCTCGGGGCGGAGCAGGTGGAACTCGTGGAGGATCATCACCTTGCGGGCGCCCTCGACGGGGGCGAGGCTGGCCAGCCGGACGATCTCGCGGGCCTGGTCGGCGCTGATCGCCGCCCCGGCCCGCTGCACCTCGCGGACATCGGGGTGCGCACCGGCGAGGGCCAGGCGGGCGTCGCGATCGTCGGGGTCGTCGCCCGACGACGACACCAGCGCGGCGGCGAAGGCGCGGGCCGCCTCGGTCTTGGTCGAGCCGGGCGGACCGACCAGCAGATAGGCGTGGACAGGATGCGCGGCGGCCGCTCGAAGCAGCCGCCGAGCATCGGGTTGGCCGACGACACCGTCCCAGATCGAGCCGCTCACCGAGCCCGCCCCAGCCGGTCGAGCACCACGGCACGGACCTGTGCGGCAACCTCGTCCTTGGGCGCATCGGGACGCAGGACGATCCAGTGCGCGGGATCGGCAGCGGCCATCGCCCGGAAGCCCTCGACCACCCTCGTGTGGAACTCGTCGCCGGCGCGCTCGAAGCGGTCGAGCTCGCGCTTGGCGATCCGTGCGGTCATCACCTCGACGTCGACATCGAGGAAGACGACCAGATCGGGCCAGCGTCCACCCGTCGCCCACTCGTTGACGGCGCGTAGCTCGTCGAGATCGAGACCGCGTCCATAGCCCTGGTAGGCGAGCGTCGACCACACGCTGCGGTCGCTGACAACGTCGCGCCCGGCCGCCAGCGCCGGGGTGACCACCTGGGCGAAGTGCTGGGCCCGGTCGGCGGCCACGATCAGCGCCTCGGCGCGGTCGTCGAGATCGTCGACGGCGGTGTCATGGAGGATCGTCCGCAGCCGCTCACCGATCGGGGTACCGCCGGTCTCGCGGGTCAGGACGGCATCGAGCGACTCGGCCAGCCGACGGGCGTGGGTCGATTTGCCGGAACCCTCGGTCCCCTCGAACGCGATGTAGGCGCCGTCCATCGGGGGCAGGCTACGGCGATCCCCATCGAGGGCTGGCCGCACCACCGTGGTGCGGCCAGCCCTCGTCTGCGCTTCAGCCCTCGATGGGGTGGGCGGTCGGGTCAGGCCTTCTTCTTGGCGGCGGCCCTCTTCGAGGTCGCCTTCTTCGAGGTCGCCTTCTTCTTGCGGGGGGCGGCCTTCTTCTTGGCCGGGCCGCCCTTGGCGGCCACCGCCTCGCGGCGGATCGCCAGGAGCTCGTAGGCCCGCTCGGGGCTCATCCCCTCGATCCGGTCGCCCTTGCCGATCGAGGCGTTGGTCTCGCCGTCGGTGACGTAGACCCCGAAGCGGCCGTCCTTGGCGACGACGGGTCGCTCGCTGACCGGGTCGGTGCCGAACTCACGCAACGGTCCCGAGGCGGCCCGGGCCGCACCGCCGCGGCGGTACACCTTGGGCTGCTTGAAGATCTCGACCGCCTCGTCGAGGCCGATCGTCAACAACCGCTCTTCGTTGTCGAGGTTGCGGTAGTCCTTGTCCTTCTGGACGTAGGGCCCGTAGCGGCCGTTGTTGGCGAGGATCTCGACGCCGTCGTTGGGGTCGGTGCCCAGCGAGCGGGGCAACGACAACAGGTCCTTGGCCTCTTCGAGGGTGACCCGCTCGAGCACCATCGTCTTGAACAGACTCGACATCTTCGGCTTGTCGAGACCGGGTGGCGGCTGGTCGGGCGTCCCCCACTGGACGTATGGGCCGTACCGCCCGTTCTTGGCGAACACCGGGAGCCCCTCCCACTCGCCGATCGGCTCGTCGGACTTCGGGGCGGCGAGCAGCTCGATCGCCTTGGCGAGCGTCAGCTCGTCGGGGGCCAGGTCCTCGGGCACCCCGGCGGTGTCATCGCCTCGCTTGACATAGGGCCCATAGCGACCCGGCTTGACCACGATCTCGCGACCTTCGTCGTCTTCACCGAGCGGGAAGGTGTTGATCGCGGCGGCGTCGATGTGGTCGAGGTTCTCCTCCACCAGCCGGCGCAGCCCGGGCAGCTCGTCGTCGCCGAAATAGAAGGCGTGCAGCCACTGCTCCTTCTGACGCTGGCCGTGGGCGATGGCGTCGAGGTCCTGATCGATGCGGGCCGTGAAGTCGTAGTCGACCAGCTCGTCGAAGTGCTGCTCCATCAGTCCGACCACGGCGAACGCGGTCCAGGTCGGCACGAGCGCCTGACCCTTCTTCCAGACGTAGCCGCGGTCCTGCACGGTCTGGATGATCGACGCCCACGTCGAGGGCCGGCCGATCTCCAGCTCCTCCAACCGCTTGACCAGCGATGCCTCGGTGTAGCGGGGCGGCGGGTTGGTCGTGTGCCCCTCGGGCTCGAGGTTGGCCACCGGCACCACGTCGCCCTCGGCGAGTTGGGGCAGCAACGCCTCGCGCTCGTCGCCGGCATCGCCCTCGTCGCGCGATTCGATGTAGGCCTGGCGATAGCCGGGGAACGTGATCGTGGTCCCCGACGCCGAGAACAGCGCCGCCGGCGTGGCGCTGGCGAACCCGGCGGCGGCGTCGAGCGCCCACACACCGGGGTCCAACGCCATGGCGGTAGCCCCCAGGCGGACGGTGACGGTGAACCCGACGGCATCGGCCATCTGCGAGGCCAACGTGCGCTGCCAGATCAACCGGTACAGCGACAGCTCTTGGCTGTTGAGCTCGCCCTGCACCTGGCGCGGTGAGCGCAACGGGGTGGTCGGCCGGATCGCCTCGTGGGCCTCCTGGGCGTTCTTGACGTTGGAGGCGTACTGCTTGGGTTCTGGCGACAAGAAGTTGGCGCCGTACTCCTTGCTGATCTCGGCGCGCACGGCGCCGAGGGCCTCGGCCGACAGCACGACGCTGTCGGTGCGCATGTAGGTGATGAACCCTCGCTCGTACAGCCCTTGGGCGACCCGCATCACCTGGGACGACGACAACCGCAGCTTGCGCCCGCCCTCCTGCTGGAGGGTGCTGGTGCGGAACGGCGCCTGAGGGCGCGAGCGATACGGCTTCTCCTCGACGCTGCGCACCGTGAACTCGGCGGGCTCGAGACCGGCGGTGAGCGCCCGGGCGCGACCCTCGTCGAGCACCACGACCTCGCCCGACACCTGCCCCCGGTCGTCGAAGTCCTTGCCGGTGGCGACCTTGCGGTCATCGAGCGCGACCAGATCGGCGGTGAAGCTGGGAGCGCTCGACGTGGTCAGCTCGATGTCCCAGTAGCCGGCCGACACGAATGCCATCCGCTCCCGCTCCCGCTCGACGATCAGGCGGATCGACGGGCTCTGAACCCGCCCGGCCGACAGACCCCGGTTGACCCGACGCCACAGCACCGGCGAGACCTCATAGCCGTAGAGGCGATCGAGGATGCGGCGGGTCTCGGCGGCATCGACGAGCCCGTAGTCGATGCCGCGGGGGTTGGCGACGGCGTTGTCGATGGCGGCCTGGGTGATCTCGTGAAAGACCATCCGCTTGACCGGCACCTTGGGCTTGAGCTGCTCCAACAGGTGCCAGCTGATCGCCTCACCCTCGCGGTCTTCGTCGGTCGCGAGATACAGCTCGCTGGCGTCCTTCAGCGCCGAGCGCAGCTCCTTGACCACCTGCTTGCCACGCTCGGTCAGCTCGTAGGTCGGCTTGAACCCGTTGTCGACGTCGACGGCGAGCCCCTTGGAGGGCAGGTCGGCGACATGACCCACCGAGGCGCGCACGTCGAACCGGTCGCCGAGGACCTTGGAGATGGTCTTGGCCTTCGCCGGAGACTCGACGACGACCAGTGGCTTGGCCATAGCGGACCTTTCAGTAGGCGACCGCACCGCTGCTGTCAAGGCATGATGGCGGCCAGATCGCCAACTCCCACCGTCGAGCGCTCGTTGGCGGTCGTCGCCGGGGGCCGTCCGGTCCCGGGCTACTCGCCGGCCGGGGTCGGCGGCGGCGCGGACGGCGGCGCCGCGTGGCCGCCTTCGACGTCGATGTTTGGGAGGATCCGGTCAAGCCAGCGCGGCAGCCACCAGTTGCGATCACCGAGCAGCTCCATCGTCGCCGGAACCAGCACCATGCGCACGATGGTGGCGTCGAGCAGCACCGCGATCGCCAGACCCAGCCCGAACAGCTTGAGCTGACGGTCATCGCCCAGCGAGAAGGCGGCGAACACGCAAAACATGATCAGTGCGGCGGCGGTGATCACCCGGGCCGTCGCCGCCAGACCGTCGGCGACGGCGATCTCGTTGTTCTTGGTGCGGTCGTACTCCTCTTTGATCCGAGACAGGAGGAACACCTCGTAGTCCATCGACAACCCGAACACGATGGCAAACAGGAACATCGGCACCCACGCCTCGATCGGCCCGGCTCGATCGACGCCGATCAGCTCCATGCCCCAACCCCACTGGAAGATGGCCACGAGGATCCCGTAGGACGCGCCGATCGACAGCAGGTTCATGATCACCGCCTTGAGCGGCACCAGCACGCTGCGGAACACCGCCATCAACAGGACGAAGCTGAGCAGCAGCACCACCCCGATCAGCCACGCCATCCGGTCGGCCAAGTAGGTGGCGAAGTCGGCCGAGCCGGCGGTGAAGCCACCGACCTTGGCGTCGACCCCCGAAGCCGGGATGATCTCGTCGCGCAGCTCATGCACCAGGTCGTAGGTCGACTCGTCCTGCGGTGCGCCGAGCGGGTCGAGTCGGATCAGCTGGAGCGGTCCCGGTTGAAACCCCTCCATCGCCGTCATCGGGATCGCTCGCGCCACCCCGTCGGTCTGATCCAAGGTCTGCATGAAGGCGCCGAACTGCGCCTCGTCCTGGGCGGCGTCGCCCTCGACGGTGATGATGAACGGGCCGTTGGACCCGGGACCGAACCCGTCGGCCAGCAGGTCGTAGGCGCGACGCACCGTCTGGGTCTCGGGGAGGTTTCCGAGGTCGCTGAAGCCGAGCCGGATCGAAAACAGCGGCACCGCCAGCAACACCAGCAGCCCGGTGGCGGCCAGCGCGCTCGGCCACGGCCGATGCTGGATGAACCGGCTCCAGCGGTACCAGAACCGCTGCTCCTTGGGCGGCTCGGTGCGGTGCGGAATGTGCCGGCGCAGCGAACGCACGAAGATGCTGACCACCATCACGATCGCCGCCGCCGCCACGCCGGCACCAACCAGCGCCCACCGCCCGGTGGTGACCGCGACGATGGCGCCGACCAAGAACAGCGCCAGGGCGATCAGCGCGGCCCGGGTGGTGTGGTCGATCCGGGTGCCGACCCAGCCGAGCAGGGCGGGCAGCAACGTCAGCGAGCCGAGGATCATCATCGCCACGCCCGCCACCGAGGCGATGGCCATGCCGTTGACGAAGCTGAGCCCCATCAGCATCAGCCCGAGCAGCGAGATGATCACGGTGATACCGGCGAACAGCACGGCCCGTCCGGCGGTGTTGATCGCCTCGACCACCGAGTCCTCGACCGATCGGCCGCGTGCGAGGCACTCGCGGTAGCGGGTGACGATGAACAGGGCATAGTCGATGCCGACGCCGATGCCGATCATCGCCACCATCGACGTCGCGAAGTCGGGGATGTCGAAGACGTGGCTGGCCAGCGAGACCAGGGCGAAGGCGACGCCGAGACCCAGCAGCGCGGTACCGATCGGCAGGCCCATGGCGAGGATCGACCCGAACGCCACGACGAGGATGATCACCGCCGCGATCAGGCCGTAGATCTCGCTCTCGGGCAGCTCGAACTCACCGAACAGGTCGCCACCGAACTCGAGCCGAACCCCGTCGGGGGCATCGAGCGAGCTGGTGCACTCCTCGATGGTGGTGCCCAGCTTGGTCAGCTCGGTGAACCCGAGCTCGCGGATGTCGAGCTGGACGAAGCCGATCTCGCCGTTCTCGCTGATCTGACCGGGGTTCTGGTACGGGGTCGTGGCGGTGATCGTGCTGGCGTCGGTCGCCGACGGGTCGATGCCGGCGCACGCGCCGCGGCGACCGTCTGCGGTCTCGCCCTCACCGCTGGAACGAGCGTTGGTGACACCGGCGGCCACCGTGTAGTCGGTGACCTCCTCCAGCCAGGTCTGGACCGCCGGGTCGGCGATGCCCTGCGGAGCCTGCACCACGAGCTGGGACGAGAAGCCCTGGTTGGGATCGAAGGCGAGCAGGGTGTCCTGGACGTCCTTGGACTCGCCGTCGGGCAACGTGAAGCTGGTGTTGTAGTCCGGGCCGATCCCGCTGGCGATGCCGTTGACGACGATCAGGAGGGCGATCCACACGCCGATCACACGCCAGCGATGATGGACACAGGCGCGAGCGAGTCGGGCGAGCATGACCCCAGACGCTACGCAGTCGTGTCGATATCCGTGACGGGAGGTTCGCCTGCGACACCGGGCCGGTGCCGGACGGGTTCCGGACCGGTGCCGGCCGCGGCATCGTGCCCGGCGAGCCGGCGTTCGTCGCTACCGTCGTCGTCGATGACCCCGGCCGGACTCCGAGCGCTTGGGTGGAGCGACGAGCGGGAGCAGGAGTGGCGGGAGCTGCACCTTCCCGGCATCCCGGGGCGGATCGCCCGGCTCGATCGCGGCTGGTCGACGGTGTGGCGGGAGGCGCCGGCGACCGGATCCGGGCCCTCGGCCGACGACGGTGTGCGGGTCCGCAACCTCGGCGCCGATGTCGCCGTTGGCGACTGGATCGTGCCGTCGGCCGACGAGGAACGGGTGGAGCACGTGCTGAGCCGGCGCTCCGCGTTCGTGCGACGTCGTTCGTTCGAGGGCAACCGGGCCGAGTCCGACACACTCGCCGCCAACATCGACGTCGTCTTCCTCACCCACTCGATGGCGGTGCCGCCCAACCCGCGTCGGCTCGAACGCGAGCTGGTGCTGGCGTTCGACAGCGGGGCCGACCCGGTGGTCGTGCTGACCAAGGGCGACCTGGTCGATGACGCCGAGCCGGCGCGGCGCGAGGACCTCGAGGTCTCCCTCGGTGTGCCGGTCATCGTCACCAGCGGCCGGACCGAGGCCGGTGTCGACGACCTGCGGGCCTTCGCCCGCGACAACCGGACCCTGGCGTTCCTCGGGGCCAGCGGCGTGGGCAAGTCGACACTGGTCAACGCGCTGGTCGGCCACGACGTCCAGGCGACCACCGAGGTGCGCGGCGGCGACCACCGGGGACGGCACACCACCGTCGCCGCGCAGCTCGTCGGCGTGCCCGGCGAGGGCTGGCTGATCGACACGCCGGGCGTGCGCGCCCTCAGCCTGTGGTTGTCGGGCAACGGGATCGAGCAGGCGTTCGCCGACGTGTTCGATCTGATGGATCACTGCCGGTTCCGTGACTGCAAGCACGACCGCGAACCGGGATGCGCCGTGCGCGAGGCCCTCGACGAGGGGCGGCTGGACCCCGGGCGATTCGCCAGCCTCGAGCGGCTGGTGGCCGAGGAGGCCGCGCTGGAGGACGAACAGCGGGCCCGGGACAAGGTCGCCGATCGTCGCCGCGGTGGCCGTCCCCCGCCCGAGGCCGACGAGCACCTTTGAGGGGCTCGGCGACTCGGCCAAGCCGCCCGCGCTCGATCTGGCAACAAGGTGAACGATCGATGCCCACCGTCGACCATGATCGGGGGATGGGGGACGTCACCGCGCTGAGCGCGACCGAGCAGCGTCAGATGTTGGCGGACAAGCAGATCTCGGCACGCGAGCTGTTCGCCGCCCATGTGGCGCGGATCGAGCAGGTCAACCACGCGGTCAACGCCGTCGTCGCCTTCGATCCGACGATCGGCCAGCGGCGGGCTGCCGCCCTCGACGACGCCATCGCCGGGGGTGCCGACGCCGGGCCGCTCGCCGGGCTCGTCACCGCCCACAAAGACCTCACCGAGACGGCCGACTTCCCGACGACCTACGGCGCGGCCCCCCTCGCCGGCTTCCGTCCACGCACCGACAGCCAGCTCGTCGCCCGAATGACCGCCGCCGGCGCCGTCGCCGTCGGCAAGACGAACACCCCCGAGTTCGGTGCCGGCTCGCATTCGTTCAACCCGGTCTACGGGGTGACCCGCAACCCCTACGACCTCACCCGCTCGGCCGGTGGGTCGAGCGGCGGGGCGGCCGCGGCCCTGGCCTGTGGCATGGTGGCGATCGCCGACGGCTCCGACATGGGGGGCTCGTTGCGCAACCCGGCGGCGTGGAACAACGTGGTCGGCTTCCGGCCCTCACCGCGGGTGGTGCCGTCGGCCATCGCCACCAACCCGTGGTCCCCGTTGGCCACCGAGGGGCCGATGGGCCGCACGGTCGACGACGTCAGGTTGCTGCTTTCGGTCATCGGGCGGCCCGACCGTCGCGACCCGCTGAGCCGGGCGATCGACATCCCCGACCGGCTCGATCCGCCACCGTCGCCGTTGCGGGTGGCGTGGTCACGCGACCTCGGCGGTGTCCCGATGGACCCCGACCAGGTCGCCATCCTCGCTCGTGTCCGTCCGAGCGTCGAGGAGCTCGGGTGGGCCGTCACCGACGACGAGCCCGACTTCACCGGGGCCGACGACTGCTTCATCACGCTGCGAGCGTGGGGATTCGCGACCGGCCCGACCGGACAGCTCGGCGACCGCCTGGCGATGGTCAAACCGGCGATCGGCGACGAGGTCGCCCGCGGGTCACGGCTGACGCCGCAGCAGATCGCCGACGCACTGGCCCACCTCGGGGTGATGTGGCGACGAACCCAGACGTTCTTCGACCGCTACGACGTGCTGCTGGCGCCGGTCACCCAGGTGGCGCCGTTCCCGGCCGAGTGGGAGTACCCGACCGAGATCGACGGGACGGCCCTGGCGCGCTACACGACCTGGATGGCGGCCTGCTTCCGGGTGACGGTGATGGGGGCACCGGCACTGTCGCTACCGGCCGGGTTCGACGATGCCGGGCGTCCGGTCGGCATCCAGATCATCGGTCGCCCCGGTGACGACGTCACCGTGCTGCGAGCGGCCGCCATGCTCGAAGCCGTCACCGATCACGCCCGGCGGCGTCCCGACCTCGGGAGGCTGACGGCCGCCGGACCGGCCGGATACGGTCCTCCGCTCAACCACCCGGCGACGGCGTGATGACCGGCACCGTGCCGATTCCGGACCGCTTGGCCCGCCATGGTGATCGCCCGGCGATCGTCGAGCCGGCCGGGGTGTGGAGCTTCGGTCGTCTCGACCTGCTGGCCAACGACACCGCCGTCCGCCTGCTCGCCGGCCGCGACGATCTCGGCGGCGACCGGGTGGCGGTGCTGGCCGAACCCGGTCATCGCTTCGTGACCGCCGCCTTCGGCGCCTGGCGGGCGGGCGGCGTCGTCGTCCCGATGCTTCCCTCGCACCCCGAGCCGGAGCTGCGCTTCCTGCTCGACGACGCCGGCGCCGATGTCATCGTCGTCACGCCGTCACACGCCCGACTGGCCCATGATCTCGCCGATGGTCGCGAGGTCGTCGTGGTGCACGACGACCGGTCGGTGTTCGACGGGCGGGGGTCGGGCAGACCGCTGCCGACGCTGACCGCCGACCGCCCCGCCCTGATGATCCACACCAGCGGCACCACCGGCCGCCCGAAGGGGGTGTTGCACACCCACGCCAGCATCGCCGCCCAGGTCGACGCGATGATCGACGCATGGGGCTGGACCGGCGACGACCGGACCATCCTGGTGTTGCCGCTGAATCACGTCCACGGCCTCGTCAACGTGACCCTCACCGCCCTCGCCGTCGGCGCCATCAGCGAGGCTCCGGGCAGCTTCGTCGCCGCCGAGGTCTGGGATCGCTTCGCGTCGGGCGAGATCACCGTGTTCATGGCGGTCCCGACGGTGTACGCCCGGCTCGTCACCGCCTGGGAGGCCGCCGACGAACCGACCCGCCAACGTTGGTCGCTCGGCGCTCGCGAGCTGCGGTTGATGGTCTGCGGCTCGGCCGCCCTGCCGGTCGCCACGCTCGCCCGCTGGCGCGAGCTGACCGGGCACACCCTGCTCGAGCGTTACGGCATGAGCGAGCTGGGCATGACACTGTCGAACACGCTGGAGCGGCGCGAACCCGGCCATGTCGGCTGGCCGTTCCCCGGCGTCGAGGTGCGCATCGTCGACGACCACGGCGACGACGTGGCCACCGGGCAGTCCGGCGAGTTGCTCGTGCGCGGCCCCAACGTGTTTCGCGAGTACTGGGGTCGCCCCGACGCCACCAGCGCCGCGTTCGTCGACGGCTGGTTCAAGACCGGGGACGTGGCGATCGTCGAGTCCGAGGGATACCGGCTGCTGGGGCGGTCCTCGGTCGACATCATCAAGTCCGGCGGCGAGAAGATCTCGGCCATCGAGATCGAGGAGACGTTCCGCCAGCATCCGGCGGTGGCCGACCTCGCGGTGGTCGGGATCCCCGACGACGAGTGGGGTGAACGGGTCGCCGCGGCGGTCGTCGCCGGTCCCGGACCGCGACCCGACCCCGATGGTCTGCGGGCCTGGGGCAAGAAGCGGCTGGCGGCCGCCAAGGTGCCGACCCGATGGCTGATCGTCGACGATCTCCCCCGCAACACGTTGGGCAAGGTCGTCAAACCGACGCTGCGCGAGTGGTTCTGACCGCCGACGACGCGCCGTCCGTGGTGCGCTGATCGCCGCGCTCAGCGGGCGGGGCGACCCCGCCGGTCACCACCGCGCTGGTCGCTGCGTCGGGGCCGCCCCGGGCGACCACCCGCCGGGCGACGCCCGCCACCCTTGGGCCGCGGCCCGTCGGTGAAGCGACGAACCGCCACGTTGCGCTTCCCCCGGATCACAGCGCCCTGCATGACATCGATCACCCGGTCGACCTCGGCGGCGGGGACCCCGACGACCGACGAGAACTCGGCGATGCGGATCGGTCCGATGCGCCGACCCGGCAGCCCGCTCTCGTTGGCGACCGCCCCCACCAAGTCGGCGGGTCGGACGCCGGCCTTGCGGCCCGCCGCGATGTGGACGAAGGCGGTGTCACCGTCGGCGAGCGGGCGGTCCGCACGGCCCGGTTTGGCATCGCGTCCGGACGCCGCCCGCCCCTGGCCACGAGACCCCCGATCGTCGCGTTCCACCCATTCGGGGATCTCGGGTTCTTCGAGCGTGGCGCCACGCGCCTCGTGCACCAGCTTGAGGGCCCCGAGGGCGATGGTCGCGTCGTCGTGGGTCTCGCGCAACGCGTCGAGCAGCGGTGCGAAGTCGTCGAGGTCTGCCGTCGCCACCGCGTCGGTGACCGCGCCGACGGTCAGTTCCACCTGGCGGGCACGGAGGTCGGCCACGCTGGGCACGGTGGCGACCGGAATCTTCTGGCGGGTGGCCCGCTCGATGTTCGCCAGCATGCGCCGTTCGCGCGGCTCGGCGAGCGTGATCGCCACTCCGGATCGACCGGCCCGGCCGACCCGGCCGATCCGGTGCACGTAGCTCTCGGGTGCCGACGGGACGTCGTAGTTGACGACGTGGGTGAGCGTGTCGACGTCCAGCCCGCGAGCGGCGACATCGGTGGCGATCAGCAGCTCGGCGGTGCCGTCGCGCAGCCGCCCCATCACCCGGTCGCGCTGGGCCTGGTCCATCCCGCCGTGCAGCGCCTCGGCCCGGTAGCCACGACCGTTCAGCGTCTCGGTCAGCTCGTCGACCTCGGTGCGGGTGCGGCAGAACACGATCGCCGCCGTCGGTGCCTCGATGTCGAGGATTCGACCCAGCGCGGCGGCCTTGTGAGGCCGGGTGACCACGTAGGCCCGCTGGTCGATGCGGCCCCGTTCGGCGGCGGTGTCGGGCGCCGCCACCTCGATGCGCACCGGTTCGCGCAGGTAGCGCGTGGCCAGGCCACGGATCTTCGGCGGCATCGTCGCCGAGAACAGCAGGGTTTGACGCTGCTCGGGCAACGACCCGAGGATCGCTTCCAGATCGTCGGCGAAGCCCATGTCGAGCATCTCGTCGGCCTCGTCGAGCACCACCGTGCCGATGTGGTCGACGCCCAGCGAGCCACGGCCGAGATGGTCGAGCACACGCCCCGGGGTCCCGACGACCGCGTCGACACCGCGGTCGAGCGCGTGCAGCTGACGGCCGATCGGTTGGCCGCCGTAGATCGGCACGACCCGCACGCCGAGCGATCGCCCGTAGCGGAAGATGGCCTCGGAGACCTGCATCGCGAGCTCGCGGGTGGGCACCAACACCAAAGCTCCCGGACCGCGGTGCCGGGCCCCGGGCACGAACCGTTCGAGGATCGGCAGGGCGAAGGCCGCCGTCTTGCCGGTACCGGTGGCGGCCTGGCCGACGACGTCGTGACCGGCGAGGACCACCGGGATCGTCTCGGCCTGGATCGGTGTCGGCTCCTCGTAGCCAAGCTCGGTGAGCGCGCTCAGCAACTCGGGTCGCAGACCCAGCCCGGCAAAGCCGACCTCGGAGTCGTTGGCATCATCGGCCGGGTTCATGGCCTGCACTGTCGCAGGTACAGCAGGCCTCGCGGGGTGAACACCGTCACGTCCGCCGGCGGGCGACCCCAGCGGCCGGTCCCGGTCAGCAGCGTGCGGACCAACCGGCAGCCGTTGACTACGGTCCGGCACTGAGTGAGGGGGCTGCGTCACCGACAGGCCGATCAAGCCACCCCGCCCGGCGAGGACCCGGCGGTGGAGCGATTGGCGCGCATCTTGCGTGGCGCCGCCATGCCGCTGTACAAGGGCCTGCTGCGCGTGCAGGTCGAGGGCCTCGATCGGGTACCGGTCGACGGCGGTGTGCTCGTCGCCCCGAACCACATCTCGTTCTTCGACTCGATCGTGATGATCCAGTCGATGCCGCGCCGGACGTTCTTTCTCGGCAAGGCCGAGTACATGACCTCGTGGGCCACCGCGAAGCTCTTCCCGGCGATGGGGATGATCCCTCTCGAGCGGGAGCAGACCCGCAAGGCGATGGATGCGCTCGAGGTGGCCGCCGACGTCCTGCGTCGTGGCCACCCGATGGTCATCTACCCCGAGGGGACCCGCTCTCGCGACGGGCTCTTGCACAAGGGCCACACCGGCGTCGCCCAGCTGGCACTGATGTCGGGAGCCAAGGTCCTGCCGGTCGGACTCGTCGGCACCGACGACATCCAGCCGATCGGCGCTCGGGTGCCGCGGCCGTTCCGACGAGCCACCGTGCGCTTCGGAGAGCCGCTCGACCCGGCCGACTCCGGCGGATCGTCGCGGCGACGTCGCCAGCTGCTGACCGACGACCTGATGGAGGCGATCAGGCGGCTGTCGGGCCGGCCGGTCAGCGACGACTTCACCAGCGAGGAACCACCGCTGGTGCGCGGCGGCACCGAGACCGTCTATCAGGTGCACACCGTCGGGGCCCGGGCTGCGTCGTGGGCGCAGGCCGCACGGTTCGCGGTCGCCGGTGTGTGCGGACGCTTCGACGACGGCCGGGTCGGTGAGGTGCGCCGGCTGCGCTGCGCCATCGGCGCCGACGGCACCATCCGTTTCGACACCGATCTCGCCGTCACCACCCGCTTCGATACCGAACCACCAGACCCGGAGGCACCCTGATGTCCGACAGCACGTACCACGTCATCGAGCTGATCGGCTCGAGCAGCGACTCGTGGGAAAACGCAGCCCAGAACGCGGTCAAGGAGGCGGCGAAGGTCTACCGCGATCTGCGGGTCGCCGAGGTCGTCGAGATGGACGTCCTCATCGAGAACGGCGTCGTCATCGCCTACCGGACCAAGCTGCGCCTTTCCTACAAGGGGGCCGCCGGCTAAACCCCCCAGGCCCGCGGGGTCGCTACGGTCGCGGAGGTGTGCACGCCCGACGACGATCGCGACGTGACCGAACAGATGGCGATGCTGTGGCGTGAGTTGCGTCGCGGCGTCGGCACCAGCGTGCTGCGCGGGCGGATGTTCGGCAGCGGTCCCGATGCGATGGAGCCCAGCCACATGGATGTCCTCGACCTGCTTGAGCAGTCGTCGCCCCGCCGGATGAGCGATCTCGCCGGGGCGCTGCGCGTCGACCCCTCCACGGTCACCCGGACGATCCAGCGTATGGAAGCGCTCGGCCTCGTCGAGCGCTCCCCGGCCACCGACGATGCGCGGGCCGTGCTGGTGCGCCGGACGCCCACCGGCGAGCGCCGGTGGGCCGACGTCGCGGCGATCCGACGTCAGAACGTGTCACGGCTGCTCGCCACCATGAGCCGCGAGGATCAGCTGACCATGGTGAGGCTGCTCGACCGGTTCGTGAGCGGGCTCGAGGACGTGGCCGGTTCGACCTCGGTCACCGTGCTCCATGATGACGCACCCAACCGGTCCTGACGATGGCTGATCGCTCCACCTTTGCCGCGGAGGCCATGGAGTTCGCACCGCAGCTCTATGCCGCCGCGCTGCGGATGACCCGCAATCAGGCCGACGCCGAGGACCTCGTCCAAGAGACGTACCTACGGGCCTACCGAGGCTTCGAGGGTTTCTCCGAGGGGACCAACCTGCGTGCCTGGCTGTACCGCATCCTCACCAACGCCTACATCAACACCTACCGGGCCAAGCAGCGCCGCCCCCAGGAGTCCGATCTCGCCGATGTCGAGGACCTCTACCTCTACCGACGTCTCGGCAGCCTCGACGCCGCCCTCGCCGGGCAGTCGGCCGAGGACACGTTGATGGAGATGCTGACCGACGACGAGGTCAAGCGAGCCCTCGAGGAGCTGCCGGAGAACTTCCGGCTGCCGGTCCTGCTCGCCGATGTCGAAGGGTTCGCCTACAAGGAGATCGCCGAGATGTTGGACATCCCGATCGGCACGGTGATGTCACGTCTCCATCGGGGAAGAAAGGCGATGCAGAGATCGTTGTACGAATATGCCCACGCCCGCGGGCTGGCCGGCACGGCCGAGCCGGCGACATGACGGAGCCGAACACCGTGGATCCTCGACAACCGACCGCAAAGGACCGTGATGGCTGACTGTGAGGAGACGCTGCGCGAGCTGGAGGCGTTCCTGGACGACGAGTTGGCCCCGGAGACCCGCTCGATCATCCACGCCCATCTCGAGGGGTGCCCCGATTGCTACGGGGCGTTCGACTTCCACGCCGAGCTCAAGCAGGTGATCAGCGTGAAATGCCGCGACGAGGCGATGCCACCTGGCCTGATGAGCAAGATCCAGGCGTGTTTCGGTCCCGAACCGGGCGAGCCCGCCGGCTGACGCCGGGCCCCGTGGACGGGTCGGGCGAGAATCGGTGCCGCGCCGGTCCACTCGCTACGATGCCGTCATGCTCGCGTCCCAGATCTGGCACTGGTGGATCGGGGTGGGTCTGCTCGCCATCGGGGTCCTCAGCGTCCTCGGCCTGGTCGGCTCCTACCTCAAGACGGTGTCGTCGCAGCGCTATCCGAGTGGGCGCCAACAGGAACAGGACTGACCGGGACTGACCACGGTCCGAACGGAACGCCGCGACGGCGGCGACATGCTGGCCGCCCTGCTGCCACGCTGCGACTTTGGGGCCCCACGTCCGGTGCGCTGCGGTTGCTCGGGCGGTGCCGACTCGTTGGCGTTGGTGGCGCTGGCCGTCGCCGCCGGCCTCGAGGTCACCGCGGTCCACGTCGACCACGGTCTGCGACCGGGATCGGGAGACGAAGCGGCCCACGTGGCCACCGCCGCCACGCGGCTCGGTGCCCGCTTCGAGACCACGACCGTCGCCGTCGCCGACGGACCCAACCTCGAAGCCCGGGCCCGCCAGGCGCGCCGACACGCCCTCGGCCATGCGGCCCTCACCGGACACACCGCCGACGACCGCGCCGAGACGGTGCTGATCAACCTGCTGCGCGGCGCCGGCGGGACCGGCCTGAGTGCGATGGGACCGTCGCCGATCCGGCCGATCCTCGCGCTGCGCCGACGCGAGACGCGAGCGTTGTGCGCCGACCTCGGGCTGCGACCGTTGCAGGATCCGAGCAACGACGATCCCCGATTCGTCCGCAACCGTGTCCGCCACGAGCTGCTGCCGCTGCTCGACGACATCGCCGGTCGCGACATGGTGCCCTTGCTCGGGCGGACCGCCGACGTACTGGCATCGGAACGCCGGGCGCTCGACGCCGCGCTCGACGGCCTGGTCACCGATGACGCCCGGGTCATCGCCGCCCTCGCCCACCCCGTCGCCACGGCCGCCGTCCGGCGTTGGCTCCTCGACGCCGGGATCCGCGCCGATCGCGCCGGCGTCGAGCGTGTCGTGGCCGTCGCCCGGGGCTCGGCCCGCTCGTGCCAGCTCGCCGGCGGCGTCCGGGTCGAACGTCACCTCCAACGCCTTCGCATCCTCGCCGCCGATCGACTATCGTAATCGCCCGGTATGCGGCGCTACGGGGACGGACGATCAGCTCAGACCCCTCGTCGGTGGCCAGCTTCGCGGAGGGTGACCTGATGGGGACTCGACTACGTGGCCGCTGGGCCCTCGGGATCGTCCCGCGTCACTTCACCTGGATCCTCAAGGACAAGGTGGCGATCTGCGAACGACCCGGCGGCTATGGCGAGAGCCATCGCCGGGTGCGCCGCCAGGAGGAGATCATCTGGGTCCGGGAGAACGGCTTCGGCATGGTCATCTCGATCATCCCGGCCCCCCACAACCTCCACAACTACGAGGAACTGGGGATGCCGTTCCGGCACCGCCCATTCAACGGCGACGAGCTCGACCCCTGGCTGAAGGCCTTCTACACCGAGCTCCACGAGCTGCTGCGCACCGGCACCAAGGTGATCGTTCACGGCGAAGAGGTCGGGGACCGCATCGCCGGGATCATGGGCGGCTACATCCGATGGGCCGGGCTGATCGATGACGGCACCCAGGCGATCACCGTCACCGAGCGTCTCACCGGACGCCAACTCGACCCGTTCGCCCGCAACGTCATCCTCAACGCACCACGGCTGCGCTAGGACGGCGAGTCAAGCGGCAAGCCCGACCGCTGGACCGATCGGCGCGGGCCCGGAGGGCGGGGACCGCTCCCGACATCCGAGTGGCGCCGTGGCGACGTACCGTGATGTCATGAGCCAACATCCGGCGGATTGGTATCCCGATCCGACCAAGCGGCACGAACACCGCTACTACGACGGGACCGCGTGGACCGACCACGTCAGCAACCAAGGGGTGACGGGCACCGACCCGGTGAACGGGCCGGCGCCCCGGCAGGGGACGATGGACCGTCTCGACGCCGGCCTCGCCGTCGGGGACGAGGGTGCGCCGGATCGGCTGGCGAGGCAGCTTCGTGGCACCGGCTACCGAGGAGCCAACATCCAGACCACCGTCGAGGGTGGGGGCGGGACGATCTTCAGCGAGCCGATCCTGATCGTCAACCAGAAGGCCAAGATCATCGAACTGAGCCAGCAGTTCCAGGTCTTCGACCAGCACGGCCGGCCGATCGCGGTGGTCGCTCAGGTCGGACAGAGCGCGGCGAGGAAGGCGTTACGCCTGCTCACGAACTTCGACCAGTACATGACGACGCATCTCGACGTCACCACGCCCGACGGTCAGCCGCTGCTCCGCCTGACCCGACCCCGCAAGATGTTCAAGAGCACCGTCGTGGTCAGCGACGGTCACGGCGCGGAGCTGGGACGGATCGTCCAGCAGAACATGGTCGGCAAGATCAACTTCGGCATCGAGGCCAATGGCCAACACCTCGGCTCGATCAAGGGCGAGAACTGGCGAGCCTGGAACTGGCGCATCGAGGACCACACCGGCACCGAGATCGCCCGGATCACCAAGACGTTCGAAGGTGCGCTCAAGACGGCGTTCACCACCGCCGACAACTACGTCGTGCAGATCCACGCCCGTCAGCCCGAACCGCTGCACACGCTGATCGTCGCCTCGGCCCTGTCGATCGACACCGCCCTCAAGCAGGACGCACGGGGCCTCGGCGCGTGACGGGCTGACGCGCTGCGTGCCGGCTCAGCCGG
>JBKEAH010000086.1:0-17605 GCA_047972065.1 Desertimonas sp.
GGTGGGGCTAACAAGAATCGAACTTGTGACCTCATCCTTATCAGGGATGCGCTCTAACCGACTGAGCTATAGCCCCGGGCGGACACGCAGGCTAGCGGTCCCCCGTGAGACCTCAACCGGCGGGGAGGCCGTCATGATCGCCTCGTCGACCGGCTCGGCTGCTCAGCGACGGCGAGCAGGGACGACCGCCCCGCCCCGCACGCCCGGTGCGGGCGTCTCGCCGGGCCGGCGCACCACGAAGCGGCGGGCCGGGGCCGCCGTGCGTTCGACAACCTCCTCTTCGAGCACCGTCATCCGGACGCCGCCGACGAGATCGGTGACGAGGTTGAACAGGGTGACCGCCAGCACGGCGGCACCGGTGAGCCCGATCGCGGCGAACAGACCGGCCACCCATGCCCCGCGGAAGATCTCGTCACCCTGCAGCTCGAAGGTCTCCCAGCCAAACGACTGGAAGAAGCGTTCGACGTTGTCGAGGGTGCCGGTGCCGTCGGCGACGTTCCACAGCAACACGCCGGCGGTGAGCAAGATGCCATAGAGCACCAGGCTGAAGATGCCGGCGACCTTGAACACGCTCCACGGATCGACGTCGCGCACCACACGGGTGACCCGCCGGACCCGGGGTCGGCGTCCGATGATGCGCGGCACGGGCGCGATGACGTGATCGCTGATCGCCGCCGCGGCGGCGGCCGACGGCGCCGGGCCGGCCGGTGTCATCGGGGCGAGCAGTGCCCGTTCGTCGAGCCGTCGTGCCCGCACCAGCTCGGTCCCCGGTGTCGTGGTCGGCGGTCCGTCGGGCGGAAGCCCCGGACCAACCGGCGTCACAGGTGTCGCCCCCGGCCGGGGCGGACCGTGCAACGGCCCGTCGGGGGCACCCCGTGACACCGTGGATGAGCTCCGCTCGCCACCGGAGCGCTCGCTGCTGCGCCGCCGCGGCCCACCACCGCCGACGTTGGGCGGCGCACTGACGCTCGAGCGCGACCGTGCCCCGCTCGAGCCTTGAGCGGGGCCGGGTGACCGTTTCGCTCCCGAGCGCCCAGTCGACGAACGTCCCGACGACGAACGTCCCGACGACGGGCGCGAGGAGCCGGATCGCTCCGTTGGCGGCTCCGACCGTGAGGTCGCGTCCTGATCGGCCGGTCGCGACGCCGATCCGGCGCCGCGCTCGTTCGAGGTCACGGAGTCCGAGTGTACGCCGGGGCTCCACGCCCGTCCCGGAGCCCCACGACGGGCCGGACCGCACGACTCACGGATCATCGTCGAGCGTCGCTCGCGCCGTCGCCTCGGCCTCACCGACCCGGACGGTCACGGTGACGGTGCCACCCGAACGCTCGAAGGCCACCACGACGCCGTGGTTGACGGACGCCAGCCGCTCGGCAGCCGCCGCCCCGCCGGTCGTCGCGGCCAGTGCCGCCGCATCGGCCGCCGTGCGGGCCCGCCCGGCGTCGACCACGTCCCCGGCGAGCTCGCCGATCGCCAGTGCCAGCATCGCCGTCACCGCGGCGACGGCGAGGCCCAGTGGCATCGCCTGACCACGCTCGTCGCCCCGGGGGTGGTGTCGGGCGCGAACCATCGCGCCTCCTCGTCATCGTCGGATGTCGGTCACCGTCGCCGGTGACGAGTCGTCGCGATCAGTCACTCATCGCTGGCGAAGATGGCGGCCACGGAGGCCACCGTCTGGCCGTCGTCGAGGTTCATCACCCGGACACCGGTAGCGGCGCGGCCCTGCGAGGAGATCTCGCGCACCGGCATGCGGATGGTCACCCCACCCGAGGACACGGCGACGATCTCGTCGTCGATGCCGACCATGAACGCCGCCACGACCTCGCCCTTCTTGCCGGTGAGTTTGATTCCGATGACCCCCTGGCCGCCACGGCCCTGGGTGTTGTAGTTCGACAGCTGGGTGCGCTTGCCGTAACCCGCCTCGGTGACCATCAGGATCGCCACGTCGTCGCGGGCGACATCGACCGACACGACCTCGTCGCCGGTCTTGAGCTTCATTCCCCTGACACCGGCGGCCGTACGTCCCATCGGTCGAACGTCGTCCTCGGTGAAGCGGATCGTCATGCCCCGCCGCGAGACCATGAAGATGTCGTCGCCGCCGTGGGTCTCGATGACCTTGACGAGCTGATCGCCCTCGCGCAGGTTGATGGCGATCAGGCCATCGCGGCGCGACGAGTCGTAGGCGTCGATCGTGGTCTTCTTGACCGTGCCCTGGCGGGTGGCGAAGAAGAGGAAGCGCTCGCCACCGAAGTCACGGGTGTCGATGATGGCCTGGATCTTCTCCCCCGGTTGCAGCGGCAGCAGGTTGACGATCGGCATGCCTTTGGCGGTCCGCTCCCGTTCGGGGATCTCCAGCCCGCGCAGGCGATACACCTTGCCGAGGTTGGAGAAGAACAGCAGGTAGGCGTGCGCGGTGGTGAACAACACATGACGCACCAGGTCGTCGGTCTTCAGCTTGGCGCCGCTGACCCCACGGCCGCCACGCGACTGGGTCTTGAACGAGCCGGCCGGAACCGCCTTGACGTACTGCGCCTCGGTCATCACGACGACGAGCTCCTTGTCGTCGACCAGGTCCTCGATCGACATCTCACCCGAATCGAGAGTGATCTGGCAGACCCGCGGGGTCGCGAAGACCTCCTTGATCTCGACCAGCTCGTCCTTGATCACCTGACGAAGCACGTGCTCGTCGGCGAGGATCCCCTCGAGCTCGGCGATCCGCTCGGCGACCTCCTCCAGCTCACGCTCGAGATCGATGCGTGACAGCCGGGTGAGCTGACGCAGCTGCATGTCGAGGATGTCGACGGCCTGCGGCTCGGAGAACTCGAACGGTTCGGCCATCAGCCCGGCCTTGGCGGCACCGGCGTCGTCGCTGGCGCGGATCAGCGCGATGACCTCGTCGATGACGTTGAGCGCCTTCAGCCGACCCTCGAGGATGTGGGCCCGCCGGCGAGCCTTGTCGAGGCGGAACTCGGACCGGCGGGTGATGACCTCGATCTGGTGACGGATGTAGCCCTCGAGCGCCGTGGCCAGGTTGAGCGTGCGGGGCACGCCGTCGACGAGCGCGACCATGTTGATCCCAAAGCTGGTCTGTAGCTGGGTCAGCTTGTAGAGCTTGTTGAGCACGACGTTGGCGTTGGCGTCGCGCTTGAGCGTCACGACGAGGTTCGTCTCGCCGCCCGAGCTGTTGTCGTTGACGTCGGCGATGCCGTCGAGATCGCCGCCGTCGACGAGATCCTGGATGCGGGCGGCGATCGCCGAGCACGACGTCTGGTACGGCAGCTCGGTGACGACGATCTCGGTCGCCCCCTTGCGGTTCTCCTCGATCGTCGCGGTGGCGCGCATCTTCACGCTGCCGCGACCGGTCTGGTACGCGTCGATGATCCCGGCCCGCCCGAGGATCGAGGCGCCGGTCGGGAAGTCGGGGCCCTTGACGAAGGCCATCAGGTCATCGGGCGTCGCCTCCGGATGGTCGATCTTGTGGATCGTGGCGTCGATCACCTCGCCGAGGTTGTGCGGCGGGATGTTGGTCGCCATGCCCACGGCGATGCCCTGGCTGCCGTTGACCAACAGGTTGGGGAATCGAGCCGGCAACACGATCGGCTCTTCGGTCGAGCCGTCGTAGTTGGACACCATGTCGACGGTGTCTTCATCGATGTCGGCGAGCAGCCGCATGGCGATCGGCGCCAACCGGCATTCCGTGTATCTCGAAGCAGCCGGGCCGAAGTCCGGTGACCCGTAGTTGCCGTGGAAATCGATCAGCGGGTGACGCAGCGAGAACGGCTGGGCCATGCGCACCAGCGCGTCGTAGATGGCGCTGTCACCGTGGGGATGGAAGCGCGCCATCGTGTCACCGGAGACACGGGCGCACTTGACGAACGGCCGGTCGGGACGGAAGCCCTGCTCCTCCATGTCCCAGATGATCCGGCGGTGCACCGGCTTGAGACCGTCACGCACGTCGGGCAGCGCCCGCGCCATGATCACCGACATCGCGTAGTCGAGGAACGAGTTCTCCATCTCGTCCTGCAGCGCGATCGGTTGCACGGGCTCGAACGGCAGTTCCGAGGGCGTGGGCGGGGTGTTGTTGTCAGGCATTCGTGGTCATCCGTGAGCAGTCAGAAATCGAGGTTGCGGACGTCGCGGGCGTTGGTGGTGATGAAGTTGCGGCGGGACTCGACGTCGTCGCCCATCAGCACGCTCATGATGTCGTCGGCCAACGCCGCTTCTTCGACATCGACTTGGAGCAGGGTCCGGGTGGCGGCGGCCATCGTGGTGGTGCGCAGCTCATCCCAGTCCATCTCACCGAGGCCCTTGAGGCGCTGGAACTCCTTCTTGTGATTCGGGCGCTCGACCATGAACGCCGTCTTGGCGGCGTCGTCTTTGAGGTACACCTTCTCCTTGCCCACCTCGGTGGAATACAACGGTGGCTGGGCGATGTAGACGTAGCCCGCCTCGACCAGCGGCTTCATCTGGCGGAAGAAGAACGTCAGCAGCAGCGTGCGGATGTGGCTGCCGTCGACATCGGCGTCGGCGAGGATGATCACCTTGTGATAGCGGGCCTTGGTGACGTCGAACTCGTCGTCACCGACCCCGGCACCGATGGCCGTGATGAGCGCCTGGACCTCGTTGTTCTTGAGCATCTTGTCGATGCGGGCCCGCTCGACGTTGAGGATCTTGCCGCGGATCGGCAAGATCGCCTGGGTCCGTGGATCGCGGGCATCGACCGCGGTGCCGCCGGCCGAGTCACCCTCGACGATGAACAGCTCGCTCTCGGCCGCCGAACGGCTGGAGCAGTCCTTCAGCTTGTCGGGCATACCGGCGCCCGAGAGGGCCGTCTTGCGACGGACCGCGTTGCGGGCGTTCTTGGCGGCGACCCGCGCCTGCGCCGCGGCCTGGGCCTTCTTGACCACCTTGTTGGCCTCGGTCGGGTTCTCGTCGAGCCACTCGGCGAGACGCTCGTTGGTCGCCTTCTGCACGAACGAGCGCATCGAGACGTTACCCAGCTTGGCCTTGGTCTGGCCCTCGAACTGGGGCTCGCGCAACTTGACCGAGATGATCGCCGTGATGCCCTCGCGGATGTCCTCGCCGAGGAGGTTGTCGTCCTTCTCCTTGAGCAGGCCTTTGGCGCGGGCGTAGCGGTTCAGCGTCGTGGTCAGCGCCGTGCGGAACCCCTCCACGTGCATGCCGCCCTCGGTGGTGGAGATGCCGTTGGCGTACCCGTGGATGCCCTCGTAGTACCCGGTGTTCCACTGGATGGCGACATCGAGCGCCTGGGCGTCATCGTCCTCGTCCTCGTAGTGGCACACCTTCGAGAACAACGCCTCCTTCGAGGCATTGAGGTGCTTGACGAAGTCGACGAGGCCACCCTTGTACTGGTAGGTGACCGTCTGTTCCTTCTCCGGCCGCTCGTCGCGGAAGACGATCTCCAAACCGCGGTTGAGGAACGCCATCGTCTGCAACCGCTCGAGCACCGTACGGGCAACGAACTCGGTGCCCTCGGCGACGAAGATCGTCGGGTCAGGCCAGAAGGTGATGGTGGTCCCCGTCGCCCGGCCACGCCCGGGCGTGTCACCGACGACCTCCATCTTCCCCTGCGGCTTGCCGCCCTTGGCGTACTCCTGGCGATGGCGCTTGCCACCCCGGTCGACCTCGATGACGAGGCGCTCGGACAGCGCGTTGACCACGCTGACGCCCACCCCGTGAAGACCGCCCGAGACCTTGTAGCCCTCACCGCCGAACTTGCCGCCGGCGTGCAGGACGGTCAGCACCACCTCGGCCGCGCTCTTGCCCTTGTGGGGGCCCGACGGATAGGGATCGACCGGAATCCCCCGGGCTCGGTCTTCCACCCGGCAGCCGCCGTCGGCCTGGAGGACGACATCGATGCGCTCGCCGTAGCCGGCCATCGCCTCGTCGACCGCGTTGTCGACGACTTCCCAGATCAGGTGGTGAAGACCGGCCAGCCCGGTCGAACCGATGTACATGCCGGGGCGCTTGCGCACCGGGTCGAGGCCCTCGAGTACTTGGATGTCCTTGGCGCCGTAGTCACCGCTGCCCGTGCGCTTCGAGGTCGGGTTGGTGGCCGAGTCGGCCGAGTTCGGACGGTCGTCGAGCGTCACGTGGTGGTTTCCGTTCGTCAGGGTTCTTCGTCAAGTGCAGGAGTGGCCGAGTGGCCGAGTGGGCGGTGCGGCCCGGGTTCGACGGTGGCGTCGACGTACGGCGGGGCCTGAGGCCGGTAGCGGTGGTTCGGCGCGGCTGCGGGTTCCGTCTTTGCTCGGTCAGGGTGTCTGACCTGGTGTTTTGGCGGAGACCGGCGCCCGACGAGCGTCTCAGCGATCGTGGATCAGTCTACCAAGGGGGTGTCACCGGGACGTGGAGCCTCGACGCCTCGGCCCCCTCCCGCCGACGCGCACCTCGATCTCGTCGACCTCGACCCCGGCGACCGCCCGCAACCGCCCGCGGAGGTCGTCGGCGAGGAAGCGCACGTGGGTCGACCAGGCCGGGTCGTCGACCTCGACCAGCAGGACGCCGCGGTCGAGTCGGATCGGCCGCACCTGCTGGGCGAGCGCCGGTCCCACGACATCGTCCCACCTGCCGAACACCCCGCCGACCTCGGCCCGGCTGGCCCCGCCACGAAGCGAGCGCACCACCCGATCGAGCGCGGCCGACACCGACACCATGTCGCCGTCGCGCTCGTCGCTCACGCCGCGACGCTAGCCCCGACGCCGACCGGGATCCGCTCACGCCGTCGTGGCCACCGCACCGGCGACGATACGCAGCACCCGCCCCGGGCGGGCGGCCTCGGGAACGGCGCCGGCGGTCGTGATCACCACCTGACCAGGGGGCAGATGGTCGAGCAGGGCCCCGGCCCGCCCCGGGTCCAGCTCGGACAGCACGTCATCGAGCACCAACACCGGCGACGAGCCCGTGCGGTCGGCGACCAGCGCATGCGCACCCAGGCGTAGGGCCAGGGCGAGGGTCCGTTGCTCGCCCTGAGAGGCGTGGGTTCGCGCCGACATCCCATCGATCGACAGCTCGACGTCGTCGCGATGTGGTCCGACGGTCGAGACCCCCCGCCGCACATCGGTCTCCCGCGCTTCGGCCAAGGCCACGGCCAACCCCCGCTGCCGCCAGGACGGCTCGTAGCGCAGCTCGATCGGACACTCGCGCCCGGCCAGGTGCTCGTAGGCGGCACGGACATGGTCGGTGATCCGGGCGACGAGGGTGGCGCGGGCGTAGCCCAACTGGTCACCGGCAGCGGCGAAACGGGCATCCCAGACATCGAGGGTGAACCCGGCGGACTCGTCGAGACGGCCCCCGGCCTGACGCAGCAATGTGTTGCGTTGACGCAGGATCCGGTCAAGCTCCAAGCGGGCGGCGTCGTACTTGACGGCGAGGGCGACCAGGGTGTCGTCGAGGAACCGGCGCCGTTCGGCCGGGCCGCCCTTGACCAGGGTGAGATCGTCGGGCGAAAAGACCGTGACCCGCACGACCCCCAACAGGTCACGGGCCTTGCCGAGTCGTTGCCGGTTGACCTGGATGCGGTTGCGCCCGCCGGCCACCAACTCGGCCTCGATCAGCGACTCGCGCCCGTCGTCGTCACGAACGGTGGCCCGGATGATCGCCGAACCGGCGCCGACCCGGACCATCGCGTCCGGCGGCGCACCGCGGAAGCTGCCCAGCGTGGCGAGGTAGGCGATCGCCTCGGCGAAGTTGGTCTTGCCCTGACCGTTGTCGCCGACGACGACGGTCGTGCCGGCGGTGAGATCGAACGACGCGCTCGGGTAGTTCCGGTACTCCACCAGCTCCAGACGCTCGACGATCACGACGCGGCCGCCGAAGCGCCTGGAGGCGCCGGCGTGCCGAACCGGGACCTCACCTCAACACCACGCGACCCCGCCACCACGAACACTCCCCACCTGGGGATTCAGGGGACGCGGACCGGCATCAGCAGGTAGAGGTAGTCGTCACGGCCGACACCGCGGATGACCGCCGGCTTCATCGGGTCCATCGTCGACAGCGTGATTTCGGCGGTATCCAGGGCGTCGACACCGGCGTTGAGGTAGTCCGGGTTGAACGCCACGGTCATCTCGGCGCCCTGATAGGAGGCGTCGATCTCCTCGGAGGCGGTGCCGAGATCCTGGGTGATCGCCGTGAGCTGCACGGTCTCGCCGCCGAGCACCATCCGCACCGGCGTGGCGTCGCGGGCCATGATCTTCACCCGTCGCAACGCCTCCAACAGCGCCTCCCGGTCGACGGTCAGCAGGTTGGGGTGCGAGTTCGGCAGCAGGTTGCGGTAGTTCGGGTAGTCGCCCTCGATGAGACGCGTCGTCACCCGGGTCCCGGCCGCCTCGAAGACCGCATCACGCTGACCGAGCCGGACGGTCAGCTCCTCGCTACCCCCGAGCACGCGCTGGAGCTCGTTGAGCGCACGGCTCGGCACCAACACCTTCTGACCGCTGGACAACATCGTGCTCTCCGGAAGCTCACGCACCGCCAGCCGGTAGGAGTCGGTGGCGACCATCCGCACACCATCGTCGTCAGCGGCGATCAGGACACCGGTCAACACGGCCCGCGCATCATCGGTGCTCGCGGCGCGCACCACCTGACGCAGCGCCTCGGCGACATCGGCCGAGGAGAGGGTGACCGCCTCGGTCGCCGGCTCGGGCTGCTGCGGGTAGTCCTCCAGCCCCAGCGGGCGCACCGAGAACTGCGAGCGCCCGGCGCTGATGCTCAGCTCCTCATCGCCCAGGCTCACGTCCACCGCGCCCGAGGGCAGGGCCCGCACGATGTCGGCGACCAGGCGAGCGGGCACGACGACCGCCCCGTCACGCTCGCCACCCACCGTGACCGTCAGACGGATCGTCAGCTCAAGATCGGTACCGGTCACGGCGAGTTGGTCGTCGGTGACCTCGAGCCGTACGCCCGACAGCACCGGCAGTGTGCCGGTGCGGCTCGTGGCGGCTCGTCCCGCGGTGGCCAGCGCATCGGCGAGGACGTCGCGTTCGCATCGGAACTTCACAGTGCGGCCTTTCTCACAACGAGGTGATCATTCGAAGCCAATAGTCGTAGTAGGTGCTGTGGATTGGGGACAACACCTCGTCGCGGCAGCGTACGGGGCGCATCGGGGCGCGCCCGCCCGTCCCCGTCCGTCCCCAGGCGCGAGATGACGGACGTGTGATTCGGTGGACGAGCGGCGGTTGTCCACCGGGTGACCACCGTGCGTCCACACGGTGTCGTGGACAACCTCGGGCTGCTCGGGTGGCGACTCATGCGGTGAGCTGTCGGACGAGGTCGGTCACCTGCTCGTAGACCTGCTTGCGCTCCCCCATCAGCCGCTCGATCTTGTCGACGGCATGGATGACGGTGGTGTGATCGCGTCCACCGAAGACCCGGGCGATGGCCGGGTAGCTGAGGTCGGTGAGATCGCGGAACACGTACATCGCGATCTGGCGAGCGGTGACCAGCGGCCGCTGACGGCTCTTGCCCTTGAGCGCGGCGATCTCGAAACCGAGGATGTCGGCGATCTCGGCCAGCAACTCCTCGTCGCTGCGACGTTTGGGGGCCGACTCGCGCATCAGGTCGGCAAGCAGCGTCTGGGCCAGGTCGGTGGTGATCGGCTCGCGGTTGAGCGAGGCGAAGGCGGTCACTCGGATCAACGCCCCTTCGAGCTCGCGGATGTTCGTCGACACCTTGGTGGCGATGAACTCCAGCGTGTCGGCGGGCACCTGAACGTTGTCGCGCTCGGCCTTGTTGCGGAGGATCGCCAGCCGCGTCTCGAGATCGGGTGGCTGGATGTCGGTGATCAGGCCCCACTTGAACCGGCCGCGGAGGCGGTCTTCGAGCGTCGAGATGTTGTCGGGTGGACGGTCCGAGGAGATGACGATCTGCTTGTTGGCGCCATGCAACGAGTTGAACGTGTGGAAGAACTCCTCCTGAAGACCCTCGCGGCTCTCGAGGAACTGGATGTCGTCGATCAGCAGCACGTCGATGTCGCGGTAGCGACGTTTGAACTCGATGGTGGTGTTGAGGCGGATCGCATCGACGAACTCGTTGAGAAACGTCTCGGTCGACACGTACCGGACCTCGTAGTGCTGATAGTTGCTGTGGACGTAGTGTCCGATCGCGTGCAGCAGGTGCGTCTTGCCAAGTCCGGCGGCGCCGTAGATGAACAGTGGGTTGTAGGAGCGTCCCGGTGTCTCGGCGACCCGCAGCGACGCGGCGAGCGCGAACTGGTTCGAGACGCCCTTGACGAACGTCTCGAACGTGTAGCGCGGGTTCATCCCGGCCTCGTCGATCAGTGCGGTGCCATCGGGCCCGCGGTCGAGGCCCTCGCCGGTCTCGGTGTCGCGCCCGCTGTCGGGTGCGAGACGCCCTTCGTCGGCGCGGAGCTCCTCGGCATCGGGGCGCGGTGAGGGATCGATGACCATCTCCAACTCGCAACCCGGCCCGAGCACATCCTCGATGGCCTCGGTGACCAGTGGGAGATAGCGCGTCTGGATCCGCTCTTTGAGGTTCCGGCTCGGCACGCTGACCCGCATCGTGGTCGTGCTGGCCTCCAACGGACGAACCTCGGTGAACGTGCTCAACCAGACCGATTCGGAGATCTGTTGGCGAAGGAGCGTGGTCACATCCGTCCACACCTGGTTGTGGTCGTCCACCTGGCCTCCTGCTCCAGCCCGACCCTCAACGTCCACAACATTGTCCACATGCTGTGGAAACGCGGGGGTCCGGGGCCGAGCGGAGCAACCTACCATGACAGACCGCCGCCCCGATCCGCCGGAGCGCCGGTTGTCGGGCCCGCTGCTCCGGCCGTAGCCTTGATGGGTCGGATGGGCGCGCTCGCGCCCGACGGCCGAGCGGGCGTCGGAGCGCCCCCGGCTCCTTCGCCATCTGTCACCCGGGAGCTCACCCGTGAAGCGTACGTACCAGCCCAACACCCGCCGCCGTGCTCGCAAGCACGGGTTTCGCGCCCGCATGCGCACCCGCGCCGGTCGTTCGATCATCAAGGCGCGTCGCCAGAAGGGCCGGCACCGACTGACCGCCTGAGCGGATCATTGATCGGGTCGATCCGTCAACGGCGCCGCTTCGAGGAGCTGCGCCGCACGGGCCGCCGAGCTGGAACCGAACACCTGTGGTGCCGCTACCTTTCCGACCCAGCCGCCAACCCGCCGCGCGTGGCCTTCGCCATCGGGCGCATCGTGGGCCCGGCCGTGGTGCGCAATCGACTGCGTCGGCGGCTGCGCGCCCTGCTGCGTCTGGAGGCGCGCGACGGTGCGCTGGCCCCCAGCTGGATGCTGATCGGAGCCCGGCCGACGGCGGTCGAACTGACGTACGATCAGCTCCGGGTCGAGGTACGACGGCTGATCGAACGAGCGGCGAAGGGGGCGGCATGAGCGAGCGGTCCCGTCTGGTCCGGATGGTCGAGTGGTACCAGCGCGCCGTCGAAGGTCGGCCCTCGCCGTGTCGTTTCACGCCCTCGTGCTCCGCGTACGCCCACGAGGCCCTGACCGTCCACGGCGCCCGGCGCGGGCTGTGGCTCACCCTGCGTCGACTGGCCCGCTGCCGACCGTTCGGTCCGTCGGGCTTCGATCCCGTCCCTGAGTCCGAAGGACACTGATGTTCGAGATTCCTGCCGGCCTGCTCTCGTGGTTCTACGGGCTGACATCCAGTTATGCGCTGGCGATCGCGCTGATCGCCGTCGTCCTGATGGCCGTCATCACACCGCTCACCCTCAAGAGCACCAAGGGCATGCTCGAGATGCAGCGGCTGGCGCCCGAGCTCCGGCGACTCCAGCAGGAGCATCGCAACGACCGTCAAAAGCTCAACGAAGAGACGATGAAGCTCTATCAGGAGCACAAGGTCAACCCGCTGTCCTCCTGTCTGCCACTGCTGGCGCAGATGCCGATCTTCATCATCATGTTCCGCATCCTCCACGGGCTGACGTATCGGCCGATCGGGGCGAGCAAGACGATCAGCCATGCCGTGCTCAGCGCCGTCGGCCAGCAGCGCGCCGAACTCGGCTTTCTCCCCCGCTACATCTCCCACGACTCCAATCTGTTCCAGTCGCTGGTCGGTCAGCACGAGATGCGTTCGATCGGGCTCGACTTGTCGATCTCGCCGCTCGAGGCGCTCAGCGAGGGCTTTGGCACCGGTCTCATCTACGTGCTGCTCGTCGTGGGTCTCGGTGGGCTGTACTTCCTCCAGCAGCGGATGATCGCCGCCCGGGCGATGGTCAGCCCGACCATGTCCCCCGCCCAGCAGAAGCTGATGCAGTACCTACCGGTCGCGTTCGCCGTCTTCCAGGTGTTCTTCTTGACCGGGTTGGTGATCTACTACGCCGCCCAGGCCGTGCTTCGGATCGGGCAACAGGCCTACATCACCCGCCGCTTCTACGGTCACGACGAATCGCTCGGACGTCAGGCGCAGCGAGCGGGCGAGCGAGCTCGGGAACTGGCCAAGAGCGATGGCGGCGGCGGCCTGCTGGCGCAGGCCCGACGCGATCTCGCCGGCGGCGGCGGGCGCGGCAAGCAGGCCAACGAGAACAAGGACGCGAAGCCGGCGGCGACCACGCCCGCCGTCTCGTCACGGACGACGTCGAAGCGCACGACGGCGCCCAAGAACCGGCCGACCCCTTCGGGCAATCGCCCCAGTGGCCGTCCGGCCGCCAACCGCCCCGGTGGCGGGCGCGGCAAGAAGAAGAAGCGCTGACCGCGACACGAAGGAGCACCCTGATGGAATGGGTCGAGACCACCGCCAAGACCGTTGACGAGGCCAAGGACCTCGCCCTGGATCAGCTCGGCGTGACGGCCGACGAGGCCGAATTCGAGGTGGTCGATGAGCCGCGTCCCGGACTGTTCGGCCGGCTCCGTGGCGAGGCGCGGGTCCGCGCCCGGGTGATGCCGACGGCCGTTCGCCCCAAGCAGCAACGACGTCCCCGCGGTGAGGGCCGCGGGCGTGACGGCGACGGGCGCGCACGCAACCGTGGGGGTGACCGTCGGGCCGCCGGCTCGAACGGCCGGAACGGTCAACGGCCCGACGCCGCGGTCTCGGATCGTCCGGCGCGTGACACCGATGAGGCCCGCGAGGCCCCGGAGGTGTCCGAGGTGAGCGCCGCCGCCGAGGAGTTCATGACCGGTCTCGCCGAGGCCTTCGGCTATCAGGTGACCGCCCAGACGACCGTCGAGGGCACCGAGATCGACATCGCGCTCGATGGGGAGTCGCTCGGTCTGCTGATCGGGCCCGGTGGACGCACCCTGCTGGCGGTCCAGGACCTGGCTCGGGTGGCGGCACAGCGTCGGCTGGGGGATCACGACACCCGTCTACGGGTTGATGTCGCCGGCTACCGCGAGCGTCGTCGGGTCGCCCTCGAGCGTTTCGCCAGCACCGTCGCCGAGGAAGTCCGGACGTCGGGCAACCCCCGGGCGCTCGATCCGATGCCGTCGGCCGACCGCAAGGTGATCCACGACGCCCTGACGGCGATCGATGGCGTGAGCAGCCACTCCGAAGGCGAGGATCCGCAGCGCCGGATCGTCGTCTCCCCCGCCTGACCGTTCGGCGGATGCCCGACGATCCCGCGCTGATCGCAGCGCTGGAGTCGTCGCAACACCTGGGGATGCTCGGATCGCGGCCGATCCCCGAGGTGATCGCCCACGCCGAGGCGTTCGTCGCCGCGCTGGCGCACACCACCGGACGGGTCGTCGATCTCGGGACCGGTGGCGGCGTGCCCGGGCTGGTGGTCGCTGCCCGTCGCCCCGACCTCTCGCTGGTGCTGGTCGACCGGCGCGCCACACGCACCGATCACGTCGAGCGTCTGGTCCGACGCCTGGGGTGGAGCGACCGTGTCGAGGTGGTCACCGCCGACGTCGCAGCTCTTCGACGTGGTGGTCCGGCGTTCGACGCGGCGATCGCGCGCGGCTTCGGACCGCCCAACGTGACGTTGGCAGCGGGGGCCCGGCTGGTCCGTGTGGATGGGCTGATCGTCATCAGCGAGCCCCCGGTCGGCGCCCCCGATCGATGGGCGTCGCTCGACACGTCGGCGCTCGGTGTCACGCTGCAACCGTCCACCGACCCCAAGGTGGTGGTGTTTCGTCGTCACGGCGTGTGACGTCGCGGAGCAGCACGGGAATCCGCGCCGCGATGTTCCACGTGGAACGTTTCGGACGTTGGCCCGGCCCGGCCAGGCCCGGCCCGGCACCGGTCATCGGTCTCCCGGCGAGCCGTAGGCGGGGATGGTCTGGCCGGCACCTGTTGTACCCCGGTGGGTCCTCGTAGGAGCCCGCCACCGCCCGGGTCCTGGTCTCGCTCGCGCCGTCGGGCGCCGGCGGAACGGGGACCAACGCGGGTCCAACGAGGAGACGGGCGGTGACGAGCTGGTCGGTGCCGTGCCGGCGAGCCGTCCGAGATGGTGCCGAGGATCCTACTGGTCCAGGCTGCCCGCGGGGCTCACGTGCTGATCGGATGGCGGCTCGCGAGTCGTCGGCGATCGGCACCGGGTCGGCAAGCTGTCAAGGGCGAATGGGTTGGGTGTGTCAGCATCGAGCGACGGTGCTGCGTGCGTGCGACGTGTCGGCCGTCAACGCATCGGGTGCGTGACCGCGGACTGGCGGCGCCTGTCCCCCGCCGGTGAGCTCCCCGATGACGTCTGGGGACCAAGAACCCTCGACTGCTCCAAGGGAACCAGCGCTTGCCTGCGGTGTGCTCCCCCGGCGGCCCGCGGCGCCGTCCCGGCACGGCCGACCCGGGATCGGCTCTCACCACACGCGTTGGGCCACGGATCCAGCTTGCCGTGGTGATCGGTGGGTCCCCCGACCCATCGGCGCTCACCGCCATGGAGCGGCCGCTCCGGTCAGCGCGGCAACGAGCCGATCCGTCATCGACGGCGTCCGTGACCTGCCCATCGAGCACGATGACGGCGACGTGCTGGTCCAGCAACGTCTTGTCCCGCTCCGAACGCATCGTGCTCAGCCTGCGGGTCGGGCTCATCGCGCCATGGTCGTCGCAGTGATCGACGCCGATGATCCGCCATTGAGCCCATTCCGGGCGGATCTCTGGTCGACGGGCCCCGACGCCGGGGGTCGCACCCTCGATGTTCGCCTCGGCATCCGTGTCGCCGCCGACGATGCCGACGATGCCGACCATGCCCACCTTCACTCCCACCCCACCATCTCTCGATCGTGGATCTCGCCCGGCATGAGGGCGCCGTACCCCTGAGTGGCGTCGGCGTCGGGCATCGGCCGGGTGACAGCGTGCCAGGACCATGTTTCACGTGGAACATCCTCGGACGTCGACCCGCCAGCCGTTACCCTCGACCGACGTGACGACGTTCGACCCCTCGGGGGCGGAGGCGGCGAGACCGCCCGGCGGTGATCAGGGACCTCGGCCCCCCGGGGCGCCGGCAACCCACCCGCTCCCGACTTCATCGCCGGTGTCCCGTCCCCTCGACATCGATGCGACGGGACAGGTCAGCGAACCGCCCCCGCCGGCGACGACGGTCGCCGGGCCGCTGCCCGATCTTCCCGAACAGTCCGCGGGGGAGGTCGAGGGCCGCCCGCCGATGCCGCTTCCCCGTGTCATCGCCGTGGCCAACCAGAAGGGCGGGGTCGGCAAGACCACGTCGACGATCAACATCGGTGCGTGTCTGGCCGAGCTCGGACAGCGCACCCTGATCATCGACCTCGACCCGCAGGGCAACGCGTCCACCGGGCTGGGCATCGAGAACCGTGGCTTGGAGACCTCGCTGTATCACGTGTTGATGCACGACGTACCGCTCGAGAACTGTGTCGAGCCGACCGATGTGAAGAACCTGTTCGTCGCGCCGGCCAGCCTCGACCTGGCCGGCGCCGAGATCGAGTTGGTCCCGGCCTTCAGCCGCGAGACGCGTCTTCGTCGGGCCATCGAGCAGGTGATCGATGACTACGACTACGTGCTGATCGACTGTCCTCCGTCGCTCGGTCTGCTCACCGTGAACGGTCTGAGTGCAGCGCGCGAGGTGCTGGTACCCATCCAGTGCGAGTACTACGCGCTCGAGGGTCTTGGCCAGTTGCTTCGCAACGTCGATTTGGTCCGCCGGAACCTCAACCCGTCGCTTCATGTGAGCACGATCGTCTGTGTGATGTACGACGGCCGCACCAAGCTCGCCGATCAGGTGGTCACCGAGGTGCGCGAGCACTTCGGTGACAAGGTCCTGCGGACCATCGTGCCCCGGTCCGTCCGGTTGTCCGAGGCACCATCCTTCGGTCAACCGATCATCACGTTCGACCCACGCTCGCGCGGTGCCATCGCCTACCGCGACGTGGCCAAGGAGGTGCACAGTGTCTCGACGCAGCGGCCTGGGTAAGGGTCTCAGCTCTCTGATCCCGCAGGCGGAGGCAGCCTCGACCGAGGCCGACGCCGGCGGGGGGCCGATGTTGGTCGAACTCCCCGTCGGTGACATCACACCGAACCCCAATCAGCCGCGGGCGCACTTCGACGAGGACGCGCTCGGCGAGCTGACGGCGTCGATCGCGCAGGTCGGGGTGTTGCAGCCCATCCTGGTCCGTCCGGTTGACGGGCGTTATCAACTGGTGGCGGGGGAGCGGCGGTGGCGGGCTGCCCAGCGGGCCGGGCTGACGACGGTGCCGGCCGTCGTGCGGACCACCAACGACCTCAGCAGCGTCGAGCAAGCCCTGGTCGAGAACCTCCATCGATCCGATCTCACCGCGTTGGAGGAGGCGGCGGCCTACCAGCAGCTGCTCGATGATTTCGAGCTCACCCATGACGACCTGGCCCAGCGTGTCGGCAAGAGCCGCTCGACGATCACCAACACCCTGCGGCTCCTCGGTTTACCGCCGGTCGTTCAGCATCTGCTGGCCGATGGCAAGCTCTCGGCCGGGCACGCCCGAGCGCTGCTCGGTACGCCGGACCGGTCGCTCCAGGAGCAGCTCGCTCGACAGGCGGCGGCCGAAGGATGGTCGGTGCGGGCAACCGAGGAGGCGGTGCGTGGTGGGGGTGCACCGGCCACGCCAAGCCCGTCGGTGGCGGGTGGAACGGGCGGCTCGTCTCCGGCCCCGATCGACGGTGCCGGGTTGAGCGGCGTGACCCGACTTCGCCCCCCCGGTCTGCTCGAGCTCGAGGAGCTTCTGGCCGAGCATCTGGAGACACGCGTCGCGGTTCAGATGAGCGCCAAGCGCGGTCGCATGACGGTCGATTTCGCCGATCTCGAAGACCTCGAACGGATCTACCACCGCATCACCGGCGAGGGTTGAGACGTCAGATCTCAACCTCCAGCTGAGGACAAGATCAACCCTCACTGCAGTGTTGCACACAGCAGTGGACAACCCTGTGGATAACTACGGTCTAAGCCACAGAGTGGCTGCTCACGCAATAGATTTCCGACGCACGTGTTGGCCGCACAACACGTGCGTCAGATGTCCAGTGTGGACATCGTCGGCCGATGACCGAACACCTCGCCGGCGTCGAGTTGATGGCCCACGATCACGGGGGCTGCTGGAGCCTCGATCCACCGGTGGGTTCTCGGGTGGATGGTGTGAGGGTGGTGCTTGGTGGTGGCAGCGGGTCGGCGGGTGGCTCGGGCTGTTGGGGGTCGTTGAGGACGCGTCGAAGCAGGGGT
>JBKEAH010000090.1:0-11912 GCA_047972065.1 Desertimonas sp.
GATGACGGTGGAGTTGGGGAAGCCGATCGCGATGGATGAGGGGTTGCGGTTCGCGATTCGTGAGGGTGGCCGCACGGTTGGTGCGGGTCGCGTCACCAAGATCATCAAGTGACCACCGGGACCACGGAAACGAGCTGACGATGGCCAAGTCCGACAAGCGGGTGAAGATCACCCTCGAGTGCACCGAGTGCAAGCGGCGGAACTACATCACGATGAAGTCGAAGATCAACGATCGCGAGCGCATCGAGATGAAGAAGTACTGCAGCCACGAGCGCAAGCACACCATGCACAAGGAGACCCGCTGATCCGAGGTCCCTCCGGGGTACGGGCCGTCTGCCGGTAGCGTGGACCGCCTTCCCCAACCGAGGGCAGTAGCTCAGTTGGTAGAGCATCGGTCTCCAAAACCGGCGGTCGGGGGTTCGAGTCCCTCCTGCCCTGCCCCTCACGAACAGCGAACCTGACGACCCATGTCCCTTGACGACCTGAACCGCGAACAGAAGCGCCAGCTGCGCCGCATGGGCCAGCTGGATGAGAAGGGCGCCCCCACGCGCGCCCAGCGTCAGGCCCCGGCCAAGAAGAACGAGCGGGTCGGTCCGGTGCAGTACCTGCGTGAGGTTCGCGAGGAGATGCGCAAGGTCTCGTGGCCCGACCGGCCCGAGGTGATGCGCTACTCGCTGGTCGTCATCGCCACCGTCATCGTCTACACGGCGCTGGTGGGTGGGTTCGATCTGCTGTTCGGCGAGGTGTCGGGATGGTTCTACGGACGATGAGCGACGAACAGGACACCACCACCATGACCGATTCGACCGACGACACGCTCGTCGTCGACGAAGCGACCGAGCAGGCCGACGTCACGACCGGCGACGTCACGACCGGCGAGGTCGCGACGCTCGAGACCGATGAGGCGGGCCCGGCAGGGGACGAACCGAACGCGGATGGCTCGCCCAGCGTCGAAGACGCTCCGGCGAGCACGGAGGATGGCGACGAGTCGAGCACGGACGACGACGTCACGATCGAACCAGAGATGATCGACGATCCGTGGACGCGACCCGGTGAGTGGTACGTCGTCCACACCCAGTCCGGGTACGAGAAGAAGGTCACCGCCAACCTGCATGCCCGCATCCAGAGCATGAACATGGAGGAGAAGATCTTCGAGGTCGTGATCCCCATGGAAGAGGTCGTCGAGTTCAAGCAGGGCCGCAAACAGGTCGTGCAGCGCAAAGTGTTCCCCGGCTACCTGCTCGTGCGGTGCCGGATGGACGACGAGTCGTGGTACTGCGTGCGCAACACGCCCGGCGTCACCGGGTTCGTCGGTCAGTCCCGCCAGGGCCAGAAACCGACGCCGCTGTCGCGGCGCGAGGTGCACAAGTTCCTCGCCCCCAAGGCCGATGGTGGCGAGGTCGCCACTCGGGCCAAGCCACGCCTCGAGTACGAGGTGGGCGAGAGCGTGCGGGTCAAGGAAGGCCCGTTCGCCGACTTCTCCGGCGAGATCGCCGAGATCAACGCCGATCACATGAAGCTGAAGGTCCTCGTCAACATCTTCGGGCGTGAGACGCTCGTCGAGATGGACTTCAGCCAGGTCGCGAAGCTGTAGGAAAGAGACGCACGAACATGGCGAAGAAGAAGGTTGCTGCGATCGTCAAGATCCAGATCCCCGCTGGCAAGGCCAGCCCGGCGCCCCCCGTTGGCACCGCGCTCGGCCCGCACGGGGTGGCGATCATGGACTTCGTGAAGGCCTACAACGCGGCCACCGAGAGTCAGGTCGGCACCATCGTCCCGGTCGAGATCACGATCTTCGAGGATCGCACCTTCACGTTCATCCTCAAGACGCCGCCGACTCCGGTGTTGATCCGCCAGAAGGCCGGCGTCGACAAGGCGTCCGGTGAGCCCGGACGCGCCGTCGCCGGGAAGATCTCCGAGGCCGATGTGGCCGAGATCGCCGAGATCAAGATGCCCGATCTGAACGCCTACGACATGGAGGCGGCCAAGCAGCAGGTTCGTGGCACGGCTCGCTCGATGGGCATCGAGGTCGGCTGACCGTCCCCGGTGGGCAACTCTCCGGTGCGGTGGCACCGTCGATGATCGAGCTCGATCGATCCGCTGGTGAGATCGCGGCCGAGCGAGCGATGGCGGCTCGCGAGGCGCGGGTCATCGAGCGGATCGAGCGCATCGTCGCCGCCACCCTCGACGCGTTGACCGAGGTCGGCGTGGGCATCACGCTGGAGGAAGTCGTCAAGCGCGCCGGTGTCAGCCGCCGCGGCGTGCACACGCTGTTCGAGAGCTTCGACGACCTGCTGCTGGCGGCGTTCGACGAGGCGGCGCAGGGTCGTCTGGAACGGCAGCGCGAGGTGTTCGCCGCCCATGCGGGTGACCCGATCGGGCAGCTGGCCGAGACGCTCCGGGTGCGCTGGACCTGGTTCGACGGCGAACCGGTGCATCTGTCGCGCGCTCGCGCCGTGCTGTACCCGACGCTGCGTCCCCGTCGATCCCGCGACCACGAGGTGTCCCGCTGGACCGCGGCGTCCGCCTTCGCCCCCGCGGTCGCCGAGCTCCGTCGGGCGGAGATGCTCCGGTCGCCGGCGCTCGACGACGTCGAGCTCGTCGACGCCATCAACCAGTACGTCAAGGGTCGCCTGACCGACCGTGTGCTAGCCGTGGCCCCCGAGGTGGCGTCCCTCCCCGCTGACCCGGCCGGATTCGACCACGTCTGGCGGGTCGTGCGCGCGTTGGTCCTCGCCGACTGACCGTGGTCAGCGCTGACCGCTGCCTGGTGCCCCCAGCGCGCCGTGTAGCAGGAGCTCCACGAAGACGTCGGGCGGTGGGTCATCGGGGTCCGGCCGCACCCGGTCCCGCAGGAGCCGTTCGTTCACCGCGCTCTCGATGAAGCTGGCGATCATGAGATCGGCGGTCGACGAGCGGACCAGCCCCTCGGCCCGGCAGGCGGCGAGCAGCGCTGCGGTGTATTCGACCCATGGTCGCATCACCGCCCGGAGGTCGTCGGCGCGGCGCGGGGCAAGGCGCATGCTGAGCTCGGCGGTGGCACGCAGGATCGGGTCGTTGCTGTCGGCGGGATCCATCGCCAGTTCGAGCGCTCGCCGAAGCCGCTGGAGCGACGTGGTGCCGGCGACGTCGACGCGGGCGCGGCGACGTTCGAGCTGTACGTCGCCGATGTCGGTGAGCAGGGCGAGGATGAGGTCGTCCTTGGCGGGGAACAGTTCGTAGAACTTGCGCCGCGAGACCCCGGCCCGATCGGCGACCTCCTGGACGGAGAAGTCCGGGCCGCCCGCCTCGACCAGCTCGATGGCCGCGCGCACGACGCGCCGCCCGGCATCACGCTCCGCTGCTCGCCGGTCGGACAAGCGGCGCGCCGTGATCCGTGTGCGCCAGTCGGCCACCTCCGGCCATTCCGCCATGTCACTCATCGCTGAGGTCTCCCGCCTCATCAGTTGGATCGGGTGTCCACCGCCCGTGGCCGACAGTGTAGGGATGGCCCGTCCGGGTGTCGGACGTCCCGCTTCCGACACGTCGTCGGGCCCTTTTCGAGACGCAGAGTTGCGCGGGACAACGCTTCGTGCCATGCTCCCGTTTGCCCACGCAAGCGTGGGTGTCATGACGAGACCGATCCGCCCGGTCCCCTCATGGCGACAACGTTTCGGTTCGCTCCGCCGCTTCCGAGACGTGGGAGAACCGTCGGCCCCGTCCACCTTGGGGCCGACGGTTCCGCGTCCGCACGACCCCCGGTGCGGCCGACGTGGAGAGTCCGTATGCTCGCGGGGCCCATGCTCGCCGAGGAGGACCTCGCCTCGGGAGCTCGCTTCGACCACGAGGGAGCCGCCATGTCAGGCAAGCACTACACCGATCAGCTCAAGACGTTCGACCGCGATCGCTTCTACACCCCCACCGAGGCGGTGACGCTGGTGGCCGGGATCGCCAAGGCGAAGTTCGACGAGAGCGTCGACGTGTCGATCCGCCTCGGGGTCGACCCCCGCAAGGCCGACCAGATGGTCCGCGGCACGGTCGCGCTGCCCGCCGGCACCGGCAAGGACGTGCGCGTCGCCGTCTTCGCGGCCGGCGACAAGGCGCAGGAGGCCCGTGATGCCGGTGCCGATCTGGTGGGTGCCGACGATCTGGCCGCCGAGGTCGAAGGCGGTCGCTTCGACTTCGACGTCGCCATCGCGACCCCCGACATGATGCCGCTGGTGGGCCGGTTGGGCCGCGCCCTCGGGCCGCGGGGGCTGATGCCGAACCCCAAGACGGGCACGGTGACGACCGACGTCGGTCGGGCCGTGTCCGAGTTCAAGGGTGGCAAGGTCGAGTACCGCACCGACCGCTACGGCAACGTGCACGTGCCGCTGGGCAAGGCGAGCTTCGACGCCGGCGCGCTGGAACAGAACTTCCGCGCCGTCATCGACGAGCTCAACCGCGCCAAGCCGGCGTCGGCCAAGGGCCGGTACCTGAGGAAGGTCACGGTCAGCTCGACGATGGGCCCCGGGGTCCACGTCGACACCGCCCGGCTCCGCCCCGAGGTCTGAGCAGGCTCAGCGCGGCGGGCCGGTGGGTGGTCCCCATGGCGAGTCCGCCGGTGGGACGGACGGGGCCGGCGAGACGGCCTGGATGACGACGGTCATCACGATGTCGCCTCGCCGTCGCCGCTTGCGCAGCTCCCACGCCGCGTCGGTGGCCACGGTGACCTGGTAGCCCTGATTGATCAGGTTCTCGGCGAGCGCCCGCGCGTTGTCGACACCGCTCGCCATCACTCGCCGTCGCTCCTCGGCCATCGCGGTGACGATACGGGCCGCGTGTGGAGCAGCGCCACCACGCCGTTAGCCTCGCCGCCCGAACAAGTCCTACGGCTGCTCGCCACAGACCGCTGGTCCGACCCCGGTCGGGCAATGGGTTCGCCCGCCAGCCGAGGTGCGCCCCATTCGCTCTCCCCGCCGGCTCGGCGGGTGCGCGTGGTGCTCGCTCCACCCAGCGAGACGCCACCGAGCATGTGAAAGGAGGTGCACAACGACATGGACAATCCTCGTTCCGACAAGGTTGCCGTGGTCGACGAGATCACGGCCAAGCTGAGCGATGCCGCCGCCGTGTTCGTCACCGAGTACCGGGGGATGAGCGTCGGTGCGCTCGCCACGCTGCGCGGGTCACTGCGCGACGCCGGCGCCGAGCACAAGGTGTACAAGAACACCCTGGCTCGCTTTGCCGCGGTCAACGCCGGTCTCGACGGGCTCGCCGAGCTGCTGGTGGGGCCGACGGCCCTGACGTTCGCGACCGATTCGGTCGCCGCGGCCAAGGTGCTGCGTGAAGCGTCGAAGGCCAACCCGCTCTTGAGCCTCAAGGGCGGCGCCCTCGGCGCCAACCCGCTCAGCGTCGCCGACGTCACCGCGCTCGCCGACCTCCCGTCGCGCGAAGAGTTGCTGGCCAAGTTCGCCGGGGCGCTGCAGGCGCCGCTGGTGAAGACCGCCGGGCTGCTCCAGGCGCTCCCGCGCAACTTCGCCTACGGGCTGGCGGCGCTCATCGACAAGCAGGCCGCCTGAGCGGCCACCCAACCACCCACCCACAACAGATTTCAGGAGTTTGATTCATGGCTACCAAGGAAGAGATCCTCGACGCGATCAGCAACATGACCGTGCTCGAGCTGAAGGAACTGCTCGACGCGTTCGAGGACAAGTTCGAGGTCACCGCGGCGGCGCCCGTCGCGGTCGCCGCCGCCGGTGCGCCGGCCGGTGGTGGCGGTGACGCCGCTGCCGCCGAGGAGAAGGATGAGTTCGATGTCATCCTCACCGAGGCCGGCGGTCAGAAGATCCAGGTCATCAAGGCCGTGCGCGAGCTGACCAGCCTGGGCCTCAAGGAGGCCAAGGACCTGGTCGACGGGGCCCCCAAGCCGGTGCTCGAGAAGGCCAACAAGGAGGCTGCTGACGCCGCCAAGGCCAAGCTCGAAGAGGCTGGCGCCACCGTCGAGGTCAAGTGACCGCGAGCCGATCCGCGGCTGACGCCGCGCTGATCTGATCGGTGCCCCCGGACCGCGGTCCGGGGGCACCGTCGCGTTGTACGCCCGATCGCCGCGAATTCGCTCCTGCTGTTCGTCAGTGGGTCAGGTCACGCCAGTTCGGCGGAACGCGGTCGGCAGGGGCGGGGACGGGCTGGTCGGCGGGGCGGCTGACCGGTGGTGCCAGTGCGGGGCCACGCACGAAGTCTTCCGTGCGGTAGTCGTAGAACCACGACTCGCCCGGCTCGAAGCTCCTGACCAGCGGGTGACCAGTCGTCTCGAAGTGGTGCGTCGCGTGCTGTGATGGGGATGTGTCGCAGCAGCCGATGTGGCCGCAGAAGGCACAGCGGCGCAAGTGGAACCACCAACCGTCCGGTGAGGCGAGGCACTCGGCGCACCCCGTGCCGCTGGGGGACACCGCCGGATCGACCTCATCGATCGTCGTCATGGATCGACCTCGTCGATCGTCGTCATGGACCGACCTTACGGCGCGAGCGAGTCGGTCCACCGTTCGACCCACGCCGGGCGGACCGGCGGGGTCGATCGGTCAGTCAGCTACCGGAGCCGGCGCTGGCCGGTGATGCCGGGCTGGCGACGCTGGGCGGTGATGCCGGGCTGTTGGGTGGCGCCGGGCTCGGTGCAGATGCCGGGCTGGTGGGCGACGCCGGGCTGGTGGGCGACGCCAGGCTGGTGGGCGATGCCGGGCTGGTGGGCGACGCCGGGCTGTCGGCTGCGACGGGAGCCGGGCCGCCCGTGGGGGCGAGCGCCGTGGTCGTCACGATCGCCACGGGGGCCGACAGGTTGGCGGGCGACCGGCTCGCCAGACGGAGCCGCACGTCGTCGACGGGCCGCAGCGGTCGATCGGAGCTGTCGGCGGCAGCGAAGCCGCCGATCCCGACGCCGGCGAGCACGCCGCCGCCGATCACTGCCTTCCAGGTGATGGTGGCCATGGTTCGTAGTCCTTTCAACGGGGGGTACCGGGTTCACGCTGCACCCCGTGGGTGGCGGGATCATGGGCTCGGGATGAGGGTTCTCTCACCTGCGTGGGTGATCAGGCGTCGGGCCCGCGTCAGCACGGCAGTGGTCGATCGCCGCCAGCGACGTTCCTGGGCCCGGAACGGGCCGGTCGCCAGGCCGACCAGCACGGCAGCGGTGGCGACGTCCAACTCCCACGCCTCGACCCGGCCGGCGAACGCCCGGCGCAGCGACTCGAGGTGGACGGCGAGCCGCTCGCTGCCCTGGTAGCCGCGTCGGGTCCGCATCCACAGATGGGCGAGGACGGTCGCCATGTCGTCTCGAGGGTCGCCCGGTCCGGCGTCGTCGAGGTCCAACACGCCGCTGATGCCTCCGTCTGGACTCGTGACCAACTGGGCCTCGTAGAGGTCGCCGTGCACCGCTGGGGCCCCGCGGTCGGGGAGCCCGGCATCATGCAGCGCCTGCGTCAGCTTCTCGAGTCGAGGCGTGAGATCGGGCGCCACGCGGGCGAGCATCGCGGCGTGGCCATGGGCGTCGTCGATCCGTCCGCGTCGGACGGGCAGCTCGGTGAGATCGGCCTGGTCGAACCGTTCCATCAGACCGAGGTAGTCGCCAGGCGAAGGCCACGCCCCGGTGGAGTCCTGGTATCGCTCGCGGGCGGTCGGGCCATCCAACGCGGCGAACACGAGCAACCCGCGATCGTCGTCGCGGCACAGGATCTCGGCGACCGGCACACCGGAGGCGGCAAGACGATCGTGGCGGTGGGCCAGCCCGCCGAGCTCGCGCGGTCGCAGGGCCTTGACGTACACCGTGCCGCCACGGTCGTCGCGGGCGACGACGACGGCGCGCTGGGTGGGCCGGTAGGCGACGACCTCGACGTGGGTCGGCGGGCCGATCAACCCCTCGACCAACTCGCCGACGAGCGACCGTGTCACCGCCGTCGGGAGGCCGGGGAGATCGGGGTCGTACGGCCAGCGCCATACCCCGACATGGAGGTCGGTGCCGGTCCCGTCGTCGCCTTCGACGCGCAGCGTGCCGTCCGGAACGCCGTGGCGCGTCGTCCCGGCGAGCAGCGTCTCGGTGCTGGCGGGTGCGCCGTGCCAGGAGACGGTGGTCTCGTAGCGCACCGCCATCTCGCGGCCCGGGCGGTAGTGAACGTGGCAGGGGCGCGCCGTGACCAACTCGCCCCCGACCTCGGCGAGCGCGGCACGCAGCACGTTCAGCGCGTGCGGGCCGGTCAGATGTTGCGCGCTGGGGATGAGGGCGTCGACGATGGCCATCGTGACCAGGCTCGTACCCCACGCTGAGGCGACGATGAGCCGTCGATGAGAGAGTTCTCATCGACCGCTCATCGACCGCTCGCCCGCGTCAACCGTCGCGCAGGCGGTAGCCCATGCCTCGGACGGTCTGGACGACGTCGTCGCCCAGCTTGCGACGGAGGTAACGAACGTAGACATCGACGACGTTCGAGCCGGGATCGAAGTCATAGCCCCACACGTGCGACAGCAGCTGCTCACGGCTGAGCACCTGGCCCGGGTGGCGTAGGAAGACCTCGGCCAACGCGAACTCCCTGGCGGTCAGCTCGACGAGATGGCCACCGACATGGGCTCGCCGTGAGCGCAGATCCAGCCGAAGTCCTCCGGCCGCGAGCACGGTCGGCTCCGATCCCCCACCTTCGCGCAGCCGCAGTCGCAGTCGTGCCAACAGCTCCTCGAAACGGAACGGCTTGGTCACGTAGTCGTCCGCGCCGCCCTCGAGACCGGCCACGGTGTCGTGCACGCCGTCGCGAGCGGTGAGGATGATCACGGGCATACGTTCGCCGCGGGCGCGGATCTGCTCGAGAACGTCGTGACCGTCGAGTCCGGGCAGCCCGAGGTCGAGGATCAACAGGTCGAAGCTGTCGTCGCGGGCCAGCGCGACGGCGTCGGGACCCGTCCCGACGGCAACGGTCGTGTAGCCGCTGGCCCGGAGGCCCTTCTCGAGGAACGAGACGATGCGGGGCTCGTCCTCGGCGATCAGGATTCGGGTCATCGAACTTCCTCGGTGCTCGGGTCGGCGGGCGATGGCGGCGGCGGGCTCGTCGTGTCGGCGCGCTCGGCGGGCGGGATCGGGACGACCACGCTGAACGTGGAACCCGACGGCGAGCTCACCAGGTCGACCCGCCCGCCGTGGGCGCGGGCGATGGCGTCGACGATCGACAGCCCGATCCCGACGCCCTCCGGGCGGCTGCGTTGGCTGTCGGCCCCGCGCTGGAACCGGCCGAACAGGTCCAGCTCCGGGTCGACCCCGGGTCCAGTGTCGCGCACCCACATGGCGACCTCGCCCCCGCTGTGATCGACACGGGCGCCGAGCCCGATCTCGTCACCGGGAGCGGTGTGCTGCCGGGCGTTCGCGGCGAGGTTCAGCAACACCTGGCGAAGCCGTTCGCCATCCGCCGTCACGGCGAACACACCAGGGGCGGGACCTGAGTCGAGCCGCCAGTCCCGCTCGCCGAGCGCCGAGAGCCTGCTGTGGATGTCGGTGAGCAGCTCGCCGACGTCGACCGGGCGTAGATCCAGGAAGTCGGGCTGCTCGGCCTTGGCGATCGTCAACAGGTCGCTGACGAAGCGGCTCATCCGGTCGAGCTCGTCGGTGACGATGGACACCGTCTCGGCTCGCTCGTCGGCGTCGTCCCCGATGAACTCGAGGTGCCCGCGAGCGATCGTGATCGGCGTGCGCAGCTCGTGGGCGACATCGTCGAGGAATCGACGCTGCCCGGCGAAGCCGGCTTCGAGCCGCCCGAGCATGTCGTTGACGGTGTCGCCGAGCTGTGCGAGCTCGTCGTGTCCGTCGACGGGGATGCGTGCGGACAGGTCGGTCTCGGTGATCCGGCGGGCCGTCGCCGACAGCTCGCGTACCGGCCGGAGGATGCGCCCCGCGATGCTCCACGCCACCGCGGTCGTGAGCAGCAGGACGGCCAGGCCGGCCAGCGCGACCACGCGGATCGTCCGATCGACCGCCCCTTGCGCCTCGTCGGGGAAGTGGGCGACGACGAAGACCCCACTCACGGCGCCTTCGAAGATGACCGGGACGGCGAGCGACCGGACCTCACCGACCCCGGCGATTCCGGAGCGGTCACGCGTCGGGGCGGTCGCCGACCGCCAGGTCGACAGCAGCCCGGGATCGTCGAACAGCTCCGGTGCGTCGAAGCTCAGCATGTGCCGGCTGCCACCCACGATCGAGTAGAAGGCCTCGTCGTCGCTGGGCACGTTGCGGTTCATGAACACCTCGAGGAGTCGGGCGGTGTCTCCGCCGAACGGATCTCCGGTGTTCGGATCGACGCCCTCGGCGAGGAGGCGCAGCTCCTCGATCTCCTGGGCCTGGGCGCGGTCGATGTCTTCATCGACACGTGCCATCTGCACCTGCCGGGTGATGAGGGCGGCGATGAGCAAGGCGGCCAGCATCAGCACGACGTACCCGGCGACGATGCGCAGCCGGATCCCGGCCAGGAGCCGGCGCAGGAGCGCCACCCAGCCCCGTCGCGCCGACCCTGTCGGCTCAGTCATCGTCGAACTCGTCATCGTCGGCCTCGTCGTCGGCGCCATCATCGTCGAACCCGTCGTCGTCGTCGGCGGCGGGTGGTGGCGGGGGAGGCGGCGCCGGTGGTGCGGGGCGAGGCGCCGGCGGCGGTGCCGGTACGGGGGGAGCGGGGGTGGGTGTCGGCGGCGCCGTGGTGGCGCCGGGGGGCGCCGACGGGTGGGCGGTGCCGGGCGCCACGCCCGTCGTGGTGGTCACCAGCTCGATGGGCTCGATCGTCGGGGGGCGGTCCGAGAACCCGAGCGAGTCGGCGACCGCCCAGACCACCCAGGCCGTGACGGCCGCGACCATGATCGCGACGGCCACGGCGAGCGGCAGCGGGAGACGACGGGTGGCGGGCACGGCGACCCATCCTGGCCGCCGCTGATGAGGGGGTGATGAGAAGCCGATCGGCGGTCCTTGACACCGCGACGAGTCGTCTTTACGGTGTGTCGCAATTCAGCGCCCGACATCCAGGTCCTGGCGGTCGTCCCTGCCAGTTGACCGGTTGCTTTCACGTGCCTGGGTCCGTAGCATGGCTCGTTGCCGTGCGTTCGTTGACCCTTCCCCCAAAGAAGGTCTCTGCGTCAGCGCGCCCTCTCGCCCGTGACCCCCAGGAGTGATCTGTGGCCTCTCGTTCGACGTCCCGTGAGCGCTATTCGTTCGCCAACTTGGTGGAGCCCCTGGAGCTGCCCGACCTCATCGCCATCCAGCGCGAGAGCTTCGACTGGTTCCTCAACGAAGGGCTTGCCAACACGTTCCGGGACATCAGCCCGATCAAGGACTTCTCCGAAGCCCTGCAGCTCGAGCTGGAGTTCGATCCCGACGACGAGGACCTGCGGCCGCCGCCGAAGTTCTCGGTGGAGGAGTGCAAGGAGAAGGACATGACCTACAGCGCGCCGGTCTTCGTGCGCGCTCGGTTCATGAACCGCAACACCGGCGAGATCAAGGAACAGACGGTGTTCATGGGCGACTTCCCGATCATGACGGAGAAGGGCACGTTCATCGTCAACGGCACCGAGCGCGTCGTCGTGTCGCAGCTGGTGCGGTCGCCCGGCGTCATCTTCGAGCCCGGTGAGCGGTTCCGGCTCCGCAACCTGACCAAGCACCAGTTGGTCAAGGGCACGATCCACCCGTACCGCGGCGAGTGGATGGAGTTCGATGTCGAGCAGAAGCCCGGCAAGGACGTCACCGCCGGTACGCGCGTCGCCCGCAAGCGCCGGCTCGGCATCTTCACACTGCTGCGAGCCCTCGGCTACGACGAGGAGAACGCCCCCGGGTTCCTCGACCGCTTCGTCAACCACTTCGACTTCCTGCAGGGCCAGTGGGACAAGGAGCGCGACGTCGCCCCGACCCAGGACGAGGCGCTGGTCGAGATCTACAAGCGGGCCCG
>JBKEAH010000121.1:0-4306 GCA_047972065.1 Desertimonas sp.
CGAGAGCGAACTGCTCATCGGCAATTCTTGTTGGTGCCCCGTTTTGTGAGTCTGAGCAACTCAGGTCGCAAGCCCGCCCACCGATACTGACGTCGAAACCGGTCAGCCCCGTTGTTCAGGCACAACCACGCTAGCGGGTTCTGTCCGGTCGGGGCTCGCGTCCCCTTTGGCGTCCGCTCCGGGCCGCGGCGTCGGATGGCAGACTGGGACCGATGAGGGGGTCCGATGCGCCGGCGCCGAGCGCCGGTGTGTCATCACCGGCCACCGACGACCTGCTCAGCACGACCGTCGAGGGCGTCCGTGTCGTCCACGACCCGCGGGCCCACACGACCCACATCCTCGACGCCGCCACCGCCGCGATCTGGGACGCGGCGCGCCGATCGGCCGGCGCCGCCATGACCACCGAGGGACTCGCGTCCATCGGGATCTCGCCCGAGGACGCCGCTCGAGCACGGGCAGACCTCATCCGGCACGGCCTCCTAGCACCTCCCACCGGTCTCTGCCGTGAAGCCGGCGAGACCGCTGCCCCGGGCGACGGCATCGACCCCGGAAGCCATCGACGTCGGGAGCTCGACGAGTCCGACCGGATCGGCCAGCCAGCCGCGACGGGCGTCCGACCGGAGTCCGGCGCAGCCGCCGTCGTGGCGCGACGGCGAGCGGTCGATGCACACATCGAATTGGCGACCGACGATCACGTGGTCGGGGAGTCGCTGATCTCAGCGACTCGTCATCTCGCGGCGAGCGCCGACGCCACCCACCGAATCGAGATCGCTGCGGGCAACGGGCGCGACGAGCGGACCGTGTACGTCGACGGCCAACTGGTGGCGAGGTCACCCACCGCCGCCCACGCCGTCGCCGACGCCCGCGCCGCGATGACCCAACTCGCTGCCGAAGCGGCCCGCCGACGCATCGTGTTGCACGCCGGCGCGGTCGCCGCTGGTGACGACGCCGTGGTGATCGTCGGGCCGAGCGGGGCGGGCAAGTCCACCTTGGTGGCGGGGCTGGTGCGCGATGGTCTGTCGTATCTCACCGACGAGCTGGTGGTCATCGACCCGGGCAGCTTCGAGGTGGCGCCCTATCCGAAGTGGATCGACCTGACCGGCCCGAGCTGCCGACTGCTGGGACTCGCCCCGGGGGCGTCGCCGGGGTTGGCCACGGTGCCGGTCGCCTCCGGAGTCGGGCCGAAGGTGGCCGTCGATCCGGTCGAGATCGGCTCGGTCGCCACCACGGGACGGGTCGCCGCCGTCGTGGTGCTCGATCTCGAGCCACCCGTCGGCCCGGGCTTGGTGCCACTGACGCCGTTGGCCGCCTTGGTCGACGTGTTGGAGTCGACGTTCCCGACCACGATGGCCTGGCCCGGCGGGCTCGATGCCGTGGCCGAACTGGTCACCGCCGTCCCGGTCGCCGCGCTCCATCGCACCGATCCCACCGCCGCACGGCGGCTGGTGCGTGACGTCCTCAGTCGTCGCCGGCCCGGGCGACGGAGCGGCTCTGCCTGAGCGTCAGGTGGCTCGCCGCGGGATCACGAACACCACACCGTCGGTGCCTGAAATCCGATGTCGTCGCCGTCGAGAAAGATGGTCGGTGTCGGCAACTGTGGTTCGGGATTGGCCCCGTCGACGGTGATCACGAAGCGCAGCACCACCGGACCGGTGGTGGCGGCCGTGTAGCTGAAGCTGCCGGTCCCCGAGGTCGTGGCCCCGTAGTTGCTGGTGATACCCCGGGTGGTGGTGCTCCACATCGGCGTCCCGCCCATCGACACCGCCAGGGTCACCGGGTACTTGTTGCCGACATAGGCGACCCAGGGGAAGTTGATGTGGTAGGTCGTGCCGGCGGTGACGTTGATCGAGCGTTGCGCGTAGATGCTGAAATCGGCCGGCGGGATCGAGTCCCGGCTGGCGAAGAAGGCCGGGCTGAGCCCACGCCAGTTCGCCGAGAAGCCGTAGGTGCCCGACGTGCCGGGGGAGATCTCGCCGACCGTCCAACCGTTGCCACCCGCGCTCGTGAACCCGATGTTGAGGTATTTGCAGGTGCCGGCGGCCGCCGCCGTGCCCGGGAATGACACCACGCCGGCGGTCCACGTGAGCGCCCCGGCCGCGCTCAACGCCCCGAGTTGTGCCAACGCGGCCCGTCGCGACTGGCGCGCCGGTGCCGGCTGCTGTCCGAGCTGGTCGTCGGCGTCGACCGTCGACTCCAGCGCCGCCCCTTCGATTCTCCGCACACGCAAATGTTACCGTGTCGCGTTGATCGATGGGACCAAACCTGGTCGACGACATCGTGTGCGGTCAGCGCGTGCGGATGCGCTCCAGGTAGCTGGCAGCCGAGGCGCGGCCCTCTGGATCGCGCAGACCGGCCAACAGCCCATCGGCATCGGACCAGCTCCGCCCGGTGCCTACCATCGACTCGGTCACGGCGTTGGTATGGACCTTCGTCGCCAGGAGCGCCAGCTTGGGCATCCGCACCAGCGTTGCAACCAGGTCGGTGACTTCGTCGTCGAGCCGGTCGGGCTCGACGACCCGGTTGAGGAACCCGGCGGCCTTGGCCTCCTCGGCGCCAAAGGGCCGGCAGGTCATCACCAGCTCCTTGGTCAGCGCCGGGCCGATCTCGCGCACCAGCCGGGGGATGCCGCCCCAGGCCAGCGGGATGCCCAACTCGACCTCGGGGATCGAGAACCGCGCCGCCGTCGAGGCCACCCGCAGATCACACACCGCCGCCAACACCAGGCCCCCGCCGACGCACCAGCCCTGGATCTTGGCCACGGCGACGGCTCGCAGCTCGTCCATCGCCCGCGCCATGCGCCAGCCCGAGTCGGCGTCATCGCGTGGTGATCGTCCCGCCGCCGCGTCGTTGACGCCGAACGACGACACGTCGGCACCGGCCGAGAAGGCGCGTCCGTCGCCGCTGACGACGACCACCTTCAGCTCGTCATGGGTGTCGAACCATCGGGCCGCGGCCTCGATCTCGTTCAGCGTGTGCGACGACAGCGGGTTGAGCTGATCGGGACGTTGCAGCGTCAACGCTCCGGTCGGCCCGTCGACCTCGACGGCGATCGTGTCGAAGGGCGGGGGAGTGGTCACGGCATCAGCCCCTGGTCACCTGGGCGTCGATGAGGTGGGGCCCCGGCTCGGCCGCTGCCCGTTCCAGTGCCGCCGTCAGCTCGTCGGTGGTGCTGGCGGCTGTCGCCGGCACGCCCATCCCCTCGGCGATGCGAACGAAATCGAGATCGGGCCGGGACAGGTCGAACAGCTCACGGGCCTTCGGTCCGCCCTCACCGGCGCCGGTGCGGCCGAGCTCGATGTTCAAGATCGCGTAGGAGCGGTTGTTGAAGATCACCGTGGTGACGTCGAGCTGTTCACGGGCCTGTGTCCACAGCGACTGGATCGTGTACATCGACGAGCCGTCGGCCTCCAGCGCGAACACCGGACGACCGGGACTGGCCACCGCCGCCCCGGTGGCCACGGGGAGGCCTTGGCCGATCGCCCCGCCCATCAGCTGTAGGTAGTCGTGGGGCGGGCACGCCGCCGTGGCTGCCGCCACCTCGGCGCTGGCCGTGGCGCTCTCGTCGGAGATGATCGCGCCTTCGGGAATGACGGCGGCGATGGCGGCGGCGATCGCCCGGTTGGTCAACGCCCCTGGCGGGATCTCCGGGCGATGTACGGCGGTGCCGGGTGCGGGGTCGTCGCCCACGAGATCGGCGAGATGGGCGAGGGCGGTGGCGCTGTCGTCGCCGGCGGCGCTCAGCGTGTGCACCTCGCAGCCCGGGGGGACGAGGTCGCTGGCCTTGCCCGGGTAGGCGAAGAACGACACCGGTGACGTGGCGTCGACGAGCACGATGTGCTTGACCCCCTCCAGCTGGGCGGCGGCCTGCTCGGCGAAGTAGGCGAGCCGTTCGACCCCGGGGATGCCGGCGCCCCGCTCGGTGCGGGGCACGAAGGTCGCCCCCATCAGCCGGGCCCCGGTACCGGCGGCGATGCGAGCGGCGGCGTTCAGTTGGGCGCGCCGCAGCGCCTGGCCGCCGAGGAAGATCACCGTCGGCTCGCCGGTCCCGAGGGTGGCGGCGATCGACTTGATCGTGTCGTCGCCGATCTCGGTGGCCGATCGTTCCGGGTGCGGGCGTGCCGGCTCGGCGCCGTCGCCCCACGAGGCATCGGCCGGCAGGATCAGTGTGGCGACATCGGTGGGTGGGCCGAGCGCGGCGGCGACGGCGTCGGCGGTGGCGGGGGCGAGCGCCGCCGGGGTCTCGGGCCGCCCGATCCACCGGCTGACGTTGCGGGCCACCGTGGCGATGTCGCTGTTCAACGGCGCG
>JBKEAH010000070.1:0-1739 GCA_047972065.1 Desertimonas sp.
GCGGTGAGGATCAGGTCGGGTTCGAGCAGGGCGATCGCTTCGAGGTTGGGGGACAGGAGATCTCCGACCCACACCGCATCGGCGGCATGCTCGGTGATCGCCTCACCGAAGTAGGCCGGCAGCGTTCCGTCGGGATCCTGGTAGGTGGTGTAGCCGACGAGGGGTAGCCCAAGTGCCAGCGCCGAGTCGATCAGCGACCGGTCGAGGGCGACCACCCGCCGTGGCGCGGCTGGCACGACGGTCTCGCCGAGCGCGTGCTCCACCGTCACCGGGAAGCTCACCGCGGTGGCCGCTGTGGCGGTGGTGTCGGTCGCCGGCTCCGTCGTCGTCGGCGGCGTCGACGGCACGACAAGCGTGGGCCCACCGGCGACCATGGTCGCGACAGCACCCATCACGACACCCATCACGGTCAACATCACGTCGAGCGCCTCCTGAGACCTCTGCGAGAACCAACTGGACCCACCCTTGGCGATGTCCAGCATGCCGAAACTTAGTAGTTAAGGTCTCTTGAGACAAGGTAGGAGTCCGACGAGACAGGTACGTGAGACATCTCTCACGACCGGTTCATCGGTGGTTCACCGCGGTGTCGTTCGGTGGTCGCCATGAACACCGCCTTCATCTTCGCCGTCGACCTCGCCGCCATCGCCGTGATCGTGCTGGGCATCTACGTCCCCCGGCACCGCCGACGGGACATGGTGCTGGCCTACGTCGCCCTCAACGTCGGAGTGATGCTCGTCGCCTTCGTGCTGTCGACCTCGGCCGCCGGCGCCGGCCTTGGTCTGGGCCTCTTCGGCGTGCTGTCGATCATCCGGCTGCGTTCCTCCGCCCTCACCCAAGAGGAGGTCGCCTACTTCTTCGTCGCCCTGTCCCTCGGCCTGGTGGCCGGGCTCCGACCGACCCCGCTGTGGTTGCTGCCGGCCCTCGCCGCCGCGCTGGTCGCGACGGTGTGGGCGATCGACCACCCCCGCCTGCTCGCCCGACATCGCCGCCAGGTCATCACGCTCGACGCCGCGTACACCGACGAGACCGCACTGACCGCCCGGCTGGAGTCGATGCTCGACGCCGACGTACGGCGGCTCGTGGTGGAAGAGGTCGACCTGGTGCGCGACGTCACCGTCGTCGATGTCCGGTTCCAGCATCGGGCCCGACCCGCGACCCCGGCCCCCACCACGCCGGTTCCACTACCGCCGCCGCCGTGCGCCTCGGAGCACGCCGACGCGGCCGACCCGATGGCGGTGACGCCGTGAGTTCGGCGGAGGCCGAGCTGTGGGCGGCCACGGCTCCGCTCACCCCCATCGGCCTCGACGAGGTGATGGCCATGGCCGCGCTCCAGACCCGCATCGACCGCAAGTACCTCATCGACCCGTCCACCTTCTCGTCGCTGGTCGAAGCGTTTACCGCCACGATGAGCGTGCTCGAGATCGACGGGCGACGGGTGTTCGACTACGAGTCGATCTACTTCGACACCGACGACCTCGTGTCCTACCGCCGGGCCGCGATGAGCCGGGACCGCCGATCCTTCAAGGTGCGAACCCGCACCTACCTCGACTCGGGTGAATGCATGGTCGAGGTGAAGTGCAAGAGCCGCCGCGGCGAGACGGTGAAGGAACGCCGACCGCACCGGCCCGAACACCGGGCCGCCCTCGACCCGGCCGCCCTCGCCTTCGTCGATGGTCTCGTGCAGATCCCCGACGGCAGTGCCCGCCTGGGCCCGGTGCTGTCCACCCGATACCGTCGCG
>JBKEAH010000153.1:0-32655 GCA_047972065.1 Desertimonas sp.
GCCGCCGACCTTCGAAGACGTGCGGGTCCTGCTGCCGCCGGCGACCACCGAGGGCGCGCCGGCCACCGCATCGTCGGCGGTGCCGACCAACCCCGTGACCGAGACGACAGCTCCCGCGCCGACGGCCGCCTGGGTGACCGCCACCGGCAACCTCGAGGGCCTCGAGTCGGAGTGCGGCACCGTCTCGTTGGTGTCCGCTCGTCCCGGCACCGACGAGGTGATCGCCAGCATCGCGGCGCGCGGGCTCTGGTCGACCAGCGACGGCGGAACCACCTGGAGCGCGATCGGCGGCGACGGTGACACGATCACCAACCGCGGCGCTCAGATCGTCTACGACCCCGAGGCGACCGATCGCTATTGGGAGTCCGGCGCGTACAACGGCAGCGGCTTGTTCCGTACCGACGACGGCGGCCGATCGTTCCGCGCGACACCCGACGTCGAGCACACCGATTACTTCGGCGTCGATATGTCCGATCCGGAACGGGCCACGATCTTGGTCGGCGCCCACGAGCGTCGCGCCGTCTACCGATCGGTGGATGGCGGCATCAGCTGGGATGACGTCGCCGATCGGCTGCCGCCTGACATCGGCTACACGGCGGCGGCGACGGTGCTGGACGCCACGACGATGCTGGTGGGCAGCTACGAGTCCGAGGCCGCCGGCGTGTTCCGCTCGACCGACGGCGGCGACACCTGGGCCGAGGCGTACCGCGGCGCGGTGATCGGCGCGCCGATCGTGATCGGCGACCGGATCGCCTGGATGCGCACCGACGGCGCCGGCCTCATCGTCAGCGACGACCGGGGGGCAACATGGACCGAGACCGGCGGGGTCGGCCCCGCCATCGGGGCCAACACCCTCGCCGTGCTCGACGACGGCCGACTGTTGACCTACGGCCAGAGCAACCTGGTCGTCAGCGACGACCTCGGTGCGACATGGGCGACGTTCGGCCCCCCGCTGCCGTTCGCACCAAACGGCGTCACCTACTCGTCCGATCGCGGCGAGGTGTACGTCTGGCGGTTCGATTGCAACGTCGAGGAGGGGGCCGAGCACGTGGTGGGTGCCGACTCGATCAGCCGCCTGGTGTTGGCCGACTCCTGACCCTCAGCCGTCGCCGAGCTCGGCGGCGAGCCGTCGAGCCGCACGGGCCGCCAGCGCCATCGCGGTGAGCGTGGGGTTCTTCTCCGGGGTCGTGGTGAAGCAGCTCGCATCGGCAACGACGATCCCGGCCGCGCCGTGGACGCGATTCCACGCGTCGACCACGCCGTGTCTCGGGTCGGCGTGCATCCTCGCGGTGCCGCCGAAGTGGGCCGCCTCGCCGGGGACGAGGGTATGACCGGGACCGAGGGTCGCACCCACCCCCGCATCGGCCATCACGCGCACGAACCGTTGGCGCGCCTCGTCCATCAGCCCGCGGGTGGCCTCGTCGAACACCAGGTCGATCGCCAGCAGCGACTCCGGGGCGTTCGACACCGGGTCGCCGTCGAGGAAGATGCCGGCGCGCTCCGACGGTGTCATCGTGCCGAGCACCTGCACGCCGACCCGGGCACGGCGCCCGTTCCACAAGGTCGGCAACCGGTCGCGGCCGCGGGCCAGGCCGATCGTGAGCGACGAGGCGTGCAGCGGGGGCCCCGCACCATAGGCCTCGCGGGCGACGTACATCGGATGAGAGAGTGCGGTCAACGGCCGATCGAGGTCGACAGGCCACCATTCACGAGGGTGATCGTGCAGGTAGCGGCCGAGTACGCCGTGGGCGTTGCCGAGCCCGCCGGGAAAGTCCGCCCCACCGGATCGGAGCAGGATCTCGGTCGTATCGAGCGCTCCCGCAGCCAGCACCACCGCCCGCACCGTCGTCTCCTCGAGCGACCCGTCAGGGCCGAGGTGCTCGACGCGCCATCGCGCCCCATCGGGACGGACCCGCAACACCCGGCACCCGCGCCGAACACGCACCAGTCCGGATCGCAACGACCGGGGGTCGAGACACTGCTCGGCGACGAACTCGCGGGGGCGCGCCACCGCCATCCACGACCTGCCCTTCGAGATGGGGATCGGGCCGATCGGGTGTCCCGCCGCCCGCGCCGCGGCGATCACCTCGGCCCAGTCCGACGCCGGGTCGTGGTAGTACCGGGCCCGACCAGGTGGTGCCGTGGCAAAGCCGTCACCGGCAGTCAGGCGGAGATGGTCCTCGCACCGCTCGTAGAACGGCACCAGCTCGTCGTAGCGCAGCGGCCACTCATAGATATCCGAGATGGCGGCGCCGTCGGTGAAGTCGTTGGGATGGAACCTCGGGCAGGCACCGGTCCAGTAGTTGGTGAGCCCGCCCCAGGACAGACTGCTGATCCACCTCGTCGCCGGGTCGCGGCTCGAGCGCTGACGGTCGTCGGAGCGGAAGCCGGGCTGCACCCAACGCAGCACCGTCCGACCGGCAACCCGCACGGTGATACCACGCGGCGCCCGTCGTCCGGCATCGAGGACGGTTACCGCCACCCCGGCGTCGGCGAGCTCGCGGACCGCGGCCAGGGCACACGGACCACCGCCGACGACAACCACACGGTCGACGCTCACGCGACACCCGTCGCGATCGCCCCGACTCGCTCAAGGACCTCCGGATCGAGGGGACGGGTGGCCGCCGCGGTCAGCTCGTCGAGATGGCTCGACGAGGTGACGCCCACCACGATCGTGGTGACCTGGGGATACGCGCGGACGAACCCCAACGCGAGATCGGCGACCGACAGCCCACGCTCGTGCGCCAACGACCGCACCGCGTCGGCCCGCCGACGCGTCGCCGCCGGTTGCCCGCTCGGGTCGGCTTGGCCTCCGAGTAGGCCGGCGCCCATGACCCCGCGCGCGATGACGGCGCAACCGGCCGCCGCGGCGGCGTCGAGGAACCCATCGGCGGCCTCGGGGTCGAGCACGCCGAAGGGGATCTGAGCGCTCGAGGCCGGGAGGCTGCCCAACCACGGTGTGGCCTGCGCGAGGCTCTCGGCGCCGACCCCGAACGTTCCGATCAGCCCGCGCTCGATCGCCGTGGACGCCCAGTCCAAGATGTCGTCGCCGAGCGTGGTGCGCAGTTCGGGCGGGGGGCCGTGCAGCTGGTAGCGCCCGACGTGGTCTCGCTGGAGCCGCCGGAGACTGCCGACCAGCGCGGCCTCGAGCTGCGCCGGGTGAAAGTCCTGCTCCTGATAGCCGGCCGGGGGTTGTGTCGACGCTGGCGCGGACACGCCGGATGCCGGCCGGCGGCGCAGCCGCGCCACCCACGGCGCCACGGCCATCCGCGCCCGAACCTGCGGGCCGCTCCGCTCCTCGAACCGGTAGCCACCCTTGGTCGCGATCGTCACCGCATCGCGGCCCCGCAGGGCGCGGCCGAGCACCCACTCGCTGGCCCCCGCCCCGTACGCGTCGGCGGTATCAACGTGGGTGATCCCTCGCTCAAGAGCCTCGTGGACCAGATCGACCGACGCCCGCAAGCCGAGACGGGCACCGAGGCTTCCAAGCCGAGCAGTCCCGAGGCACAGCGGGACGGTCCCGGGAGCAGCGTGGACCATGCGTGCATGATCGCACGTACACTGGGTGCACCGGGCGGTCAGAGGGCGGGCCGATTCCCGAGTACACGGAGGGATGGGCAGACACGATGGTCACGAACGTGACCCGGCGGGTGGCGGACGACACGGCGCAGCTGCCACGTCATCGCGTGTTGTTCGTCCACACGCCGCACCTCCCGCCGCTCGGCGCCGACACGTGGGTGCACAGCCAGATCATCCGTCATCTCGACCGCACCCGTACCAGCGTCCACCTCGCCGCCGTGTTCCATCCCGACGCCAGCCCGACCGCGATGGCCGTCGCCGATGTCGCCGACATCAACAGGCTCGATGTCGATCTCGGGCGGGAGGACCCGTCGTGGGCCACCAAACGGTCGTGGTCGTCGGTCATGTCGACCCTCACGGCCCCGCGCGGGCTGTTTCGCCTGGTCAGGTACGTCCGTCGCCACGACATCGACCTCGTCACGACCAGTGACCGCCCTCGCGATGCGGTCGCCGCGTGGATCACCGCCCGACTGACCGGCGCCCAGTTGCTCGTTCACGTCCACACCGACTACGCGCCGTGGATGTCCCGCCCGTTGCGGTTGGTCCTGCGCCGGGCGGACCGACTGATCGGTGTGTCGGAGTACGTGACACGGACGCTCGAGACCTCCGGGCACGAACGGGTCACCACCGTGCTCAACGCCATCGATGTCGATGCCTGGCAACCGGGCCACGGGCGCACCGCGGCGCGCGCCGAGCTGGGGATCGCCGACGACGAGGTGCTGGTGCTGTCGGTGTGTCGGCTGTACCCGGGAAAGGGTGTCGGCGATCTGCTCGACGCGTGCTGCACGCTGCTGGGTGAGCACCCCAAGGTCCGTCTGGCCATCGCCGGCGAGGACGTGACGCGCGGCCGCGCCTACCGCACCCAGCTGGCCGAGACCGTCACCCGGCGCGGCGCCGACCACGCCGTGCAGCTCCTCGGACACCGCGACGACGTCAGGCGGTTGATGGCCGCCGCCGACATCTTCGCCATGCCGGCGCACGGGGAACCCTTCGGCCTGGTGTACGTCGAGGCGATGGCGATGGAGTTGCCGGTCGTGTCGTTGTCGACGGGCGGGACCGTCGAGGTGGTCGAGCACGGCGTGACGGGTCTGCTGTCCGAGCGCGACGATCTGGCCGGGCTCACCGCCCATCTGGCCGAGCTCGTCACCGACCCCGAGCGTCGCCGGGCGATGGGCCGCGCCGGGCGTCGGCGGGCCGACCAGCGCTTCCGGCTGGAGCGACAGGCTCGTGACGTCGAAGCCGTCTACGACCAGATGCTCGCGCCGCGGGAGCGGGGCGAGCCGATCACCGACCATGCGAACGGAGGACCGATGGGTGTGGTGACCGTCAACGACCCGCCGCCGACCGACATCGAAGGTTGCCGTCAGGTCTTCGACGAGCGCGGCTACCTCGTGTTCCGTGACGTCGTCGACCGTTCCCGGCTCGCCACCCTCGCCGACGAGCTCTCCGGCGAGTACCAGCGAGTGGTCGAGCGCGGCGAGATGTTCAAGGGCGGCGGCACCGTGTCCGGGCACCTCAACTGCTTTCCGGGCGCCGGCTCCCGATTCGTCTGGGACGACCTCGCGGCGCGTGGAATCCCCGACCTCGTGCGGGCGCTGCGCCCCGACATCGCCGATCGGCGACGCGTGACGCTGAACTTCAACCTGCCGGGCAGCGTCGCCCAGCACTACCACTCCGACGGTCTCTACGTGGAGGAGTTCCTCATCTGCAACATCGCGGTGGTCGACACCGATCTGGAGAACGGCGCGCTCGACGTCCTCCCCGGGACCCACCAGCGCTTCTACCGCTTCTGGGAGTACGCGACGCAGCGCAAGTACCGCCTGACGACACGCCTACCGGTCAGGGCCGGAGACGTCATCCTCCGGCGATCCACGATGTGGCACCGAGGCATGCCAAACCTGACGACCCGGCCGCGACCGATGATGGCGATCACCTTCGGCGAGACCGCCGCGCCGCCGAGCGACCCGTGGAACGAGTTCGACGGCAGGGCGAACTTCACGCCCAACTGGTACAGCACCAGCCGTCTTGGACAGTGGCGCGAGCGCGTGTTCGTCAAGGCGCCCGCGACCTACGCGGCGTATCGCTTCGTGAAGTCGCTGCGGGGAAATCGTGGCTATTCGCACTGGTGACCCGAAGATGACGCGGCGGGCCACGACTACGCTCGGCGTCGAACCCGACCGGCGGGGCGGGTTCGGCCAGAGAGGGAAGCGATGAAGAACGAAGGCGACAACAACGCCGTCATCCGCTGCGCGGTCGTCGGTGACGAGCCGCTCGTCGTGCAGTGCATCGAGATCGCCGAGGGTGCCGGGTTGACGCTCGGCCTCGTCGCCACGGACAACGAGGCCGTGCGCTCCTGGGTCGAAGCCCGCGGCGGTGTGGTGGTCGGTCACGGCGAGGCATTGGCCGTCGCCCTCGACGAGCACCCCTGCGATGTGCTCTTCAGCATCGCCAACCTCCGGATGCTACCCGCCGCGGTGCTCGATCGTGTCGGCACGGCGATCAACTTCCATGACGGCCCGCTCCCCGACTACGCCGGTCTCAACGTCACGACGTGGGCCTTGCTTCGGGGGGCGACCGAACACGGCATCACGTGGCACCTCATGGATGCCGGGGTGGACACCGGCCAGATCGTGGTCAGCACCCGGTTTCCCATCGCCGCCGACGAGACCGCGTTCTCGCTCAACGCCCGTTGCTACGAGGCGGCGTTGGCCACCTTCGGCGAGGTCGCCCGGCGCGTGCGCGCCGGCGAGCTCGACGCCACCGCCCAGCCGGCGGGAGACCGCCACGAGTTCCGGCGCCACGATCGGCCCGCCGTCTTGGTCGACCCCGTTGGCCCCGCCGACGAGCTGGTGCGCGCGGTGCGTGCCCTCGACGTCGGGCATCGTCTCTGGAACGGCGTGGGCGCGGTCCGTTGGGTCATCGGCGACGACGTGTTCGTCATCGAGCGGGCCCACGTCGCCGCCGTCGCGTCCAGCCGACCGGCCGGCACCGGCGTCGCGGTCGCCGACGCCGACGCACCCGGCGGTCCGGCGCTGACCATCGCCATGGGCGATGGGGACGTCACCGTGACCGAGATCGCCACCACCAGTGGTGGGCCGGTGTCCCCCGCCGATGTCGCCGACGCCATCGCCGCGTGTGCCGGGGGCATCGCGCCGTCTCCCGACGCCGACCTCGTCGAGTCGTTGCGCGAACTCGAACCGGCGCTCGCGCCCCGAGAACGCCCACAGCTCGACGCGCTGGCGTCGGCGGAACCGAGCACCCCGACGATGCTCGGGCGGGCCAACGGTCCCGTGGTGTCGGCCTCGACCGAACTGCCCCACACCGATGACGCCGCCGTCGTCGCGGCGGTGGCCACGTGGCTGGCGCGCACCGGCGATGCCGGCCGGGCTGTCCTCGCGGTCAGCACCCCCACGGTGCGCGCCGACGCCGCTCGACTGGGACCGTTGACCACCGCGCCCGCCGTGGCCCTCCAGATTCGCGACCGCGCTTCATTCACCGCCGTGCGTGACGAAGCCGGTGCCGCTCTGGACCGGCTCCGACCACTCTTGCGCGACGCCATCGGCCGTGACCCCCGTACCCGCGGGCACGAACTGACCCTGCCGGTGCACCTGGCGCTCGGGACCAGCGCGCCCGATGAGGCCGGCTCGCTCCGCTTGGCATGGGACGGCACCACCTTGCGCGCCGCCGCGTGCACCGACAGCGCCGACCCCACCGCCCTGGACCGGGCGGTGGGCCAGATCGCATCGCTGGTCGCGTCGGCGGCCACCGATCCCGAACGTCGTCCCGAAGACCTCGACCTGCTCACCGAGGATGACCGCGCCCTGCTGGCCGAGGTCAACGACACGGCCACGCCCTTCGATCGCTCGGCGACCATCGACCGCCTGTTCCAGGCGCAGGTCGAACGCGACCCGACACGTCGGGCGTTGTCCTTCGGCGACCGGACCCTCACCTACGGTGACGTCGCCGCGATGACCGACGCGCTGGCCCGCCGATTCGTGTCGGCAGGCATCGGGCGGGGAGACCGGGTCGGAATCGCGGTGCCCCGTGGCATCGACATGGTCATCGGCGTGCTGGCCACCTTGCGCGTCGGTGCCGCCTACCTGCCCCTCGACCCGACCTACCCGGTCGAGCGGCTCGAGCTGATGGTCGAGGACGCCGGGATCGCCGCCCTGCTGGCCCACGAACCGGTGGCCTCCCAGCTCGCTCGACCGGGGATCGCGATCATCGATCCGGCCGCGGACGCCGCCACGGCGGCCACCGGAACCCTCCCGGCGGGCCCCGAACCAACCGATCTGGCCTACGTCATCTACACGTCGGGTTCGACCGGCCGACCCAAAGGGGTGATGCTCGAACACCGCCAGGTGGTCAACTTCTTCGTCGCCATGGACGAGGTCATCGTCCCGCACGACGGCGGGGTCTGGCTGGCGGTCACCAGCCTCTCCTTCGACATCTCGGTGCTCGAGCTGCTGTGGACGCTCACCCGCGGCTATCACGTCGTGCTCAAGGCGGACCGCGGGATCCCGGTCGAAGGCACCGCGACCCGAGCGGTCCCGACGAGGGACGTGACATTCAGCCTCTTCTACTTCGCGGCGGGCGAGGACGCGGCGAAGGACGGCTATCGCCTGCTGCTCGACAGCGCCCGGTTCGCCGACACGCACGGGTTCGAGGCGGTGTGGACGCCGGAGCGACACTTCCATGCCTTCGGCGGCGCCTACCCCAACCCGAGCGTCGCCGGCGCGGCACTGGCGGCCGTCACCGATCGCGTCAAGATCCGCGCCGGCTCGGTCGTCCAGCCGCTGCACTCGCCGATCCGCATCGCCGAGGAGTGGTCGGTGGTCGACAACCTGTCACGCGGCCGGGTCGGCATCTCGTTCGCCGCTGGCTGGCAGCCCAACGACTTCGTGCTCAATCCCAGCGCCTACGCGACCGCCAAGTCCGGTCTGGCCGATGGCATCGCCCAGGTGCGGGCGCTGTGGCGCGGCGAGTCGATCGAACTGCCCGGCCACGACGGCGCCCCGGTGTCGGTGTCGACGCTGCCGCGTCCGGTCCAACCCGAGCTGCCCGTCTGGCTGACGTCGGCGGGCACCCCGGCGACCTTCGAGCGCGCCGGCACCCTCGGCTACAACGTGCTGACCCACCTGCTCGGCCAGTCGATTCCCCAGCTGACCGAGAACCTCGCCCGCTACCGGGCAGCGTGGACCGCCGCCGGGCACCCCGGCGAGGGTCGCGTCACGCTGATGCTCCACACCTATCTCGACCGCGATGCCGAGACCGCCCGCGAGGTGGCCCGCGAGCCGATGAAGGGCTACCTCAGCACCGCGGTCGGATTGCTGAAAGACGTCGCATCGGCGTTCCCGACGTTCGCCGGGCGCACCGGCGCCGATGCCGACGACATGTTCAAGTCGCTGACCGCCGACGAGATGGATCAGCTGCTCGAGGTTGCTGCGCAGCGCTACCTGCGCACCAGCGGGCTGTTCGGGACACCCGCCGACGTCGCCGACGTCGTCGACGAGGTATCGGCGGCGGGGGTCGACGAGATCGCCTGCCTGGTCGACTTCGGCATCGAGACCGACCTGGTCCTCGACTCGCTGGACCTGCTCGACGAGGCGAAGCGGATGGTCGAGGCCCGCCGGCACGAGGCCGTCGAGGCCGACGGGGGGACGGCGGGGCCCGGCAACGCTGATCCGGTCGACGACAGCGTCGCCGCGCTCGCGGCCCGGCACGGTGTCACCCACCTGCAGTGCACCCCCTCGCTGGCGGCGATGCTCGCCGCCGACCCCGGCGACCGGGCGGCGCTCGGCACGATCGGCCACCTGATGCTCGGAGGTGAAGCGCTGCCCACCGAGCTGGCACGCGAGCTGCGTGGCCTGCTCCCGGGACGCTTCACCAACATGTACGGACCCACGGAGACCACGATCTGGTCGCTGATCCACGAGATCGAAGCGGTCGGCGACTCGTCGGTGCCGATCGGCCGTCCGATCGCCAACACCACCATCCACGTGCTGGACACCGGGGGCGGTGCGGTGCCGACCGGGGCGTTTGGCGAGCTGCACATCGGCGGGGACGGTGTCGCCCGGGGTTACCACGACCGACCCGAGCTGACCGCCGAGCGCTTCGTGGAGCGCGACGGCATCGGTCGGGTCTATGCCACCGGCGACGTGGTGCGACTCCACCCCGCCGGCTACGTGGAGTTTGCCGGCCGTTCGGACAACCAGGTCAAGATCCGCGGTCACCGCATCGAGCTCGGCGAGATCGAGACGGTCATCGATCAACACCCGAGCGTCGTGCAATCGGTGGTCGTGGCCCGCGAAGACCGGGGCGACACCCGGCTCGTCGCGTTCGTGATCACGCATCGTGACGGCATCACCGACGGCGACGACGTGCGCAAGCACGTGGCGGCGGCGCTTCCCGATGCGATGGTGCCATCAGCGATCGTGAGCCTCGACGCGTTCCCGCTGACCCCCAACGGCAAGATCGATCGCAAGGCACTCGGCGCGGTGCCCATCGACAGCTCGGCGATCGAGGTCGACCGGGCGACCTCGGCGCCACCGGCCGATGACCTCGAGCGGGCGGTCGCCGAGATCTGGAGCGCCGAGCTCGACCGCCCCGTCGGCCGCGACGACAACTTCTTCGACATCGGTGGACACTCGCTCCTGGCGGTCACCGTGTTCCGCAAGCTGGTCGACGCGACGGGCGCCGACCTGGCGTTGACCGACGTGTTCCGGTTTCCGACGATACGCACCTTCGCGGCCCACCTCGGCGGGCTTCAGAACGGCGACGGCACCCCCACCGACGCGGCCTCCCAGGCACCGTCGGGTGCCGATCGTGGTGCGTTGCGCCGTCGGGCACTGGGGCGGCGAGGGTCAGGGAGCGGAGCGTGAGCGCTGTCGGCTCCCCGGCCGACCAGACCGCCGCCGACCCGGCCGAGACCGACATCGCGATCGTCGGGATCGGCGGGCACTTTCCGGGAGCGCCCGATGTGGACACGCTGTGGCGCCGGGTCGTCGATGGCGACGACTGCCTGGTCGATCTCGATGAGCCGACCCTGCGCGCCGCCGGTGTCCCCGAACGCCGTCTGAACGCCCCGAACTACGTCCGCCGCAACGGGGTGCTCGACGACGTCGAGCTGTTCGACGCCGAGTTCTTCGGGGTCGGCAAGCGGGACGCCGCGATCATGGACCCACAGCATCGACACTTCATCGAGTGTGTGTGGGAGGCGCTGGAGTCGTCGGGCCACGTGCCCGAGCGATTCCCCGGAGCGATCGGCCTGTTCGCCGGGTGCGGCATGAACACCTACATGCTCAACAACCTGCTCACCAACCCGAAGTTGGTCGACCAGGTGGGGATGTTCTTGCTCCGCCACACCGGCAACGACAAGGACTTCCTGACCACCACGGTGTCGTACCGTCTCAACCTGACCGGCCCGTCGATCAACGTGCAGACCGCGTGCTCCACCTCGCTGGTCGCGGTTCACCTCGCCGTACAGAGTCTGCTGTCGATGGAGTGCGACCTCGCCCTGGCGGGCGGCTCGACGATCGAGGTGCCGCACCGTCAGGGCTACCTCTACGAGGAGGGCGAGATCCTGGCCCCCGACGGCGTCTGCCGGGCATTCGACGCCCGATCGGGCGGCACCGTGTTGACCAGCGGTGCGGGCGTGGTCGCACTGCGCCGCCTGCAGGACGCCCTCGACGATGGAGACCCGGTGCTGGCGGTGGTCAAGTCGTCGGCGGTCAACAACGACGGCCAGCGCAAGGTGGGCTATCTGGCACCGAGCGTCGACGGGCATGCCGACGTCATCAAGGAAGCGCTGGCGGTGTCGGGCCTGTCGGCCCGCGACATCCAACTCTTCGAGGCGCACGGCACCGGGACCGCGGTCGGCGACCCGATCGAGGTCGCGGCGGCCACCGAGGCGTACCGGGCGAGCACCGACGACACCCAGTACTGCCGGCTGGTGTCCACCAAGCCCAACATCGGCCACCTCGACACCGCGGCCGGCGTCGCCAGCCTGATCAAGGTCGTCCAGGCGATGCGACACCGCACCCTGCCACCGCTCGCCAACCACACGGCGCCGAGCCCGCTGCTCGATCTGGAGCGGTCGCCGTTCGTGTTGGCCGCCGACCCGGCGCCGTGGCCGGGGGACGCCCCGCGACGAGCCGGGATCAGCTCGCTCGGTGTCGGCGGGACCAACGCCCACGTCATCGTCGAGGAGGCCCCACCCCGTCCGGCCACACCGGTCGCCGTCGGCGAGCAGGTGTTGCTGCTGTCGGCCCGCAACAAGGAGTCGCTGGACGCAGGTGCCCGGCGACTCGCCGATCTGCTCGAGGCCGAGCCGGACCTCAACCTCGCCGACGTCTCCTACACCCTCGCGCGCGGTCGCCGACAGCACGGGTTGCGTCGGGTGGTCGTGGCCGCCGACCCCGCCCAGGCGGTCGAGGTCCTCCGCGGCAACGACCGCAACCGCGCCACCACGACGGCGGCGGAAACCGATCACCCACCCCGGGTGACGTTCATGTTTCCCGGCGGCGGGTCGCAGTACAACGGCATGGCCGCCGGCCTCGACGACCGATTCGAGGTGTTCCGCGAGGTGATGCGCGAGGGCATCGCCGGCGTCGCCGCCCGCTCGGGCATCGATCTCGAACCGCTGCTCGACCCCCAGGCCGCCCCCGATGCGCTCTCCCACCCGACGACCTCGCTGCCGGCGGTCTTTCTGACGTCGGTCGCGATGGCCCGTCAGTGGATGGCATGGGGGGTCACCCCCGACGCCTTGCTCGGCCACAGCCTCGGCGAGTACGCCGCCGCTCACCTCAGCGGGGTCCTCACGCTCGACGGCGCGCTCGATCTGATCGTCGCCCGGGCCGAACTGATGGAGAAGGCCACGGGAACGGGTGCCGCGATGCTGGCCGTGCCGTTGCCCGAGGCCGATGTCATCGGTCGTCTCCCCGACACCCTCTCGCTGGCCACCGTCAACGCCCCCGACGAGTGCGTCGTCTCCGGTCCCGAGGACGACATCATCGCCTTCAAGGCGCTCGTCGACGACGATGAGCGCCAAGCGACGCTGATCCCGCTGTCGGCGGCGGCGCACAGCTCGATGCTCGACCCGGTGCTGCCCGACTTCCTCGCCGTCGTCGGCACGGTGACCCTGTCCGAGCCGACGATCCCCTACCTGTCGAACCTCACCGGCTCATGGATCACCGCCGAGCAGGCGACCTCACCCCAGTACTGGGTCGACCATCTCCGCCACACGGTTCGCTTCTCCGACGATCTGGCGACGCTGCTCGACGACCGCCCGACGGTGCTGGTGGAGATGGGGCCGGGTCATTCCCTGTCCAGCTACGCCCGCCGCCAACCGGTCAAGCCGGTTGCCGCCATCGGCTCGCTGCGTCACCCCAACCAGGACGTCGACGATACGGCGGCGGCGCTCGGTGCCTTCGCCAGGTCATGGGCCGCCGGCGTCGATACGGACATCGCACCGCTGGCTGGCCCCGGTCGACGCAAGGTGCGGCTCCCCGGTTACGCGTTCGCCCGCGACCGGCACTGGATCGAGCCGGGTGACGGTCGCGTCGTCGAGGCGGCGGCGACGACGGCCCCCACGGCGACCATCACGGTCGACGGCATCGAGCGCATCACCCGGTTCGAGGACTCCTTCTGGGCGCCCGGATGGCGGACCGCGCCCGACGGCAGCCGATCCGTCGAGCCCCGCGGCCCATGGCTGATCGTCGGCGACCCCGGTGACCCGTTGGCGCGCGGCCTGGCCGACGCGATCACCGCCCGCACCCCGGGCGAGATCGTCGAGGTCGTCGCCGCCCCGGACCCCGCGCGGCTCGGCGCGGCACGCTCGATCGTGCTGACCCCCGCCGGTGCCGATCCGAGTTTGGCGGCAGAGCGCTGGTTGCACGTCGCCGCCGCCGCGGCGCGGGCCCTCGCCCAGACCGACCTGGATGCGCCGTTGCTCGCCGCGGTCACCGTCGGTGCCACCGACGCCGACGGCCCGGCGTCCGCCCCGGTCGACGCACTGTCGCGCGGTGTGCTCGGTGTGGCCCCACGCGAGTATCCGGGGTTGTCCACCGTCGTCGTCGACCTCGACTCGTCGGCCGACCCGACCGTCGCCGTCGAGGAGATCTTCCGCGTCGACGGGGGCCTGATCGCACGGCGCGGCGCACGGCGTCTGGTACCCGAGCTCGAACCGCTTCCCGGTGATGCCCCCGCGCGCTCCGAGTCCTTCCGCCAGGGCGGGTCGTATGTGATCACCGGCGGTCTCGGCGGCGTCGGGTTCGCGCTCGCCCGCCACCTCCTCGCCACCCACGACGCCAGGATCGCCGTCGTCGCCAGCCGCGCCGTGCCGACGGGCGCCGACGCCGACGCCTGGCTCGCCCGGCACGGCTACGACGACACGACCAGCCGACGGATCCGTCGCCACCGCGAGCTCGAGGGGCTCGGCGCCGTCACGCTCCTCACCGCCGACCTCGCCGACCCGACGTCGGTGACGACGATGCTCGATGCCGCGGCCGATGCCCTGGGCGGCGTCGACGGGGTCGTTCATGCCGCCGGGCAGCTCCACGACGTCCCCATCGAGATCGCCGAGCGCTCCGATCTCGATGTCGTCATCGGGGCGAAGGCGGTCGGTGCGCTCACGCTGGTCGAGGAGATGGGCCGGCGCGGCGGCGGTCTCGTGGTGCTGGTGTCCTCGACGAGTACGACGTTGATGTCGGAAGGCCAGGCCGCCTACGTCGCCGCGAACGCGGTGCTCGACGCCTTGGCGGGGGTGCGCGACGGCGTCCGCGTCGCGACGATCAACTACGGACTGTGGAGCGAGTTCGGTGTCGCCGCGGAGACCGCCCACCGCGCCCTGCTGGGCCTCGACGCCGGGGAACCGTGGACCCACCCCGTGTTGTCGACGGTCCATCGGGAGCGTCACGGCGACGTGCAGGTCAGCGGGGTGCTGTCGGCACAACATCATTGGGTGGTCGACGAGCATCGTTCCGCCGACGGCGTCGCGCTCCTACCGGGCACCGCTCATCTCGAGCTGTACCTGGCGGCGCTGGCGGCCGCTCACGGCGCCGAGGCGTCGGCCGGGGTCGAACTGAGCGACATCTCGCTGTACGAACCGCTGGTGGTCGGTGATGACCACCCCGTCACCGTGCGGGTCCTCGTCACCACCACCGAGCACGGAGCCGGCACCCTCGAGCTCGCCAGCGACGGCGGGGGTGGCGCCTGGCGAGCGCACGGTGTCGCCACGTACCGGCTCGGGGCCGCTCCCCCACCCGTGCCGAGCGAGCCGGCGGCCATCGGCGAGCAGCTCGATCCGATGACGCGGCCGGCCAGCCAGCTCCAACTGGGACCGCGCTGGCGGCTGCCCACCGCCGCGACACGCTCGAGCGATGCCGTCACCGGCACGATCACCATGTCGGCGCCGGTCAGCGACGAGCGCGACCTGTGGTTCGCCCACCCCGCCGTCGTCGACATCGCCACGGCCTTCGGCGTCGCGATGGGCGATCGGGCCGACTCGCTGTACGTCCCGGTGGGATACGACCGCGTCACCCGCTTCGGCGCGATCCCGCCGACCTCGCATGTCGAGGCCCGCGTCGCCGAGGGATCGAGCACCGACCTGCTGCGGGTCGACATCACGCTGCGCGACGATGCCGGCAACCTCGCCCTCCGCTTGGGTGGCCTCGCGTTGCGACCGATCGACGACGTGGGGTCACTGGGCGCCCGCCCCGACGAGGTGACGGTCGACACGGGGCGGCTGCCGCCGCTGCTGACCCTGGCGATGCGCCACGGCATCGCTGCCGACGAGGGCGCGGCGATGGTCGAGCGCCTCGTGTCGTCGGGCCGATCTCGGCTGATCGCGTCGAGCATCGACATCGGGCAGTTGACCGCACTGACCGCTTCGCCGGTGCCGCCGCCGGGCGAGGCGGGCGAGCAGGAGCCCGCGTCGGGCGCCTCGGTCGAGGCCGTTCTCTTGCAGATCTGGGTCGATTTGCTCGGGGTCGACGACATCGGGCCCGATGACGACTTCTTCGACGCCGGTGGCCACTCGCTCATCGCCATCCGGCTGATGTCGCGCATCGCCAAGGACCTGGGCGTCAGGTTCCAGCTGGCCACGATCTTCGAGGCGCCGACCGTGAGCTCGTTGGCGGCGCTGATCCGCGACGCCAAACCCACGCTGGATGCCGAGCTGGCGGCGGCGGCGGGCGGCGTCCCGACCCCGGCCGGGTCGGCGGCGGCGGCCCCCACCACGACGACCACCGGGTCCGACACCACGACGACGAAGCCGTCGCTCGTCACCATCAGCGCATCCGGTGACGGGCAGCCGCTCTTCATCGTCCACGGAGCCGGCGGCAACGTGCTGTTCCTGTGGAGCCTGGCGCGTGCGCTGTCGGGGACTCGACCCGTCTACGGGTTCCAGGCCCACGGGGTCGATGGCGATGACATGCCCGATGACTCGATCGAGGAGATGGCGCGGCGCTATGTGACCGAGCTGCGCTCCCGCTTCGAGGGTCCCTACCTGCTGGGCGGCTATTCCGGCGGGGGCATCGTCACCTTCGAGATGGTCCGTCAACTCGAGGAGCTCGGCGAACAGGTCGAGTTCCTCATCCTGTTCGACAGCGTGCCACCCGGAAAGGCCGCGCCCAGCTCGGGGGTCGCGCTGCGCAATCTGATCGGCAGTGTCACCCGTCACGGGCTCCCGGCGATCATGCCGTTCATCAAGCGCTCGGTGAAGGGCTGGGCCGGCCGGTTCATCCCGACCAACCGCTTCCGCGAGATCGAGCACGAAGGCGTCAAGCGCGAGCTCGGGATGGGCGACCCGACCGAGCTCGGCTTCGTCAATCTCTTCTACTACTTCACCGCGGCCGCTGACCGCTACGAGATGACGACGATCCACGTCGACGCCGTGGTCCTCAAGGCCGAGTGGGTGTGGCCCACCCAACCCGACGACTACTACTGGGGGCGACACATCGACGGCGACCTCGAAGTGCGTGAGGTTCCCGGCGACCACAACGAGATGTTCTTCCCCGAGCACGCGCCCCGGCTGGCGGCGGTGCTCCGCGAGGTGCTGGAGGCCCGCGGGATCTGAACCGCGGCGACGCCGACGGAACGTCCGGCGCGATCGTGTCGCTTCGGTGGCAGGATCATCGCCATGGCCCAGCCCAGCGTGATCAGCACCGTCGAGCGTGCGCCGAGAGACCCGATCCTCGGCCTGACCGAGGCGTTCAACGCCGACACGCGCCCGACGAAGGTCAACCTGGGGGTCGGGGTGTACCAGGACGAGACCGGCACCGTGCCGTTGCTGGCGTCCGTCCGGGCCGCCGAGGAGCGCCTGACGGCGCAACACCGTCCGTTCGGCTACCTCCCGATCGACGGTCTCGCCGTCTATGACGACGCCGTAGCCGACCTCGTGTTCGCCGACACCGTCGGGCGTGAGCGTCTCGCCGTCGTCCAGACCCTTGGCGGGACCGGTGCGCTCAAGGTCGCCGCCGACCTGCTTCATCAGCTGGCTCCCGACACGGTCGTGATGCTCAGCGATCCGAGCTGGGAGAACCACGCCGCGCTGTTCGGTCGCGCCGGGTTCGAGGTGACGAGGTACCCGTACTACGACGCCGAGTCGCGGACCGTCGACGCCGAAGCGATGCTGGCGGCACTGGCCGATGCGGCACCCGGCACGGTCGTCGTCCTCCACGCCTGCTGCCACAACCCGACCGGCTACGACCTCACCCCCACGCAGTGGGACCGGGTCCGCGACGTGGTCGTCGAGCGAGGGCTCATCCCGCTCCTCGACATGGCCTACCAAGGATTCGCCGAGGGTCTCGAGGCCGACGCCGCCGTGGTGCGCTCGTTCGCCGCCACCGCCGTCCCGGTGATCGTGACCAGCTCGTTCTCCAAGAACTTCAGTCTCTACGGCGAGCGGGTCGGCGGGCTGACGGTGGTGTGCGGCGACGCCGATGAGGCCGGTCGGGTACTCAGCCAACTCAAGATCATCGTCCGCACCACCTATTCCAACCCACCGACCAACGGCGCCAGCCTGGTCTCGACGGTGCTGCGCGACCGCGATCTGCGGGCCCAGTGGGAGACCGAGTTGGCCGGAATGCGGGAGCGGATCAAGTCGGTTCGGACGCGCCTGCGCGACGGCCTGGCCGCGGCGCGCCCCGACGTCAACGCCGACCACATCACCACTCAGAACGGGATGTTCAGCTACTCGGGTCTCACCCGCGACCAGATGATCCGGCTTCGCGACGAGTTCGGCGTCTACGGCCTCGACTCCGGCCGCATCTGCGTCGCCGCCATCAACGACCGGAACATCGACACCGTCGTGGCGGCGTTGGCCGCGGTCTGGTGACGATGCCCGACGGCGCCGGACGCAACCGCGTTGCGGGATCGCCCGCCGGGCCGACATGCTGACGGGGTGACGACCACCGCGCCGACGGCGATCCCGACCACCCTCCTTCCCGCCGACGGCCGATTCGGCTGCGGGCCGTCCAAGGTCCGTCCCGAGCAGATCGATGCTGTGGTCGCTGCCGGCCGCACGGTCCTGGGCACCTCGCACCGCCAGGCGCCGGTCAAACGGCTGGTGGGCTCGGTGCGGACGGGTCTGACCGATCTGTTCGGACTCCCGGAGGGCTGGGAGATCGTGCTCGGCAACGGCGGCACGACGGTGTTCTGGGACGTCGCCACCTTCGGGATGGTCGAGCGGCGCAGCCAGCACCTCGTGTTCGGTGAGTTCTCCTCCAAGTTCGCCGACGCCTGCGCCGCCGCGCCCCACCTCGACGACCCCGTCGTGATCGGCGCCGACCCCGGCGATCACCCGACCGCCATCGCCGACCCATCGGTCGACGTGTACGCGCTCACCCACAATGAGACCTCGACCGGGGTGGCGATGGATCTGCGCCGACCGGATGGTGCCGTCGAGGGCTCGCTGGTCGCCGTCGACGCGACCTCGGGGGCCGGTGGCCTGCCGTGGGACCCGGCTCAAGTCGACGTCTACTACTTCGCGCCGCAGAAGTGCTTCGCCGCCGACGGCGGGCTGTGGATCGCCGCCTGCTCACCCGACGCCATCGAACGCATCGAGCGCGTCGCGGCATCGCCACGTTGGCGCCCGGCGTCGCTCGACTTGGGCATCGCGTTGAGCAACAGCCGCCAGGACCAGACCTACAACACCCCTGCCGTCGCCACGCTGGTCCTGCTGACCGAGCAGATCCGCTGGATGAACGAGTCCGGCGGTCTGGACTGGTGCGTCGCCCGGAGTCGCCGGTCGGCTGATCACCTGTACGGCTGGGCTGAGGCCAGCGAGTGGGCCACACCGTACGTCGCCGATCCGGCCAAGCGGTCCGCTGTCGTCGGGACGATCGACATCGACGAGCGCATCGCCGCGCCGAAGCTGTCCGCGGCGTTGCGCGCCAACGGCATCCTCGACACCGACAGCTACCGCAAGCTCGGTCGGAACCAGATCCGGATCGGGATGGTCCCCGCCATCGACCCGGACGACGTCGTGGCGCTGACGGCCTGCATCGATCACCTCGTCGAGCACGCCGGCGACTCCCTGGCCCCATGAGCGACCCGCCCGGCGTCGACGAGGTGCTGACCCTGCACATCGACACGTTGACCCCACTGCGGGCGCCGGTGCTGGTCGTCGCGCTCACCGGCTGGTTCGACGTCGCCGGCGTCGCCACCACGGCACTCGAACGCCTGGCGCCCGAGGGGCGGGCGGTCACGATCGGTGAGATCGATCCCGATCCCTTCTACGACTTCACCCAAGAGCGACCGTTGGTCGAGATCACCGACGACGACCTTCCGGAGATCACGTGGCCGTCGAACACGATCCGCGCCGTGCGGACCGGCGATCGGCACGACCTCGTGGTCCTGTCGGGGGTCGAGCCCCACCTCGGTTGGCAGACCTATGTCGCCAGCGTGCGCCGGATCGTCGAACACGTAGGGTGCGAGGCGGTGCTCACCCTCGGCGCCAACGCCGACACCGTGCCGCACACTCGGGTGCCACTGGTCGTCGGCTCGACCGCCGACGGGGCGCTGGCGCGGGCGATGGCGTTGTCGCCGCCGACCTACCAGGGGGTCACCGGCCTCCTCGGGGTGCTCAACGCCCAACTCGGCGCACCGTCGCCGGCATCGGCGGCGACGTCGTCGGGGCGCACGGTTCCGGTGGTGTCGCTGCGGGTGGGCGTACCCCACTACCTCGGCCACGCCGAGCATCCTCGTGCGGTCGGAGCGCTGTTGCGACACGTCGCCCACGTGCTGGGCTTGTCGATGTCGTTCGATTTCACCGACGAGATCGAACGATGGGGGTCGCTGCACGACGAAGCGATCGAGGACGACGCCCAGCTGCGCGCCTACGTCGCGATGCTCGAGGCGGAGTACGACCGCCGCGCCCGCGCCACCCTCGACGCGGCGTCGGGCGATGACCTGGCGGCGCGGTTCGAGGAGTACCTGCGCGACCAGCGCGACGACGGCTGAGCACGAACGGCGCGCCCAGGCGGGTCAGGCGGACACCGCGACCGCCAACCGCCGTCCGCCCGCCGTCATGGTGCGGCCCGAGAACCGGCTGCCATCGATCAACACCGTGGCGCCCCAGACCCCGCCCGGTTCGACCGCCACACGCACATCGGTGAACTCGATGATCGGCCGGCCGGGTCGGCTCCACGCCTTGTAGACCGCCTCCTTGACGACGAACACCTCCAAGGTGCCGGCGGCCACGTCATCGGGCCGCGTCACGGTGTCGCCCAGACCGGCGAGGTCGGCGGTGATCGGTTCGAGGTCGACGCCGAGACCGCGGTCACCACTCGTGGCGACGGCGATGGCGAAGCGGCGATCGTGGGCCAGGCTGACCGACCATCCGGCGGGAACCTCGGGTCCACCATGATCTCGCCGTCCGATCGGCGCGGAGGTTCCCAGCAGTTCGCGCAGCAGTGCCCTCCCGGTGGCGAACTCGCGTCGGCGGCTCTCGACGGCCGAGGCGACGAGCGCCGCCTCGGTCGTCGCCAGCGCACCGACATCGCTCGTGCGCAGCGCCCGCACCCCGGCGCGGACACCGGCCGGGACGAGCGTGTCGAGCGCGGCGAGCAGGTCCGCTTCGTCGGCGGTCACGACCGCCCGGCGTTCAGCCGGCCTTGGCGGCCGCGAAACCACGATCGAGATCGGCGAGGATGTCCTCGACGGTCTCGAGGCCGACGCTCAGTCGAACCAGGCCGGGATGGACGTCGGAGCCGGCCTGTTCCTCGGGGCTGAGCTGGCTGTGGGTCGTCGATGCCGGATGGATGACGAGGCTGCGCACGTCACCGATGTTGGCGACATGGCTGTGCAGTTCGAGCGCTTCGACGAAGCGCTTGCCGGCGTCGAGACCACCCTCGATCTCGAACGACAACACCGACCCGAAGCCCTTGCCCCCGCCGAGCTTGGTCGCCCGCTGGTGCCAACGGCTCTCGGGGAGCCCGGAGTAGTTGATCGACAACACCTGCCCGTGGCCGGCGAGGTACTCCGCCACCCGCTGGGCGTTGGCGAAGTGACGCTCCATCCGCAGGCTGAGCGTCTCGATGCCCTGGAGGATGAGAAAGGCGTTGAACGGCGACACCGATGCACCGATGTCACGGAGCAGTTGGACCCGAGCCTTGATGGCATAGGCCCCGGGGCCGAGCGCCGGCCAGTACGCCAGCCCGTGGTAGCTGGGATCGGGCTCGGTGAGGTTGGGGAAGCGACCAGAGGCACCGAAATCGAACGACCCGCCGTCGACGATGGCCCCGGCGATCGAGGTGCCATGACCGCCGATGAACTTGGTCAGGCTGTGCACGACGATGTCGGCACCCCATTCCAGCGGCCTGATGAGGTATGGCGTCGGGACGGTGTTGTCGATGATCAGCGGCAGCCCGTTGTCGTGGGCGACGGCGGCAACCCCCTCGACGTCGAACACGTCGTTCTTGGGGTTGGGGATCATCTCTCCGTAAAAGGCCTTGGTGTTGTCACGCACCGCCGCCTTCCACTGCTCCGGGTCATCGGGGTCCTCGACGAAGCTGACCTCGATGCCCATCTTTGGCAGCGTGTGATGCAACAGGTTGTACGTGCCGCCGTAAAGCGACGACGACGAGACCACGTGATCACCGGCCTCGGCCAGGTTGAGGATCGCCAGGGTCTGGGCCGCTTGGCCCGAGCCGACGACCAGCGTGCCGGGCAGCCCGATGGCGGTGGTGACCCCGCCTTCGAGGGCGTTGAGCCGGGCCTCCAGCGCGCCTTGGGTCGGGTTCATGATCCGCGTGTAGACGTTGCCGACCTCGCTGAGCGCGAAGAGGTTGGCGGCGTGGTCCGTGTCGCGGAACTGGTAGCTGGTCGTCTGGTAGATCGGTACGGCACGCGCCCCGGTGGTCGGGTCCGGCTCGCTCCCGGCATGGATCTGACGGGTCTCGAACCCCCACTGCTCAGTCATGGTCCGCAGCGTAGGCGCTCGAATTCCGACTGCCAAGGTCAGATTTTGATCGGCTCAGCGGCCGGGGGCGATGTCCACGGCGACGACGGTCGCCAGCGGATCGATCAGATCGTCGCCGAGAACGATGGTCAGCTCACCGAGCGGGTCGGCGTTGATCAGTTCGTCGATCACCGACAGGCGCGAGGTGAACGCCAGATCGGTACCGGTCGCCAGGTGGCTGACGCGCTCGACCCGTCGCACCGGCACGCCCCGCACGGTCACCGACTCGTAGGGGCGGGCCACGCAGACCAGGTACACGCGGTCGCCGCGCCGGGTCGACGGGCCATACCACTGCCACGGGGCCAGCCCCGGCTCGGTGCCGATGATGGCCTCGCCGTTGCGCGCCATCCACGAACCGATGGCGCCGAGCCGCTCGGCCTGCGGCGGTGGGACGTCGCCATCACCGTCGGGACCGACGTTGAGCAGCAGGTTGCCGCCCTTGCCGGCCACCTCGGCCAGGGTGTGCACCAGCCGCGAGGCGCTCTGGTAGCGGTCATCGGGTTGGTAGGCCCACGAGTGCCCCATCGTCAGACACATCTCCCAGCGGCCACCGGGTGGTTCGGGCGGGAGGAACTGCTCGGGGGTGTCGAAGTCGGCCGGCACCGGCAGACGATCGTTCACCAGGCAGTCGGGTTGCAGCTCGCGGATCATCTCCCGGAGCTCGGCGGCCCGCCACTCCTGGGGGGTGCGCTCCCATTGTCCGTCGAACCACAGCACGTCGATGCGGCCATAGTCGGTCAGCAGCTCGCGGACCTGGCCGTGGAGCACCTCGAGGTAGCGGGCCCAGGCGTCGGGATCCGCCCGCCGGTAGGCGATGTAGGCGTAGGGCAGGTCGGCCTCGCTGAGAGCCGGGTAGTCGGGGTGGTGCCAGTCCGACAGCGAGTGGTACAGACCCACCCGAAGGTCGTGGCGGCGGCAGGCGTCGACGAACTCGGCGACGAGATCCCCGTCGTATGGGGTGTGGGCGATCGTCCAGTCGGTCAGCGCCGATGGCCACATCGCGAAGCCGTCGTGGTGCTTGGTCGTGAACACCGCATAGCGGGCGCCGGCCGCGGCGGCCTGCTCGACGATGCGGGCCATCGCACCCGGGCGCGGACTGAACGTCGCCGCGCTGGCGTGGTACCTGTCGATCGGAACGGCTGCACACGACATGCCGCCGACGGCGGTGCCCCCGGCCAGCGGCCACGACAGCTCGATGCCCTGTTGCGAGGTGTGTCCCCAGTGGACGAACACCCCGAGCCGGGCGTCGTCGAACCAAGCGGTCCCGCCCGCGTGTTCACCCATCACCCTGGTCTAGCCGAACACATCTGGCGTCGGCGACCAGACTCAGCTGTCGCCTCCGCTGGCGTAGGCGACCAGACTCAGCTGTCGCCTCCGCTGGCGTCGGCGACCAGACTCAGCTGTCGCCTCCGCTGGCGTCGGCGACCGGACTCAGCTGTCGCCTCCGCTGGCGTCGGCGACCTTGGTCTTCCCGGCGCTGATCCAGGGCATCATCGCCCGCAGACGGGCACCCACCTTCTCGATCGGGTGGTCCTTGCCCTCCTGCTGGAGACGGTGGTAGTTGGCCCGGCCCGATTCGGACTCGGCCACCCACTCGTCGGCGAACTTCCCCGAGGTGATCTCGTCGAGCACCTGCTTCATCTCGGCCTTGGTTTCGTCGGTGACGATGCGCGGACCCCGGGTCAGGTCGCCGTACTCGGCGGTGTCGGAGATCGAGTACCGCATCCCGGCGATCCCCTCCTCGTACATCAGGTCGACGATCAACTTCACCTCGTGGAGGCACTCGAAGTAGGCCATCTCGGGGGCGTAACCGGCCTCGGTCAGCGTCTCGAACCCGGCCTGGACGAGACGGGTCAGCCCGCCGCACAGCACGACCTGTTCGCCGAACAGGTCGGTCTCGGTCTCCTCGGGGAAGGTCGTCTCGATGACCCCGGCGCGCGTGCCGCCAATGGCGTCGGCATACGACAGCGCCAGCGCCTTGGCGTTGCCCGAGGCATCCTGATCGACGGCGATGAGGCAGGGAACCCCGCCACCCTCGGTGTAGGTGCGCCGGACGAGATGGCCGGGGCCTTTCGGCGCGACCATGATCACGTCGACGCCTTCGGGCGCCGCGATGCGACCGAACCGAACGTTGAACCCATGGGCGAACGCCAGCGCCTTGCCGGGCGCCAGGTGCGGTGCGATGTGCTCGTCGTAGATCGCCTTCTGCTCGGTGTCGGGGGCGAGGATCATGATCACATCGGCCCACTGGGTCGCCTCGGCGATCGACTTCACGTCGAGTCCCTGGCTCTCGGCCTTGGCTCGCGACGACGATCCCTCGCGCAGTCCGACACACACCTCGACACCGGAGTCCTTGAGGTTGAGGGCGTGACCGTGGCCCTGGGATCCGTAGCCGATGACGGCCACCTTGCGATCGTGGATCAGCGCCGGATCGGCGTCGTCGGCGTAATAGACGTTGGCAGTCATGGTTGGAATGCTCTCCGTGAGTGGGTGATCAGTGAAGTGGTGGACAGTGGGTGGCGCGCTCGACATCCAGGCGCTTCGGCGGCCGCGTCATGCACGGCTGACGGCGCGTAGACGCGCTTGGCGATCGAGCTTGGGCAGGGCGACACGACCGGTGCGTTGGAGCTCGGTGATGCCGTAACCCTCGAGCAGCGCCTCGAAGTCGTCGACCTTGGAGGGGTGCCCCTCGAGGCTCACCGTGAGCGCCTCGACCCCCACGGCGAGGATCTTCGCCTCGAAGATGTTGGCCAGCTCGACGACTTGTCCACGGTCCTCGGACGTGACTCGGACGGTTGCCAGCAGCAGCTCGCGCTCGACCGACCGGCGGGGGTCGAGCTCGGAGATCTTGACCACCTCGACCAGCTTGAAGAGCTGCTTGGTGATCTGCTCCAACGGTGTCGACTCGACATCGACGACGATGGTGATGCGACTCATCCCGTCGTCCTCGGCCGGGGCGACGGCCAGCGACATGATGTTGAACCCGCGGCGAGCGAACAAGCTCGCCACCCGGGCGAGCACCCCGGGCCGGTTCTGCACCAGCACCGACAAGATGTGGTGGTTGATGGACCCAGACGAGGTGGTCATCGCAACGCGTCCTTCCGAGGCATCTGGCTGGCGGGTAGGACGAGGTCGTCGTTGCTGGCACCGGCGGGGACCATCGGGAACACCTTCTCGCCCGAGTCGACTCGGAACTCGACCACCACCGAACGATCGTTGATCGAGTTCGCCTTCTCGATCGCCGGCTCGACCTCCTCGGGCGACTCGACGCGGATGCCGACACAACCCATCGACTCCGCCCAGCGGACGTAGTCGGGTGTGTCGGTCGACAGGTAGACCTCGCTGTAGCGCTCGTCGTAGAACATCTCCTGCCACTGCCGGACCATGCCGAGGTAGCTGTTGTTGAGGAGGGCGACCTTGATCGGGATCCGTTCGACGGTGGCGGTCACCAGCTCCTGCGCGGTCATCTGGAAGCAGCCGTCACCGTCGACGGCCCACACCGTGCGGTCGGGGCGGCCGACCTTGGCGCCGATGGCGGCGGGGATCGAGAACCCCATCGTGCCCAGCCCCCCCGAGTTGACCCAGGTGTAGGGCTCGGTGAACCGCCAGTACTGCGACGACCACATCTGATGCTGGCCGACGCCCGAGGTGAGGATCGTGCCCTCCGGGGCGTGGTCGCGCAACTGCTCCAGGCAGTACTGCGGCTTGAGCGCCTGGCCCGGCTCACTCGGCTCGTAGGCGAGCGGGAACTGCTCTTGCCAACCCGAGATCCGGCTCTTCCACGCCGCCGTGTCGGCCCGGGTGGCGCCCCCGTCGAGGAGATCACGCACGGCCCGCACGATCTCGCCGGTGACGTGCTTGCAGTCCCCGACGATGGGCACGTCGGGACGACGGACCTTGCCCTGCTCGGCGGGGTCGATGTCGACGTGGATCACCTTCGCGTCGGGGGCGAAGGCATCCAGCCGGCCGGTGATGCGGTCGTCGAACCGGGCGCCGAGGGTGATCAGCAGATCGCTTTGCTGCATCGCGGTGACCGCGGTGGCGTTGCCGTGCATCCCGGGCATCCCGAGCGCCAGCGGGTGATCATCGGGGAAGACACCGCGGGCCATCAGGGTGGTGACGACATGGATGCCGGTGAGCTCGGCCAGCTCGCGCAGCTCCTCGGCCGCCCGCGCCTTGAGCATCCCACCGCCGACGTAGAGGATCGGTCGCTCGGCCTCGACGATGAGCTTTGCCGCCTCCTTGATCATGCGCGGATGCCCCTTGACGTTGGGCCGGTAGCCGGGCAGCGAGGCCAACACCTCATCCTCGCTCGGCCAGTGCCAGGTCATCGTCGAGGTCAACACGTCCTTGGGCACGTCGACCAGCACCGGACCCGGCCGGCCCGTGGTCGCCAGGTGGAACGCCTGACGGATCGCCAGCGGCAGCTCCTCGGCGCTCATGACCAGCTCGTTGTGCTTGGTCACCGAGCGGGTGATGCCGACCGTGTCGCACTCTTGGAAGGCGTCGCTGCCGATCGCCGTGGTCGCCACCTGCCCGGTGATGGCGACCATCGGGATCGAGTCCATGTAGGCGTCCATCAGCGGGGTGACGAGGTTGGTCGCCGCCGGACCGGATGTCACCATCGCCACGCCCGGGCGACCGGTGACGTGGGCGTAGCCCTCGGCCATGTGGCCGGCGCCTTGTTCATGACGGACGAGGATGTGGCGGATGGTCGACTCGAGCAGCGGGTCGTAGGCCGGCAGGATGCAGCCGCCGGGAAGGCCGAACACGACCTCGACGGCCGCTTCCTCCAACGATTTGATCAGGGCTTGGGCTCCGGTGAGCTTCATGGTTCCTCGGTTGCTTCGGCTGGGTGGACGCCCAGGGGTGGGCGAAAAAGCAAACGACCTCCCGGCTGGGAGGTCGAGGGCACACGCGGCGGTAGACGCCGGTGTGCTACCGGATGAGTACGAGGGCGCTCAGCTCACGACACATCGCCGTCGAGTCTGCCATCGTCGATGGGCTGCACGCAACCTGACGTCAGGAGATCGGAAGACCGCTGAACTGCCAGTCGAGCCGGCGGTTGATGCCGGTCTCGGCGGTCGCGGCGACCGCGTCGCTGCTCCCCGCGCCGTAAGCGATCAGCCGGGAGCGATCGACGCCGCGATCGACGAGCGCCTCGACCGCCACACCGGCGCGTGACTCCGACAACGGTTGGTCGACCGAGGGGCCGCCACCGGTGACGGCATGACCGACGATGATGACCTCGCTGGACGGGAACCGACCGAGGACCTCGGCGACGCCGTCGATGATCGGCCCCAACCGGGGTGGAAGCTCATCGTAGACCCCACGGTCGAAGCCGACGCCTCGGTCGTCGCGGACCACCACCGTCATCTCGCCGGCGGCGGTCGTCGGATCGACCCCGTCACGGTGGTCGATCCCGGTACCGGGTTCGAGCGCCCCGATGATCTGCACCAGCGTGACCAGCGCCTCCTGGGAGGGGACCGGACCGTCGATGACCGCTTCACCGTCGGTCAGTCGAACGGTGACCACGGCGGCGTCTTCGGCGTCGGCGGCCGACGCCGAAGACGTCGTCGTCGACACCTCGTCGTCGCTGACCAACGTGACGGCGGTGCCCGGGCCCGCCGGGCTGCTGCCCTCGCTGCCGGTGACATCGGCGCTCGTGGCTTCGAGGCTGGTGGCGACGAGGCTGGTGGCGACCGACGCCGATCCTGTCGTGTCGTGGGTCGGCCCGGGGTCGGCCGCGGTGTCCTCGACGGTCGTGGGCGCGCTGGTGCGCTCGGTGCCGGTGGATCGAGCGTCGTCGTCGCTGGTGGCCCCGACGACGGTCTCGGCCGTCGTCGGCTCTCCGAGCGTGGTCGTGGACGCCAGTGGCGCGCTCGAACCCGTCACGCCGGTGACGGCGACGGTGGTGGCGTCGGAACTGGTCGTCGTCGATCCGACGCCGAGCGCTGGTGTGTCATCGCCGTTGGCCACGATCTGCCAGCCCAGGTACCCGAGGGCGGCGATCACCGCCAGGATCAGGAGCGACCGCCACCGCCGCGGGCCGTCCTCGTCATCATCGTCGTAGTACTCGTACACGCGTCAATACACGCCTTTGAAAAAGACCACGACGCCCGCCGTGTCCGCTCCACAAATTTGCCGCCGATCGCCACCCTACCGGTCGACATCCTCGGACATCGCGCGCCCCGCACGCCCGACCAGCGGTGACGGGCCGAGAGCCGTCAGCCGATCGACAACCCGTCGAACACGTAGTCGATCCGGCGATTGATGCTGGTCTCGTTCGACGTCGGGATGGTGCCGGCCTCGCCGGCCCCGAAGGTCGTCAGCCGCTCCTCATCGACCCCGGCATCGACGAGATACCGACGCGCCGTCTCGGCGCGCTCGATGGCGACGGCGCGATCGTTGTCGTCGTCGCCATCGGTGATGGCGTGGCCGATCAGCACGACGGTCGCATCGGGGTGTTGCCCAAGGACGCTGGCGACGCCGTCGAGCGTCTCGGCGAGGTCGTCTGGCATCTCGTCATAGGTGTCGCGTGCGAAGCCGACACCCCGAAGGTCGGTGAGGATCACGGTCAGCTCGTCCCCGGCGAGGGTGTCGTCGAGGTAGGTCCGGTCGCCGTAGGGCTGGTCGGCCGTGACCGTGCCCGGGACGACCATCTCGACGATTGCCGCCACGGTGCCAGTCAGCGACGACGACGAGATCAGGCCGGTCATCGTCGCGCCCTCGTCGGTGACCTCCACGGTCACCTCATCGGGTGGCGTGTCGGGTCGTTCGACGGTGGTGACGACCGGCTCCGTCGTCGGGATCGGCTCCGTCGTCGGGGCGTCGGTTGGCTCGGGAGCGCTCGGGGGCGCCGGCACCGTCGCCGCTCGTTCGACGGTGACGCCGGTGGAGCGGACCACTTCAGCGGTGTCGGGACCGGCGGCCGTGTCGGCCATCGGATCGGCCGTGTCACTCCCGGCGGTCGAGCCGAGATGCTCGGTCGTCCGGACCGGCGCGTCGTCATCGGCGCCCGTCGTCGCCGATGTCATCGCGGGGGCCACCGATCCGGCCGGTCCGCTCGATGATGGCGCCGACGACGACTCGTCGGTCCCGCCGAGCCGGACGACGAGCACCGCCGCCAGCGCGATCAGAGCCGCCAACACCACGCCGAGTGTGATCCGGCGACGAACAAACGTCGCGTGGTCGGGTCGATGCTCGTCCATGGTTGCTTCGCCTCCGCCCGCCGCTCCCCGGTCTCGGCAGTTGCGACGCTAGCGAAGGTGACGTGCCGGCGGGCGGCAACCCACCGGCACGTCAGGCGGTCGCGACCGCGGCCCGCTCGGCGGCGTCGACGGTGTTCTGGAAGAGCATCGCGATGGTCGTCGGCCCGACACCGCCGACCCGTGGGGTGATCCACCCGGCGACGTCCTCGCAACGCTCGTCGACATCGGGCAGCAGGCGACGGCCCTCGTAGCGCACGCCGCCGCCCACCACCACCGCGCCCGGGCTGATGTGGTCGGGCCGGAGGATCCCGGGCACCCCGGCGGCGGCGACCACGATCGGGGCCCGCCGCGTGTAGCGCTCCCAGTCGGGCACCCCGGTGTGCACGACCGTGACGGCGGCGTTGGCGGTCGGGCGTTTGAGCGACAACAGGATCGACAACGGGCGCCCGAGCGTGAACCCGCGGCCGAGCACGACCACCTCACGGCCCGCCAGCGGGATCTCGTAGTGCGCCAGCAACGCCTCGATCCCCGCCGGCGTGCACGGCAACGGCCCCTCCATCCCCAGCGCCAGACGGCCCATGTTGACGGGATGCTGCCCATCGGCGTCCTTGTCGGGATCGAGCTCGGCGAGCGCCGCCTCGTAGTCGATCTGAGACGGTGTCGGATGCTGGATGAGCACGGCGTGCACGTCGTGGTCATCGTTGAAGTCTCGAATCGCCGCCACCAGATCGGCCTGGCTGGCGTCATCGGCGAGCTGGACGTGGCGACCGCCGAAGCCGAGCGCGTTGGCCCGTTCCTGTTTGATCCGGATGTAGCCCTCCGAGGCGGAGTCCGATCCGACCAGGATCGTGCCGAGCCCCGGGTTGACCCCGCGGGCGCGCAGGGTGTCGATCCGGGGGGCGAGTCGGGCGAACACGGCGTCGGCCACCGGCTTACCCGGCATCATCACGGCTGGCACGCCGACTCACGTTACCGACGACGGCGATGCCGTTCCCTGGCGCAACCGGGCGGCGACCTCCTCGACGGAGGGGTCGCGCACGGCCCCGACCCTCGATGCCAGCACCAAGCGACGCCGGGCGAGCTCGGGACCGGGCACGACGTCGGCGGGGAGGTCGCTCACCGGCAGGACGGTCCAGCCCAACCCGAGCCGCACCAACTGGACCAGCACCGGGGGCTGGTGACTCTCGGCGGTGATCGAGCGCGAGACACCGCGCGCGCGGAGTCGGTCGAGGATGAGCACGCGGGTGTGCGAGCCGCGGGGGAACGTCACCCAGGGGCCCCAGGTGCTCGGATCGTCGGTCGCCTGCTCCGGTGGCGCCACGACGACCAGCGGCTCGTCGAACAGCGGCTCGGTGGCCACGCCCGGCCACGGCGAGGGGGGTTCGACGACGACGGCGAGATCGAGCGCGGCGGCGACCAGCGCATCGAGCAGCGCTGCCGAGGGTGCGACCGACATCGTGAAGTCGACGGCGGGCCGCTCGCGGCGAAAGGCCCGCACGACGTCGGGATAGTGCACGACGGCGGCGACATCGATCATCCCCAGCCGCACCCTCCCCGACCGCCCGGTGCGGACACGGTCGCTCCACGCCACCAGGTCACGGGTCAGGGCGAGCACGTGGCGGGCGTGATCGAGCACCGGGGCCGCCGCGATGCGCAACACCCGTCGGCGTCCGGCAGCTTCGAACAGCTCCACTCCGATCCGCCGCTCCAGCTCGGCCAAGCCCTGCGACAACGCCGACGGGCTGACCCCGACCCGCGCCGCCGCCAGGGCCCATGACGGCTCGTCGGCCACGGCGACGAGGTAACGGAGTTGGCGGATCGACAGCTCGGGAAGGTCGGCGACGAGCGGATCGGTGGCGGCCACCGGCGCACGATAGTTCAGACTTTCTACACTGTCTGTTTCTGTCGGTCACGAATACTTATCATCGGCGCCATGACGACCTCTCCCCGCACGCCGGCGACACCGCCTGCCCCCACCGTTCAGCCCGCCGAGGGCCGCCTCGGGGTGCTCGTGGTCGGGCTTGGCGCCGTCAGCTCGACGCTCATCGCCGGTGTCGAGCTGGTCAAGCGCGGGCTCGCCGAGCCGATCGGCTCGCTGGCGTTGCTCGACACCATCCGCCTCGGCAAGCGCACCGACGAACGCCGCCCGCTGATCAGGGACTTCGTCCCGATCGCCGGGCTCGACGACATCGTGTTCGGCGCCTGGGACCCGTTCCCCGACGACGCCTACGTGGCCGCCCAGCGCGCCGGCGTGCTCGAGGCCGGCAAGCACGTCGAGGCGATCTCCGACGCCTTGCGCGACGTGCGGCCGATGCCCGCCGCGTTCGACCGTAGCTATGTCAAGAACATCGATGCCGGCAACGTGCAGGGCTCGCTCGACAAGCGCTCGATGCTCAACGCCATCCGCGAGGACATCAACCGCTTCCGGGAGGACAAGCAGGTCGATCGGGTCGTGATGATCTGGGCGGCGTCGACCGAGATCTTCATCGAGCCGGGGCCGGCGCACATGGACCTCGAGCGCTTCGAGGCCGCCATCGATGCCAACGATGCGACCATCGCCCCCTCGATGCTCTACGCCTACGCCGCGCTCTTGGAGGGCGTGCCTTTCGCCAACGGCGCACCCAACCTCACCGTCGACGTGCCGGCGCTGCGCCAGTACGCCACCGAACATGCGATCCCGATCTCGGGCAAGGACTTCAAGACCGGCCAGACGCTGATCAAGACGGTGCTGGCCCCGATGCTCAAGGCGCGCATGCTGGGGCTCTCGGGCTGGTACTCGACCAACATCCTCGGCAACCGCGATGGCGAGGTGCTCGACGACCCCGACAGCTTCAAGACCAAGGAAGAGTCCAAGCTCGGCGTCCTCGAACACATCCTCACCCCCGACCGGCACCCCGAGCTGTACGGCGACGTGTACCACAAGGTGCGGATCAACTACTACCCACCGCGGGGTGACAACAAGGAGGGCTGGGACAACATCGACATCTTCGGCTGGCTCGGCTACCCGATGCAGCTGAAGGTCGACTTCCTGTGCCGGGACTCGATCCTCGCCGCCCCGCTGGCGCTCGACCTGGTGCTGTTCTCCGACCTCGCCCAGCGGGCCGGGATGGGCGGCATCCAGGAGTGGCTCAGCTTCTACTACAAGAGCCCCCAGACCCCCCCGGGCCTGTACCCCGAGCACGACCTGTTCATCCAGCACACCAAGCTGAAGAACACGCTGCGCTGGATGATGGGCGAGGATCAGATCACCCACCTCGGCCGCGAGTACTACGGCCAGGGCGCCGAGTAGCCCGCCGCCACTCACCACGGACCCGACACCCCCGCGGCGGTGACGACGATGGCGACCGCGACGTCGTGGGGCTCGGCGGGCCGGTCGGCCAGCATCTGCTCGGCGAAGCACACGCC
>JBKEAH010000174.1:0-24483 GCA_047972065.1 Desertimonas sp.
AACCGGTGATGAGCACCGTCGAGGTGGCCCGGATGATCGACGTCGCCGAGTCGGTCCACGTCGAGGACTCGATCCGTAGCTACGTGGTTCGTCTCGTCGCCGCCACCCGGGCGATGCCCGAACTGCGCCTCGGCGTGTCGACCCGCGGCGCGATCGCCCTCATCCGCTGCGCTCGGGCCCTGGCCGCCGCCCAGGGTCGACCGTTCGTGACCGCCGACGACGTCCGGGTCGTCGCACCGGCCGTGATGGGCCACCGCATGTTGCTGACCCCCGAGGCCGAGCTCGCCGACGTCGACACCAACGATCTGGTCGATCAGGCCCTCGACACCGTCGATCTCCCCGCCGCCGCCCGCGCCAGCTGATGTCGACGATGCCCCGAGTTCCCCTCACCGCCAGCGGCTGGGCGGTCGCCGCGCTGGGCGCGGTCGCGTATCTCGTGGGCTGGCAGCTCGGCTGGCTCGAGCTAATGGTGATCGCCGCCGGTTGCGCACTCGTGCTCGCCGCGGCGGTGCCGTTCGTGTTGGGCCGGCTGGCGCTCGACGTCGAACGCCACCTCGATCCGATACGGGTCACCGCGGGAGAGCCGGCGGTCGCCGTGGTGGCGATCCGCAACCCCCGCCGCGCCCCGACCGGATCGCGTGTCATCGAAGACCACATCCAGGGGCGACCGGTCCGGCTCGACGTTCCGCCGCTCGCCCCCGGGCGGACCACCGAGGCGATGTTCTCGCTCCCCACCGCCCACCGTGGGCTGGTCACGGTCGGCCCGGCGCTGATCGTCAAGTCCGACCTCCTCCAGCTGATGCGGCGCGAGATCGTGCAGACCGGCACCCAGACGCTCTGGGTGCACCCGCGTGTCGTCGCCCTCACCCCGCTCCCGGTCGGATTCGCCAAGGACCTCGAGGGTCCCACGTCGGACGCGTCACCGGCCGGCGACGTCGCCTTCCACGCCCTGCGCGACTACGAGATCGGCGACGACCACCGCCACATCCACTGGATGTCCTCGGCGCGCGCCGGCCAGCTGATGGTGCGACACCACGTCGACAATCGGCGCCCCGCTCTGAGCGCGATCGTCGACCTCGAGCACGATCACTATCCCGATGCCCGGGTGTTCGACGTTGCCGTCGAGATCGCCGCTTCGCTGGGGCTGTCATCGCTGTTGTCCGACCAGCCGGCGGCGGTGTACCTCGACCGCGAACCGGTGATGAGCACACAGCGTCCGGCGTCACGTCAGATCCTGCTCGACCGGCTCACCGTCGCCGAGTCGACCAGCGGCACCGACGTGACCGAGGCCGCGCTGAGCGCACTGCGCGCCGAATCGGGCACGTCGGCGCTGGTGGTGATCACGGGGAACCAACCGCTGGCCGGGTTCCTCCGGCTGGTCGCGAACGCCCGGCGCACGGCCCGAGTCATCGTGGTGCGGGTGTTCCCTCCGGCGACGCGGTTGCCGGGCACGCTGCCCGGCGCGACCGTCATCGACGTCGACTCGCTCGAGCAGTTCGCCCGGGCGTGGAAGCGCGTGGCGCGATGACCTGGCGACGCCGACGCCCCGAGGCATCCGTCGACGAGGAGGTGATGCCGTCGGGGAGCACCCGACGCGGGGTCCGCTGGATCGGGGGCCAGCCGTGGCCGCAGCTGGCGGTCTTCGCCACCGTCGCCGCGATGAGCGTCGCCGCCGTCGCCGGGCTGCATCCGGCGTTCGCCGGATGGGGGTTCCTCGCCCCGCTGCTGGCCGGTGCGATCGGCGCCACCACCGTGACGATGATCGCCCGCGCCAGGCACCTCCTGTTGGGTGAGGCGGTCGCCGCGTCGGTGGTCGGCCTGATCGTGCTGGGCGGTCCCGCCGTCGGCGGCGCCCCTACCGTCGGCGCCTACCGGGACTTCGTGGCCGGCCTGATGAACGCGTGGGCCGACTTCCTGTCCACCCCGGCCCCTGCCGACCTCACCGCCGAGTTGCGGGTGGTGCCCTACACGCTGGCCTGGTTGGCGGCGGGCATCGGCACGGAGATCGCCCGGCACACCCGCCGACCCTGGCTCGGCGCGATCGGTCCGTTGCTCGGTCTCGGCCTGACGCTGCTGTTCACGGTGTTCGAACGGCCGGTCGCGCTGTGGCAGGGAACGGCGATGGTGGCCGGGGCCGTCGCGCTGGTCGGCCTCGGTGAGCGAGCGGCGGGGCTCGCGGTCGCCGGCGACGACGACATCGACACCGGTGGGCGCACCTCGACGAGTCATCGGTTGCGGATCGGTCTCGGTGCGTGCGTGGTGATCGGCGCGGTCGGCGCCGCCCCGTGGCTCGGTCCGCGGTTGCCGCTCGCCGACGCCCACGAGCGCTTCGATCTCCGCCAGTACCAACAGCCGCCGTTCGACCCGCTGGCGCTGCCCAGCCCGCTGGTGCAGGTGAAGGCCAACCTCAAGGAGCCGCGGCGCGACGATGCCGTCTTCAGCGTCACCGGCCCGCCCGTCACCCTGCTCCCCGTCGCCACGATGACCGACTACGACGGGGTGGTCTGGACCGTCGGCGACCCCGACCGCAACCGGAGCGACGCCGAGTTCTCCCCCGTCGGCTCGCAGCTGCCCCCGCTGGAGCGCACGATCCCCGAGGACGCACCGCTCGTCACCCACCATTTCGAGATCGCCGACCAGGGCGGACACTTCCTCCCCACCGCCGGGAGTCCCACGGCGCTGACCGTGGCGGAGAGCGCCGAGCCGTATCTGAACCTGACCACCGGCACGATCGCGCTCCGCAGCCGGCTCGGTGCGGGGTTCAGCTACGACGTGACCTCGGCCGTGCCCCCGGCGCTGACCGACGAGCAGCTCGAGAGCGTCGACATCACGCTGGTCGACCGCAGCGCCGAGCTCGAGCTGCTGCCCCCTTCGCTCCGCAACATCGCCGCCGATCTGACCGCGGTCGACGAGCGCGGGTGGCCCGAGATGGCCGCCATCCGCGACGCGTTCGTCGGCGACCTCGGCAACGAGAGCGCCGGCGGTGGCTTCTACGACATCGACGACACCACGCCGCCTGGTCACTCCTACGGACGACTCGAGGAGATGCTGGCCGACCCGGACCGCATCGTCGGCTTCGAGGAGCAGTACGCCGCGGCCGCTGCCGTGTTGGGGCGGGTTCTGCAGCTCCCGACCCGGGTGGTCGTGGGGTACCGGATCCCCGATGGCGAATGGACCAGTGCCGACGTGCCGCTCGACGTGCCGGCGGCGTGGACGGCGGCATGGGTCGAGATCGACGCCGGCTCGCTGGGTTGGGTGCCCGTCCTGGTCACGCCGGACCGCAACCACACGATCGACCAGCGGGTTCCGGCGCCGAGCCCGGTCCCGGTCGTGGTGCCGAACCCGCCGCCGCCACCCCCGCCACCACCGGACGTCTCGACGCCGCGCCAGGTCGACGACACGCCCGAGACCGATGAGACGGTGGTCGAGGTGCACCACCGCTTCGGCGGCGACGGACCGGGGTTGGTCACCGTGCTGGCCATCGGCGCGACGGGCATCCCCGTGATCATCTTCGTGGTCTTCGCCGCCGTCGTCATGTCGTGGAAGGCGCTGCGCCGGCACCGACGACGACGTCACGCGACCGCCGCCGGGCGAGTTGCCGGCGCATGGGCCGAGGCCAGCGATCGGGCGATCGAATCGGGGGCGCCACTGGCGTCGGCAGCGACGCCCCGGGAGGCGGTGCAGGCTTACGCCAGCGTCCGGGTGGACGACGGGGAGGCCGTGGTCCGCGAACTGGACGTGCTGGTGCGGCATCTTGATCGCGCCGTGTATGCCGCCGCCGCCCCGTCCGACGAACAGGTCGACCAAGCCTGGTTGGCCAGCGATCGCCTCGGCCGCGAGCTGCGCGGCCGACGGTCGATGCCGGAGCGGTTGCGGATGCGGATCGATCCGCGCCCGCTGCGGCGGGACACGACCACGACCGGAGCCCGATCGTGACGGCACCCGACGACGACCACGACCACGACGACGACATCACCGTCGCCGGTGACGACGAGGTGATCGCCGCGCTGCGCGGCCAGGCGGCAGCTGCGGCCACCATGGCCGACACCACCGAGGCGCAGCGGGCCGACGCGCCCGCGGCGTGGACGGGACGTGGTCCGGGATCGTTCGCCGACACGGTCGGCGGCGACCGCGAGGCGATCGCCGAGATCCGCGCCGCCGCCCACGGGGCGCGGCATCACGTTGCCGCCACTTCGACGGAGGCAAACCCATCGGGCCCCGACTGGCCGAGTGCGCCGCGCTCGGCGACGCCGCCCTGGCCGGCGACACCACGATCTTCGGCGGTGCCGCCGCCGGCGAGGCCGCCGGCCACACCCGCCGCACCACCGCCGGGGTTCTCTCCGACGCCGACCCAGGTGTTGCCCCAGACCGGCGCCGGGTCGGGCCGCTGGGCCCCCGCTGGTCGCCTCCCCATCGCCCAGCGCAACCCGACGGTTCCCGACGATCGATCCCGCCGGCGGGGACGACGGTGGTGGCCGCTGATCGGTGGCTTGACGCTGGTCGCCGTGGTCGTCGTCGCGGCGGTGCTGGTGACGGGCGGGGGCGACGAGCCCGACCCGGCCGATCTCAGCGTCCCGACGTCGGCGCCCTCGGCAGCAACCGAGGCAACCGAGGCAACCGTGACGGCGACGACGGTGGCGCCGACCACCACCACCGTGGTCGCCACGACGACGACCGTCCCGGCGATCCCCACGACTACCGTCGCCGTCACCACCACGGTCGCCGGCGCCCCGACGACGGTCGCGCCGACGACCACGCTGGTGCCCTGAGGAGCTGCCGACGTGCGGAGCGAACTCGACGACGACACCATCCCCACCGGCAACACCGACGTGCTGGCCGAGGTGAGCGCGGCGTTGGCCGACGTCACCGAGCTCGGCGCCGTCGAGTGGGCGGCGGCCACCAGCGCCGGCTTGCGCCGCCGGGCCAACGAGGACGCCTGGGGCCACGACGTCGGCGGATTCGTCGTCGCCGACGGGATGGGCGGTCACCTCGGCGGTGCCACGGCCGCCACGATGGCGGTCACGTCGTTTCTCCAACGGCTCGCCTACGGCGACGGGAACGCCGACTGGTCCGCCATCGTCCACGCCATCAACGGGGAGGTTCGCCGTGCCGGCCACCGGCAGGGCATGCCCCACCTCGGCACGACGATGGTGGCGGCCGTGGTCGCCGGCCCGATCGTGACGATCATCAGCCTCGGCGACTCGCGGGCCTACCGTCTCACCCGCCACCCCGCCGGCGCGGCCCGCCTCGACCTGCTCACCCACGATCACACCGTGCGCGCCGAGCTGCTCGCCGCCGGGCTCGACGTCGGCGCCTATCAGGCACGTGGCGTCGCACTGCACGGACTGACCTCGTTCGTGGGGCTGGAGCCCGACTCATTGCGCATCGATGTGTTGGCGGTGCCGATGCGGCCCGGCGAGCGGATCCTGTTGTGCACCGATGGTGTGCACCGACAGCTCGCCGACGATGCGCTGCGTGACGCGCTCAGCCTGCCGCGCTGCGAGCAGGCCGCCCGGCGACTCGTCGATGCCGCCGACGCCGCCGGTGGCCGCGACAACGCCACCGCCCTCGTCATCGAGATCGGCACGTTGCCCGAAGCGCCGAGCGATCGGTGGGGGACGTGACGCGGCTCACGCTGAGCGCCGGGGCGGGCCGCGTCGCTCGCCGCCGCGACACCGTGCTGTTCACCCCGACGCCCGATCCGGCGCTGACGGCCGCGTTCGTCGACGCCGACGACGGCGACGAGTTGTCGGCACTGGCGGCGGCGACCGTCGACGCCGAGTTCTCGGTCGCCGCCTATGCCGCGGTGTCCTGGTCCGCCACGCTGGCGCGGGTGATGGTCTTTGGCGATGTGACGCTCGAGACCGACCAGCGGAGTCTGCCGATGCTCAGCGGTGCTGGTTCGCGAACCTGGGTCGAGCACACGATCGCGCTCGATGGACCGGCGACCATCTCGGTCGGTACGACCGAGATGGTCGCCGAGGACACCCGGCTCGACGACGGGGTCGTGATGGCCGGCGGGTTCTGCTTGCACCTCGCGCCCGACGACGAACCTCTCGCCGGTTCGCTCACCCCGACGGCGGCGGCGGAGCCGGTGGTGCCGCCCCCGGTCGACGACGTCGCCGCACCGGTCGATGACGGCGCCATGCCGGGGCCCGGTGGCGACCACGTTCCGGTGGTCCCCGGGCCTCCCCCGTTCGGCGCCGTCGTTCCGAGCGACCCGGAGGCCGCCTTGGCCGCCATCCAGGCAGCGGCGGTCGATGCCGAGGGGCTTCCCGTCGAGGCGGTGGGCGCTCCCCGGGCGGCGGACCTGTCGACGAACCGTTCGCTGTCGGTGCCCGACGACCCCGACGACCCCGACGAGCGCGACGACCCCGACGCCACGCTGGCGCCTCCCGACGTCGACGCCGTACGCGCCCACATCCGAGCCCAACGCGGGTCCTCGCTGGTCGAGGCCAAGGTCTGCTCCCGGCAACACCCCAACCCTCCGGCCGCGACCGCCTGCGCGTCCTGCGAGGAGCTGCTTGCGCCCGGCGGTGCCGCCGTCGTCCATGTCCCCCAGCCGGCACTCGGCGCCATCGTCTTCGACGACGGCACCCGTGTCACCCTCGACGCCGATGTCGTCATCGGTCGCAACCCGAACGATCCCGACGATCACCGTCCGGTGCGGGTCGCCGGCGAGAAGGTCTCACGACGCCATCTCGCGGTCGAACGACACGGCTGGGACGTGGTGGTCACCGATCTCGGCTCGACCAACGGCTCCTTCGTCGTGTCGGCACCGGGCGGGCCGGTGCTCGCACTCGAACCGCGCCGACCGCTGCTCCTCGAGCCCGGCACCACCGTCCACTTCGGGTCGCGATCCTTCCGCCTGGCCGAGGATCCGGTCCGGACGCCCGCCCCCCACCCACCGCAGCACATGCAGGAGGACCGATGACCGATCCACGGTTGTACATCGAGTTCATCGGCGACGTGATCGCGCTCGAGCCCGGCCGAGAGCTGACCTTCGGGCGTCAGGCCGACCTGCACATCGACGAGAACCGTCATCTTCACCGGGTCCTCGGCCGGTTCTGGTCACGGGCGGACACCTGGTGGCTGACCAACGAAGGCCGATCGATCACCATCCAGATCGCCGATGCCGACTCGCGCTCGAGCATCAACCTGGCTCCTGGCAGCGAAGTGGCGCTGTCGTTCCCCAACTCGGTGTTGCGCTTCCGTGCCGGGATGACCGACTACGAGGTGATCGTCCGGGTCCCCGATCGCGGCGCGCTCGAGGGCGACGACGCCGTGGACGACGTCGACGGGCCCACCGACGAGGAGCTCGGCGACACCATCGCGCTGTCGGACCTGCCGCTCGCCGACGAGCAACGGCTGCTGTTGTTGGCGCTCGCCGAAGGGACCCTGCGCGATCCCCATGGGAACGACGAGCTGCCGACCAACCGCTCGGTCGCCCGTCGCCTCGGCTGGTCGATCACCAAGTTCAACCGCAAGCTCGACAACCTGTGCAATCGGTTCTCCAAGCTCGGGGTCGGTGGCCTGCGCGGCTCGATCGACCAGCTGGCCACCGACCGCCGCCGACGCCTGGTCGACCACGCCATCGAGAGCGGTCTGGTCACCGTCGACCAGCTGGGGTCGCTGCCCACCGAAGCGGACTGAACCGCGCCGAGCGCACCGAGATCGTGGCGCTGGCCGGCCGGTCGCTGCTCATTCAGAGCCCCAAACCTACGAAGCGGGGATCGACGAGGCGGCGGCGGTCAGCCGGGTGGCGGAAGGAAGAGACGCAACGAGGCGACGGTGCGCTGAACGAGCGCAGCGGAGCCGCTCGGCGCGTCGTCGCGCCAGGTACCCACGACCGTCAGCAGGTTGGCGACCTGCTCGGTGACGGGGATGTAGACCATCAGGTGTTGGGCCTGGAGCAGCCGTCCTCCCGGGGCGGTGAAGCGCAGTTGCAGTCGACGTGCCGGCGTCGGGCCGTCGGCGTTGACGTCGTCACCCAACAGCTCCATCCCGTCGGGGACGGAGTCGAGCGCCCGCAGGGTGACGATCGCCGACTCCGGATCGGGGGCCGCTACCACCCGCCGGTTGCGCACCACGACGTTGGCGTGGAAGCCGTCGTGCTCGGCTGGCTCGCGCACCGCCATCAGCGCGTCGGGCACCGGAACCGCCAACCAACCCTTGGGGACACGCAGGCGGAACGCCGGCGGGGGTGGGAAGTCGTTGGAGGGGAACTGGACCGACATGCCGTCCGCGGCGTCGCCGTCGGGCTCGTCGTCGGCGGTCGCCTCGACCACAGGCGCCTCGACCGCAGGCGCCTCGACCACGGGCGCCGGCGCGACGTCGGCGCCCTGTTCGGCGCGCTGTTCGGTGCGCGCCGACGCCTCATCGACGAGCACGAGCAGGTCCTCGTCGCCCGCATCGTCATCGGCGCCCGGGTGGGGGGTGTGGTCGACGGCGCCGGGATCGGGCCCACCGGGGTCGTCATCGTCCCGGTCGGTGTCGGCGAACAGCTCGTCGATGTCGGGGTGGTCGGTCACGTTTGTCACTCTCCGGTGGTCGCGTCCGGGTGAAGCGTGGTCTCACGCTGAACCCGGAGACGGCGAGACCGCCCGGCATCGAAGCCGGACGGTCTCATCGATCGGCGGCGTCAGGCGACGCCTGCTGGGGTCAACGGGTCAGCTCGACGCCTGGCGCTGCTGCTGGGCCTGCTTGCCGACCTTCTCACCGGCCTGCTTGAGGCTCTCGGCGATCCGACGGAGCTGGGAGGCGTAGTTGCTGTCCCACTCGCCGCGGAACCGGGTGGCGTCGGGACCTTCCCAGTACACCTCGTTGACCTTCGCACCGATGGTGCGAACGACCTCGTCCAGCTTGCCAGCCTCGGTGTTGAACTTGCTCTTGAGTTGATCCAGCTGCTCCGGATCGGCGCCCATCTTGGCCATCGGATCCACGTCCTTTCAGAGTCGTTGGGGGAACGAGACCCAACATAGAGATGGTCCCCGGGCCCCGAAATGGGGACCACTCCCTGGGGGGTCCCCAGGGAGTCGAACGAACTCGCACGCCGAGCGAACCCGGCGGTCTCAGACCCGTTCGAGCGGATCGGGCAGCGCGATCTGGGCCAACTCGACGGTGCCGCGACACACGAAGTACCCCCGACCCTCGGGCCAGTTGCGCTGGGTTCGGCGGGGCAGCGGGACGCCGAGCAGATCGCCGTCGTTCTCGGTGTCGGGCTGCAGCAGCATGCCGACACCATCCTTGCGAACATCGGGCATCGCACCGCTGTACTGGCGACGCCCGGCCTGGTTCTCGGTGGCGACGACGACCGTGATCGGCAGGTCACGGGCCGCCCGCAGCACCTCGACCAACGCGTCGTCGGCCTCGGTGTCGAAGAGCTCGTGCATGTCATCGCACACCACCAACACCCGTCGGCCAAAACGTTCGCCGACCTCGACGATCCGTCGCAACAGCACGGCCCCATCGGGCCCACCGCGGGCGGTCTTGGCCCAGAAGGTGGCGCTCGACAGCGGGGTCGGGCGCACATGGAGATGGAACAGCGGGAATCCCGCCGCGGCGGCGGACTGCGAGATCGTCGCCAACGTCGACGTGCGGCCGCTGCGCGCCGGGCCGGCGACCACGACGTGACCCTGGTCGAGAGGGAGCAGCAGCGGTGCCAGCTCGGTGTCGCCGACCCCGATGACCAGCGACTCGGCCGCCGGTGCCACCCCGAGCGCCGCACGTCGGATCTCCAGCGGCAGGGTGCCGACCGGTGGCGCCGGACGCACCCCGGCGGCGGCGAGGCGCCCGGCCAGCGCGGCGATCTCGGCGGCCTGGCGTTCACCTCCACCGGAGCCGCCGAGCACCCCGATCTGCACCTCGGTCCCGTCGATGATGGCGCGACCCGGCGGGCTGGTGGCCGACAGGATCCCCGCCGTCTCGCCCGCGTTGGCGTACTCGTCGTCAGAGCTGAGTCGCAGCACCACCCGACGCGGGATCGAGTTGAACACGCTGGAGGGGATCGCCAGCCGACGATCCCCGGTGACGACGAAGTGCACACCGAACTGGCGTCCGTCGGCCACCAGCCGGGCGAACGCGTCGAGCCATCGCCCGGCCTCGATCCTCTCGTGGAGCGACGCGAAGCCGGGGTAGCTGTCGAGCAGCACGATGATGCGCGCCCGGTCGGGTGCGCCCGGTCGATTCCGGCGGTACTCGGGGAGCGACGAGGCTCGCACGGCGGCGAAGTCGACCGATCGTCGCTCGATGCGCTCGCGCAGCGAGCGCAGCAGTCGGGTGACGCGCTCGGTGTCGTCGCCGTTGATCACCGAACCCACGTGGGGGAGGTCTTCGAGCACGTCGAGACCACGACCGGCGAAATCGAGCGCGTACACCTCGACCGGCTCGCCGCTTCGTTCGGCGGCCAACCCCGCCGACACGGCCAGCGAGCGCAACGCGACGGTCTTGCCCGAGCCACCGGCGCCGAGCACGATCAGGCCCCCATCGGTGTCGGGCCGGAAGTATGCCAACGACTGGATCTGACGGGCCGGCAGGTCCGATACGCCGAGCAGGATCGCTTCATCGCTCGTCGGCGCCGGCAGCATGCCCAGCGAGTAGCTGTGGGCCAGCGACGGCAACCACGGACGTCGCGGCGAGCGCAACCCACTGGCGTCGAACGCCGCCTGGTGGGTGGTCACCAGGCGTTGCAGATCGCTCGGGTGATCGGCCGGGATCGGCGCTCGGTGTTCCTCGGCGACGGCGGTGTCGTGGTCGAACCCGAACAGCCGGACACCGACCATCGGCGCGTGCACATCGGGCAGGGTGTGGCCTCCGACATACACGCTCTGGAACCCGACGAGCTCTTGGGGACCGATGCGCGCCACCGCCCGCCCCGGGTAGCGGCGCTCGATGTGCGCGGCGACCGGGGAGCCCACGACGTCGGTCGACTCCTCCTCGGCGGCCATCCGCAACGCCACCCGCAGGTTGGTGTTGGCGGTGATCTGACCGGTGATCACCCCGGCCGGGCGTTGGGTGGCCAGCACGAGGTGGAGCCCGAGCGATCGACCGCGCAGCGCGACGTCGACGACCCCGTCGACGAACTCGGGCACCTCCTTGGCCAGCGCGGCGAACTCGTCGACCACGATCAGCAGGCTGGGCGGCGTCTTCGGGTGCCCCTTGCGCTCCATCTCGATGAGGTCCTTGGCGTCGGCCTCCTGGAGCAGCAGCTCACGGTGATGCAGCTCGGCGTTGAGCGACACCAGGGCACGACGCACCTCGTTGCGGTCGAGATCGGTGACCATGCCCACGGTGTGCGGCAACGCCACGCACTCCTTGAAGGCGGCACCGCCCTTGTAGTCCACCAGCAAGAACGTCACCCGTTCCGGGCTGTGCATCGTGGCGAGCCCGACGATCAGGGATTGGAGGAACTCGGACTTGCCGGCGCCGGTCGTCCCCGCGACCAGCGCGTGTGGCCCGTCCTGGCGGATGTCGAGCGAGAACGGCGCCCCGGACTGCATGCCGACGACGACGCGCAAGCCGCTCTGTTCGCTGGTCGGGGCCTCGCGCTGGGCCCACAGTTCTCCCAGCGCGCTGGGCCGATCGAGGATCTCGGGACCGCCATACAACTCGGGGAACGACACCCGGCTGGGGATCTCGCTGTCGTCGCTGACCCGACCCGTCACGTCGATGATCGGGGTCAGCTCGCGGGCCAGCGCGGTGGCATCGTCGAGTGACATGCCCTCCCAACGGGTCGGCTCCACGGTGAGACCCGACCGCGTGAAACCGGTGCGGGCCACCGTGTGATCGGGGTCGATGTCGACCACCGCGCCGCAGGCTTTGGGCAGCCGGTGGCGGGCCGACGCCACCCAGACGAACAACACGCCGATGTCGCGACCCGCTTCCAGCAGCGGCACCAGCCGCCGTCGCTCGAGGGGGCAGGACTCATCGATGACGACCAGGAAGGCGGGGATCGGCATCGGGGGCCGTTGGTCGCCGATCATCCCGCCCGGCGTCTCGGGGACCCGCGCCAAGAGGGAGTCGACCAGCGCCAGCGCATGATGCGAGGTCGACGCCAGCTGGCTGCCCCCCAGGGTCCGGCTGTGCGGCAGCCACTTCAGGAACTCCCACTCGGGTACCGACTGCTCGCCGACGAGGGCGACGACGGCCAGTTCGGTCGGGCTCTGGAGACTGACGGTCTGCAGGATGAGCGAGCGAGCCAGCGAGCGGGTGGCCGCCATCGGACCGGACAGACCGATGCCCGAGACGGCGTCGAAGGAGACGGCCAGCGGAACGTCGTCGAGCAGCGCGAACCGCCCCGGCACCTCCTCCATCTCCTTGCGCAGCTCGCGCGCACCGCCTTGGGCCAGCCTGATGCGGGTTCTCGAGGGCAGCCTGGCCGTGCCCACCCGAACGGTGACGAAGTCGGCGTCGTCGGGAGCCCGCTCCCACAGGCGGTCGGACAACGAGCGTGCGAACCCGACCATCTCGCCGGCCGCGGGCGACTCGAAGAAGCGGCTGCGGACCTCCAGCTGGCGTCGTTGCTCGAGCTCCTCGACCAGCTCGGCGATGCGCTCACGATGCTCGGCGACCTGGTCGCGATAGTCGTACTTGCCGTTGCGCTTCGCTTCGAGATAGCTGCCGATCGCCAGGATCGGCGACATCATCATGAAGGCCACGGTGATCAGGCCGAGGCTCGGGAACAGCCGCCAGATGACGAGCGCGACGATCACCGGCAGGACCGATGAGATCATCGGGATCCGTTGACGCCTTGGTTTGTCGGGCGGCGCGGGGAGCTCGACGTCGGCCCCGTCGAAGGCCCGCGTGACCCGCGGTGGCCGGTTGAACTCGATGCGGTTGTGGTGGGCCAACGCCTCGCGGGCGCGGCGGTGATCGGTGACCTTGAGACCGATGCCCCCGACCCGCAGTACCTGCTCGGGGCGGAACACGGTTGGTGTGGAGATCGCTGCCTCGCCGATCCTCACCCCGTTCTTCGAGCCGAGGTCGGCGATGCTCAGCACGTCGGTGACCGAGATGCGGGCGTGGTGGCGCGAGAACTGCGGGTCCTTGATCACGACGTCGTTGTCGAGATCGCGACCGATCGTCGAATCGCCGTAGCGCAGCGGGTGCTCACTCGATGCACCCGATTCGTCGGTGACCACCAGGGTCGCGCCGTACGCCTCGGGGGTGACCGAGAAGGCCGCGTTGACCGAGTCGATCAGGTGGAGGCGGTCCCCCGAGCGCACGTCGACGTCGGCGACGCGATCGTCGCGGCGGGGCATCTGCCCGGTGCGGGCGATACGAAAGGTGCCGCCGTGGGGCACCTCGTGGAGGAAACGGACCGAGTCGGCCAGGTCGCCGAACGTCGCCGCCGGTTCGACCTCGAAGACGACATCGGTGACCACGGCGTCGTGCCCGACGTCGACGATCAGCTCCACGTCGCGAGGGTACTGAGCGACCCCGGGGCGACGCCCGAGGGGACGAGTCCCCGCGTCGGCGGTGCGGTGCCGCCACCGCCGGCCACCACGACGGCAGCCGTGGTTCGGGCAGGCGCCGCTGGTACATCGCGACGTCGCGTCGACGCCAGGTCAGCGCCGAGGTGAGCTCGTCGAACACCAACTCGTGCCCACCCAGCCACCCCGGGGCATGATCGATCCAGCTCGTAGCATCCAGCCGATGGCACACCAGCGAGGCGAACGAGGCGTCGACCCCGGGCCGAGCGGTGTCAAACAGCGAGCGTTGCCACAATTCCCCATCGTCGCGTCGAACACACGTTCCGTCAACCGTCGTGAGGTCGGAACTCCTCCGTCGCTCACGACGTCAGAACCCTCGTGACCTCACTCCCGCCACCCGGATTCGGCTCTCCGGGCCACAACCCTCGACCCGGTTCGCCTCCGCCCCCGGGTGGTGCCTTTCCCCAACCCGGCTGGGACGCGGCGGTCACCAGCGCCCCACCACCCGGCGCCGGTGGCGGTTCTGGTGGAGGTGGCCAACGGCGCCGGTGGCTGGGGGCGCTTGGTGCCCTGGTCGCGGTGGCGCTGCTCGCCGGAGTCGTGTGGGTCCTCACGGGGAGCGACGACGACGAGATCTCGGCGCCGGTCGGGAGCCCCGAGGTGACCCCCGAGTCCGGCGACGACGAGACCCCGCCGTCGCTCGACCCCGACGACCCGCAAGACCCCGACGACCCGCAGGACCCCGATGACCCGCAAGACCCAGACGACCCGCAAGACCCCGACGTCGCCAGCGGTGGGGGCGAGCCCGCCGACCCCGACGGCAGCGTCGCTGGGAGCGGTGTGCCGTTCCGCCCCGACAGCCTCGCCGTCGGCGGCGGCGCGGTGTGGGTCTCGGACTCCAACTGCGGTGTCGTCGCCGAGATCGACCCCGACAGCCTCGAGGTCGTCGCCGTCATCGACCACGGCGGGAGCGGCGCCGGTGTTGCCTGGGCCGCCGAGTCGGTGTGGGTCGGCAATCGCACCATCGGCGAGGTGTTCCAGATCGACCCGGCCACGACCGAGGTGATCACCTCGGTCGCCGTGCCCGGTAGCACGTTGGGGATGACCACCGACGGGGCCACGGTGTGGGCCGTCGACCCGACCACCGATGCGGTGCACCACATCGACGCCGCCAGCGCAACGTTGATCACCGACGTCCCGGTCGGCACCGGGCCCCACTCGGCCGGCACCGACGGCACGGCGCTGTGGGTGGCCAACACGTGGGACGACACCGTCACACAGATCGACGTGGCGACCGACGAGGTGATCGCCACCATCCCGGTCGGTGCGATGCCGCTCCACGTGGCCTCCGACGGCGAGAGCGCCTGGGTCACCAACCTGTTGGATGGCACCGTGTCGCGTGTCGACGCGGTGACCGGCGAGGTGACCGACACGATCGGCGTCGGATCCAGCCCGCACGCCATCGCCGTCGTCGAGGGCACCGTGTGGGTCGGACACGATTCCGGGGAGATGTGGCGGATCGACACCAGCTCGGACGAGGCCGACGCGGTCCCGGGTCTCGACTTCGACTCGACGGACATGGCCGTCGACGGCGATCAGCTGTGGATCGCCGACGCCGACGCGGGCGCCGTCATCCGTGTCGACACCGTGACCGGCGAGATCGTCGGGCAGACCGACCCCGACGACACCGACGACTGCGAAGCGATGCGCGACATGGCCGGCGCCCCGGTCGAACCCGACCCCAACCGGGCCTGACACTCCGCGACCACCCGAGCGCCGGGGCCCGGTCGCCGCTCCGGACGGCTCCGGTCGGCCAGACTCGCACCGTGACGGCCATCAGGATCGACGATCCGACCGATCCCCGGCTGGTCGACTACGGCCGGCTCACCGATCCCGAGCACCGCCGCCGCCTCGAGGCGGGGCGGATGTTCATCGCCGAAGGTCCGACGTCGATCGAACGCCTGTTGGAGTCGGGCCACCGGGTGCGCTCGGTGCTGGTGACGCCAAAGGGGCTCCGACGGCTCGAACCACTCCCCGAGGACCTCGACGTGTTCGTCGCCGACGCCGCGGTTCTCAACGCGGTGGTCGGGTTCGACCTCCATCGCGGCGCGGTGGCCGCCGCCGAGCGTCGGCCCGCACCCGACCTCACCGACCTGCTCGCTGCCGCCCGCCGCCTCGCGCTGCTCGAGGGCCTCAACGACCCGGAGAACCTGGGAGCGATCGCCCGCTCGGCCCGCGCGCTCGGGATCGAGGCCGCCGTGATCGACCCGACCTGCATCGACCCGTACTCCCGGCGCACCGTGCGAGTCAGCATGGGCGAGAGCCTGTTCCTGCCGACGACCCGGGCCGGCGACTGGCCGACCGATCTCGCCCGGGTACGCGACGCCGGCTTCGAGGTGTGGGCCCTGTCGCCCGGCCCCGCCGGCGAGGACCTCTGGACCCTGACCGTGCCCTCGCGGGTCGCGGTGCTGCTCGGCGCCGAGGGCCCCGGGCTGTCGCCCGGCGCCGCAGCGCTCGCCGATCGGCGGGTGCGGATCCCGATCGCGCCAGCGGTCGACTCGCTCAACGTCGGTCACGCGGCGGCGATCGCCTTCGCCGCCCTCGGGCACCTTCCGCGCCGTGCGTCGGTAGCGTGACCACGCCCTTCGGGGACGTGGCGCAATTGGTAGCGCATCGCCTTTGCAAGGCGGGGGTTGCGGGTTCGAGTCCCGTCGTCTCCACCCAAAGTGTCGTACGGGAACATGGTCGCGGACTTGGAGAGCGTCCCGCCGCTGGTGGCAGCGGACTTGCCTGCAGGCTGGCAGATGCCCGTGCCCTCGTCTATCGACCCCGAGCACGACAGCGCCCAGCTCGACGCGGAGCTGCGCTACGAGCAGTGGGTCGATCCCGAGCCTGGGCTGGATCGGCGGCTGAACTCCAGCCACAACAACAACGACTCCGGGCGCTGGTTCATGATCCAGCACGTCGAGTCGTCCACTCGCGTGCTGCTGCGCATGCAACGCCGCGGGCGCGCCGGATGACCAAGAGCGGAGGCCGCCTGCGGCGTGGGAGCCGGCCATGAATCGGATGCCCGACGCCGAGAGTCACGGTCTCAACAGTGTTCCCGCCTCGATCGACCTGGCCTATCCGTTCACCGGATACTGGCTCGTCCAAAACAGCCCCGCGAACCGGGTTCCCAGCCACGGCACGCACGCTTTCGCTACGGCCTACGCCATCGACTTCGTTCCGGTCAATGACTCCGGACGCACGGCGCCGATCACCCTGAGTTCACTCATGCGACCGGAACCTGCCGACAGATTCCCCGGCTTCGGTCGCCCGATCCTGGCCCCCGTCGAAGGCGTCGTCGTGGCCGTTCACGATACCGAGCCCGACCATCCGGCCTATCGCGGCCTGCCCTCGATCCGGTACGCACTGACCCAGCGCCGCCGAGCAGCGGCGGGGTGGGTCGCACTGGCCGGGAACCATGTCCTGATCGACAGCGGCGGCATCATCGTCGCGCTGTGCCACTCGCAACAGGGCAGCATCCAGGTCACGCGAGGCCAGCGGGTACAGGCCGGAAGCCTGCTTGGGCGCTGTGGCAACTCCGGCAACAGCACCGAGCCTCACGTTCACGTCCAGGCAATCGACAACCTCGACGTCACACGCGCCAACGCCGTCTGTCTGACGTTCAACGGCTCTCTACCGGCTAACGGCGCAGTCATCAACGCCGACGAGACTCGCCGCGCTCACTGAACCCGCCGCAGCAGTTCTCCGGCCCCTCGACCTCCCGGCGATACCCGTTCGATCCCTATTTCTTCTGAATGGACCAAAGGGTCCGACCGAGCCCGGGAGATCAGTCGTCGGACTTGAAGGCGACGGCGTTCGGGGTGACGTTCATCTTCGGTTCGTACTCGGCCAGCTCGATCACCTTGGCCTCGACGGCGAACGTCGAGCGCAGCTGCTCGCGACACGCATCGCAGGGCCCGTAGAACCGAACCTCGACGCCCTGACCGCAGCGGGGGCAGGTCACGCTGATCAAGGCCTCGGACACGACCGAGACCGTAGCGGCTGCCCCGCCGAGCCCGCGGCGATGCGACCCGCCCTGACGGTGCTCACGGCCCGAGGACCCGATCGAGGTACGGGTTGGCAAAGATGCGCTCGGGGTCGAGACGGTCACGAACGACGGCGAACTGTTCCCACTGTGGGTACCGCGCCGCCAGCGTGGCCGCCCGCTGGTAGTGCAGCTTGCCCCAATGGGGCCGGCCCTGGTAGTCGTCCATGATCGCCTCGACGCCGTGGAAGTAGTCCTCGTGGGGCATCCCCCGGTACTGGTGGACGGCGATCCACCCCGAGGTTCGCTCGAAGCCCGTGGACAGCGCGATGTCGTCACCCGCCGAGACCCGCACCTCGATCGGGAACAGCACGGGGGTCGGTAGCCGCCCGGCCAACTCGGCGACCCTGCTCAGCGCCTCGGGGACGTCATCGAGCGGGATGCCGTACTCCATCTCGACGAAATGGACGTGGCGCGGGCTGCAGAAGACCCGGTCGCTTCGGTCGACCAACTCACGCCCGGCCGCCGCCGAGGTGACGAGCTTGGCCAGCCGTCCGGCGAGCGAGGGCACCCGCTTGCCCACCATGCACACCGCCGCGAAACCGACGTTCTCGCCGAACACCTTGTCCCGGGTGTAGGCCCAGCGCGTCGGCGGCTCCGCCGGACGGTCGGTTCGGTCGTTTCGCTTGACCTGCGCCCTCCGGCCACCGGGCATCACGTAGAGCTCGGCGTGATCGGCCGAGGCGACGAACTCGTCCCAACGGTGCAGCACGTCGGCAACCGGCTCGATGGTCTCCCTGGCGTGCAGGTTGAAGGCATCGACCACCTGCAAGGTCACCTCGGTGACCACGCCGAGCGCCCCCAGACCGACCCGCGCCACCCGCCACAGATCCGGCTCCTCATCCGGTGAGCACCGCACGACATCGCCGTCGCCGGTGACGATCTCCATGGCCACGACGGTCATCGCGAGGTTGGGATGGTGGCGACCGGTGCCGTGGGTGGCGGTGGCGATGGCTCCGGCGATCGACTGGCGATCGATGTCGCCGAGGTTGGGCATCGCCAGGCCGTGCTCGGCCAACACGTCGTTGAGCCGGTAGAGCTTCATCCCGGCGCCGACGGTGACCCGCCGACGCTCGTGGTCGACGGCGATGACCCGGTTGAGGGCATCGAGGCTGATCTGAACGCCCCGAGTCGCCGCGGCGGCGGTGAACGAATGCCCGCCGCCGATCACCTTGACCCGCCGTCCGTGACGGCGCGCCGCGACGACGGTCTCGACCACCTCGTTACGGGTCGATGGCGCCGAGCGCTCCGCCGGCACCCACCGCTGGGTCCCCGCCCAGTTCGTCATCGCTCGCCGTGGCACCTGCATCGCGACCGAGCGTAGGAGATGGCAATCCCACGACTGCCCCGACCGCGACCGCGCCTACCGTGAGCGGTGATGGGCACGAACACGCCCCAGCAAGCGAGCACCGCGAGCCTCCCGGCGTCCACCGATGGAGCGCGGCCCGCCGGCCTGCGTGGCCGGGGAACGCGGCATCCCGGCCTGCGTGGCCGGGGAACGCCATGAGCGAGCACCTCGTGCACGGCACCTGCCACCACGACTGCCCCGACTCGTGCGGGTGGACCGCCACCGTGCGCGACGGGGTCGCCGTCAAGCTGCGCGGCCGGGTCGACCACCCGTACTCGGCGGGCGAGCTGTGCCCGAAGGTCAACCGCTTCATCGACCGCCAGTACCACCCCGATCGCGTCCTCACCCCGCTGCGCCGGACGGGGTCCAAGGGTGAGGGCCGGTTCGACCCGACGACCTGGGACGACGCCCTCACCGAGATCGCCGCCCGCCTGCACGAGGTGATCGATCGCCTCGGGCCCGAGGCGGTGTTGCCGTACAGCTCGGCTGGGAACCAGGGTCTGCTGGCCACCCAGGGGCTGTCGGCACGGTTCTTTCATCGACTCGGCGCCACCCTGCTCGACCGAGGGTTGTGCGGGCCGACGGTGGGCGCCGGGGTGCGGATGACCAACGGCACCGGGTTGGCGCTCGATCCGCTCGAGCTGGCCCACAGCCGGTTGATCATCCTCTGGGCGACCAACACCCGTCTGACCAACCGTCACCTGTGGCCGACCATCGAGGCCGCCCGGGCCGGCGGCGCCAAGATCGTGGTGATCGACCCGGTGCGTACGATCACCGCTGAGCACGCCGACGCGTTCGTCCAGCCCCGCCCGGGTACCGACATCGCATTGATGCTGGCCCTGATCCACGTGCTGATCCGCGACGGTCTCGTCGATGCCGACTGGGTGGACGCCCACACCGTCGGGTTCGACGAGCTGAGCGCCCACGTGCGGGACTGGACCCCGAGACGGGCCGCCGCCATCACCGGGGTCGACGCCGATGCGATCGTCGCCCTGGCCACCGACTACGGCACGATCCGCCCGGCCGCGATCCGCACCTTGATCGGCGCCGAGCACCACACCCAGGGGGCGATGACGTTCCGGACGATGGCGATGCTTCCGGCGCTCGTCGGCGCCTGGCGCGATCGCGGTGGCGGCCTGGCCCGCAGCGTCGGTTCCTGGCAGGACCGGGTGGTCGACGGGTTGGCGCTGAACCGGCCCGACCTGCTGGCGGGGCGCCGGCCACGCACGATCAACATGAGTCGGCTGGGCGAGGCGCTGACCGACCCCGACCTCGACCCGCCGGTGGCGGCGATGATCGTGTGGGGCGCCAACCCGGTGGTGTCGGTACCCGCAGCCGACCTGATCCGGCGCGGGCTGGCCCGCGAGGACCTCTTCACGGTGGTCCACGAGCACTTTGTCACCGACACCGCCCGATACGCCGACCTCGTGCTCCCGGCCACCACCCAGCTGGAGGCCAGCGATGTGGTGCCGGCGTGGGGGCATCTGTGGCTGGGCTGGAACCAGGCGGCGGTCGCCCCTGCCGGGGCGGCGGTCTCGAACAGCGAGTTGTTCCGCCGGCTGGCGACGGCGATGGGCTTCGACGACGATCCGCTGTTGGTCGCCGACGATGACACGCTGCTGACCGACGCGTTGGGTGAACGCGTCGATCTCGACGCCCTGCGACGCGACGGCTGGGTGCGGGTCCCCTATCCCGACGACGGCCGTCCGTTCGGGGACGGTGTGTTTCCGACCCGGTCGGGTCGCGTGGAGTTGGTGTCGACGGCGCTGGGCGCGATGGGTCAGCCGGCGTTGCCGGAGTTCGTACCGGCCGCCGAGAGCCCCGGCGGCGACCAATCGCTTGCCGAGCGCTACCCATTGCAGTTGATGGCCGCCAAGTGGCACACCCGGTTCCTCAACACCGGGTACTCGCACCTGCCCAAGCACGGACCGGTCGAGGGTGGGCCCTTTGTCGAGCTGAGTGCCGGCGACGCGGCGTCGCGGGGCCTGGGCGACGGCGACCGGGCGCGGGTCTTCAACGACCGCTCGAGCCTCGAGTTGACCGTGCTGATCGGTAGCCGGGTTCGCGATGGCGTCGTGCTGATCCCATACGGCTGGTGGGGCGACCACCACGCCGACGGGCGGACGGTCAACGCGCTCACCAGCGACACCCTCACCGACTGGGGCGGCGGTGTGGCGTACGGCTCCACCCTCGTTCAGGTCACACGATGTCGCTGACCGGACGGGGGGCGACGGGTGTACGCGATCTCCGACCCGGAGTGTGGTCCGGCGGCGCCGGACTCGATCGGGCCAGCCACCGCCGCCGCGTTCGATCTCGGATAGTTCAGCAACCCTAACTTAAGATGTCATGGTGGACGACATCTCAGTAGCTGTCGGCGGGCCGCTCGTCGCACTGACCGGAGACATAGCGACATGGCCGTCCTACGCCGAGCTCGCCCGCACCGCCCTGGCGGCCGATCGGCCGGCGCGGCTGACCATCGGCTCCGTCGCACTTGCGGTGATGGTTCGGTGGTCGGATCATGGGTACCTGACGGTCACCGGCCCCGAGCCGATCTCACGGACCGGCATGCCCGGCGGCGACCACGACCTGGTCGTCGATCTTGAGGTCGACGAGCCCTGGTATGCCGCCGGGGGTATCTCGATCCGCCTCGTCGGCGAGGTGCCCGAACACCTGGTGTCGCGCGATTCCTGGCCATTGCCGATCCGCCACGCGGTCGTCGGTACCCAACACGTCCCGCGCGGATGGGTGACCAGCAACGAGCTCGTCGGCGCCCGGCCGGACCCGACCCTCGCCGCCGGCGGCCACCTGGTCGAGCGTCTCAACCGCGAACACGCCGACGCGCTCGGCGGGCTATTCGGTGCCGGGCGGCTGGTCGGCATCGACCGCTACGGATTCACCCTGCTCGACGGTGAGGAAGTGACTGCCACCAGGGTCGGTTTCGAACAGCGGGTCGAGTCCGTCGGCGAGGCCGACCGCGCCTTCCGGCGCATGGTCGCGGGCAGCGACCTGGTGACCGACATCAGCCCGACACGCTCGAACCCGGCGTGAGCCAGCCCCGCGCCGTGACAACCAGCCGGCGGGCCGGCCCGACGGCCCGGCGGGGCACGACCAGCATCAGACCCAGCCAGATCTTGGCCGGCCAACCGGGGCGAGCGGTCCGACACACCGTCCTGGCGACACGCCACCCCGCGCGCCGATCGCCCTGGGCGACATCCATCGCCGCGCTCACCGTCAGCCCGAAATCCCCGAGGGCACGCGGCGACAGGTCCATCCGCCGAGCGACCGCATAGCTGGTCGTCCCGCTCCCGGCGGTGCCGACCGAACGGCCCGGCGGATTGACCCGGTAGCGCAGCAGCGGCCGGTCGACCACCGAGACGTGGGCGTCGGGGTGCTGTTCGACACGCAGCAACCAGAGCCAGTCGTCGTGCAGTTCGATGTCGGGATCGGGCTCGACCACCTCGAGCAGGCTGCGCTCGAACAGCAGCGACGACGACCCGATCATCGGCGCCGGCCGCGTCAGGGACCGACGGGTGAACAGCGAGTCACCGAGCCGGTCGCGGACCGGGCTGTGCCGGAGCGGCCGGGAAATACCCTGCAGGGCTCGCTGCGGGTCGACGTTGATCGTTACGGCGGCGATCACCGGGAAACGCACCCGCTCGCGCTCGGCCGCGTAACGGCGCAACTGGCACTCGAGCTTGTTGGGCAGCCAGACGTCGTCGTCATCGAGATACGCCACGAGGCTCCCCCGACTGCACCGCACCCCGGCGCGGCGAGTGGCAATCGCCGAACGCTCGCGGTCATCGGAGAGCACATAGCGAACGCTGCGATGTTCGAGCACCGGTCGCACGGCTTCGGCACCGAGGGCGGCGTCAAACACGACGACGATCTCCAAAGGTGGTGTCGTCTGAGCGAGGGCGCTCTCGATGGCTGCTCGCAGCTCGGGACGGCCGCTCGTGGGGATCACCACGCTGACGTCGCTGGCACCTGGTCTCGACCCAAGTGCCAGCGATGGCTGATCGGTCGCACCCCCCGTCACGGTCGCCCCCCGCTCATCTGTCGATGACCATCGCGCTCACCACGTCATCGACGATGAGCCCGGCCGCGATCGGCCCACCGGCGCTCATCCAGGCCGAGCCGTCAACGGCGACGACGTGGCCCGACTCGAACGCGCCGAGCGCCGTGAAGCCGGGGGTCGCCTCGGCTCGCTCCAGCGCGACCTCGCTGGCCGCGACGCCGGTGTTGCTCTCCCCGGAGCCGCCGGGGCCCTCACCGCTGGCATCCCCCAGCGTGCCGAAGAACATCCAATCACCATCGATCAGCGCCAATTCCTCGAGGCTGACCGGTTCGGAGTGCCCGGACCCTTCGCGGTCCTGGGCCGGCGGTCGGGGGAAGCCCAGATCGGCGATGACCCGGCTCGGCGGCAACTCCTGGAGGATCAGCGCCGGAGCGAGCAGCCCCCACCGCACGATGCTGACGGTCTCGTCGAGGTGACCGCCGAGTTCGGCCTTGGCCCAGGAGATCTGCTCGTCGTACGCGGCGATGACATCCTCCCCGGCATCGGGCGTGCCCAGCGCCACGGCCAGCGCCAGGAACGCCGTCTTCCAGTCCTCGCCTCCGTCGCTCACGTACACCGTCGGCGCGATGTCGTCGAGCAGTTCGATCGTCGCCGGATCCGACGTCGACGTCCCGTCGACGACGATGACATCGGGCGCGAGCGCGGCGATCGCCTCGTAGTTCGGCGCGGCGAGCGCAGCGACCACCGGCACGTCGGGATCGAGCCGGTCGGCCAAGTAGTTGGTGACACCCGCCTGGCCTCGCCCGGCGGTGACCCCGACGGGTTCCAGCCCGAGGGCGAGGAGACCGTCGAGCGTCGGCTCGCTGAGGGCGACGATGTGTTCGGGCCGACCCGGTACGGTGACCATCCGACCCATCGCATCCTGATAGGTCCGGTCGGCCTCGGGGTCGACGGTCTCCACCGACGCGCCGCCCGACGACGGGGTGTCCGGGTGGGTTGACGGGAGGAACCCGACCGACTCGCCGTCCGACGCCGGCGTCGCTGCCGCGGGACCGCTGACCGCAGCGGCGTCGCCCGGAGCGGCATCATCAGCGGCGCAGCCCGCCACCGCCATCGCCATGGCCGCGACCGCGGCGATGAGCCCGCCCACCCTGGTCATGTTGCCAGCGCCTTCGCCCGCCATCGGGACCCGTGCACGGGATGACGACGCTCGCTCTCGGCGACCACCTGACGACCGGCCAACAATCGGCGCCACAAGGCGTCGTCGCCGTAGGCGGGCTGGTCCCACAACGACACGAGCACCACGCCACCCGGGCGCAGGTGCCGGTCGAAGGCCTGTTGCAAGGTTCCGGCCGGACTTCGGAAGTAGGCCAACGACTCGTTGAAGACCACGACGTCGAACCGGTCCTCGATCTGGTCGGCAGCGGTGTCGTAGTCCAGCGCTCGAAATTCGACCCCAGCGCCGCGTTGGGGAGCCGTCTCGATCGCGGCGGCCGAGATGTCGACACCGAGGTAGGTCCGGGGTGCCGCTCCGGCGTCGTCGAGCCGACGCCACAACACCCCATCGCCGCAACCGACATCGAGCATCGATTCACCCGGC
>JBKEAH010000178.1:0-22123 GCA_047972065.1 Desertimonas sp.
GCGACCCGCAAGGTCACGGTCGGCCCGATGGTCACCAACCCGGCCACCCGAGACTGGACGGTGACGGCGAGCGTCTACGCCACCCTCAACGAGATGTATGGCAACCGCACCGTGTGCGGGATCGGCCGCGGCGACTCGGCGGTCCGGGTCACCAACGGGAAGCCGACCACGATCGACACGCTGCGCGACTCGATCCACGTCATCCGCGAACTGGCCAACGGTCGCTCGGTCGACCATCACGGCTCGACGATCACCTTCCCGTGGGCGGCCGAGTCCGAGCTCGAGGTGTGGGTCGCCGGCTACGGACCGCGGGCGCTCAAGCTGGCCGGCGAGGTCGGCGACGGGTTCATCCTCCAGCTCGCCGACCCGCAGATCGCGGCGTGGACGATCGCCGCGGTGCGCCGGGCGGCCGAGGAGGCCGGTCGGGACCCCGACGCCGTCACCATCTGCGTCGCCGCCCCCGCCTACGTCGGTGACGACCTCGCGCACCAGCGCGACCAGTGCCGCTGGTTCGGCGGCATGGTCGGCAACCACGTGGCCGACATCGTCGAGCGCTACGGCGAGGCATCCGAGGTGCCCGCCGCGCTCACCGACTACATCAAGGGACGCCACGGCTACGACTACAACCAGCACGGGCAGGCCGGAAACACCCATGCCGACTTCGTTCCCGACGAGATCGTCGACCGTTTCTGCATCCTCGGCCCCGTCGACGAACACCGGCGACGACTCGGCGAGCTGCGCGATCTCGGTGTCGACCAGTTCGCGATCTACCTGCAACACGACGCCAAGGACGAGACGCTCGCCTCCTACGGCGAACACGTCATCCCGGCGCTGGCCGACCACGCCGTGGCGAAGCGCTAGCACATGGGTCGATCCGCATGGGGTCGCAAGGTTGGCTTGGCGCTGCTGGCGCTGGTCTTGCTCGCCGCGGCCTGGGAGCTCTACAAGGCGGTCGGGCCCGAGCGCGGTGGTTCGATCGGTGGTTGGACCATCCTGCCCCGTACGTCGGACACCGCGATGCCCCACGTCTGGGACATGGTCGCCCGGCTGTTCGATCCCGAGAGCCGTACGTCCGACCGACCGATCTGGCGGGTGGTGTTGTCGGGGGCGTGGTACTCGTTTCGGCTCGCGTTGTTGGGCTTCGCCATCGGCACCGTCGTCGGGATCGCGTTGGCCACGGTGATGGCCCGCTTCGAGATCGTGCGCCGTGGCCTGCTGCCGTACCTCGTGATCTCCCAGACGGTGCCGATGATCGCCCTCGCCCCGCTGGTGGTCAGCTGGGGCGGAAAGCTGCATCTCGGGCCGTGGGAGTGGCCCCGCTGGCTGTCGGTGGCGGTGCTCGGGGCGTTCCTGGCGTTCTTCCCGATCGCGGTCGGGATGTTGCGTGGGTTGGAGTCGGCGCCGGCGACCTCGGTCGAGCTGTTGCGCAGCTATGCGGCGTCGAGCCGTCAGGTGATGTTCAAGCTGCGATTCCCCTCGGCGGTGCCCTTCCTGCTTCCGGCCATGCGGCTGGCGGCGGCGGCATCGGTGGTCGGCGTGGTGGTGGCCGAGATCTCCACGGGGCTGCGCGGTGGGGTCGGCCGGCTGATCGTCGAGTACGCCCGCCAGGCCTCTGGCGATCCGGCCAAGGTGTGGACCGCGGTGTTCGGCGCCGCCGTGCTCGGTCTGGCGATGGCTGGGCTGGTGGCCCTGTTCGACGGCGCCGTGATGCGTACCCGGCCCCGCCTCGCCGACGGAGCCCCGGCGTGAGCGCGGCGGTCGAGGTCCGGGCCGCCGGCAAGGTGTTCAACCCGGGCACACCCAAACAGGTCGATGCGCTCGTGGACATCGACCTCGTGGTGGCCCCCGGCGAGTTCGTCAGCCTGATCGGCCCATCGGGCTGTGGGAAGTCGACCCTGTTGCGTCTGATCGCCGATCTGATCCCGGTGTCGGCGGGTGAGGTGCTGGTCAACGACAAGCCGGCGCACCGCGCCCGGGTGGACCAGGACTACGGGATGGCGTTCCAGCAGGCCGGGCTGTTCGAGTGGCGCAGCGTCACCAAGAACGTCGAGTTGCCCCTCGAGCTCAAGGGCTGGGACTCGGCGCGGCGCAAGCAGCGGGCGCGCGAGATGCTCGAGCTGGTCAAGCTCGCCGAGTTCGCCGACCACCGTCCCTGGCAGTTGTCGGGTGGCATGCAGCAGCGGGTGGCGATCGCCCGCGCCCTGGCCTCGGGGCCACGGCTGCTGCTGATGGACGAGCCGTTCGGGGCGCTCGACGAGATGACCCGCGAGCACATGCAGGCTGAGCTGCTGCGCATCTGCGCCGACGCCGGGACCAGTGTGGTGTTTGTCACCCACTCGATCCCCGAGGCGGTCTACCTGTCGGATCGGGTGGTGGTCATGTCGCCCCGCCCGGGCCGGATCACCACCGTCGTCGACGTCGATCTGGGTGCCGAGCGCGATGTCGACACGCGTGAGTCCCCGGCGTTCTTCCAGAAGGTCACCGAGGTCCGCGAGGCGTTGCGCGGTCACGAGGTCAGCGACCTCGACGTGGCGCGAGCGGCGCGGGCGGAGGAGCGGTGACGGCGCCACCGTGGCAACGTGTGCGGCGGGCGTGGCGGGCGCTGTGGCCGCCGTTGGTCTTCGGGGTCGCGTTCCTCGCCGCGTGGGAGCTCGCGGTGATCGTGTTCGACTGGAAGCCGTACTTCCTCCCCAAGCCGTCGCAGATCTGGGGGGAGTTCGTCGACAACCGGCAACTGGTGTGGCGCTCGGCGCGGGTGTCGGGGACCAACGCCCTCATCGGGTTGCTCGTCGGCACCGTTGTCGGGGTTGGGGTGAGCTTCCTGATGGTCCGCTTCCGGCTGCTCAACGACATGGTGCAACCGATGGCCGTCGCCGTCAACGCGATCCCGATCTTCGTGCTGGTCGCGGTCTTCAACAACATGTTCTCGCTGACCTCGGAGGTCCCGCGGCGGCTGATGGTGACGCTGGTCGTGTACTTCATCGTCCTCGTCAACGTGGCCAGGGGGCTGCGTGAGGTGCAGTCGATCCACGTCGAACTGCTCCGCAGCTATGCGGCCTCGCCCCGCCAGGTGCTCGTCAAGGCGCGCATTCCCAACGCCGTGCCGTTCTTGTTCACCGCCCTCAAGATCGCGGCGCCGGCCGCCGTCATCACCGCGTTCGTCGCCGAGTACTTCGGTGGCTTGCAGAACGGCCTCGGCACCCGCATCACCTCGAACCTCACGGCCAACACGGCGGCCGCCTGGGCCTACGTGCTCGGCGCCTGTCTGCTCGGCCTGGCGTTCTACACCGTCTCCATCCTGCTGGAGAACATCAACACCAAATGGGGCGTCAGCCCCGCGGGAGGATCCACATGACCAAGCAGATGAAGCGCCGGGTCGTCGTCGCCGCGGCGGGTTTGGCCACCGTCGGCCTGATACCCGCCACCACGGGCGCCACCACCGTGCCCGACGACACCGCCGACCGCGGTGACGGTACGGCGGCACCGATGGAGTGCGAGAGCGTCGACGAGGTGTCGCTCCAGCTTCAGTGGGTCATCCAGGCTCAGTTCGGCGGCTACCTCGCCGCCGTCGACCAGGGCTTCTACGAGTCGATGTGTCTCGACGTCGAGATCCTCGAGGGTGGCGTCGACATCGTGCCCCAACAGCAGCTGGCCGACGGGGCCGCCGACTTCGCCATCGCCTGGGTGCCCAAGGCGCTGCAGACCCGCGAGCAGGGCGCCGACATCGTCAACATCGCCCAGATCTTCCAGCGGTCGGGCACCTTGCAGGTGTCGTTCGCCGATGCCGACATCACCGAGCCCGCCGACTTCGCCGACATGCGCATCGGGAACTGGGGCTTTGGCAACGAGTACGAGATCTTCGCCGCGCTTGCCGAGGCTGAACTCGACCCGGTCGAGGACGTGCATCTCGTCCAGCAGCAGTTCGACATGGTCGGGCTGCTCGAGGGCGACATCGACGCCGCCGAGGCGATGACCTACAACGAGTACGCCCAGGTGCTCGAGGCGGTCGATCCCGACACCGGTGAGCTGTACCAGCCCGAGGACTTCAACGTGATCTCCTACGAGGAGGCCGGGGTCGGCATGCTCCAGGACGCCATCTGGGCCGACGCCGCTCGGCTCGAGTCCGATGAGGCCTACGTCGACATCGCCACCCGCTTCGTCGCCGCCTCGATCCAGGGCTGGGCCTACTGCCGCGACGAGCCCGAGTCGTGCCGGGACATCACCGTGGCCGCCGGCTCGCAGCTCGGCGACAGCCACCAGCTGTGGATGATGAACGAGGTCAACAAGCTGATCTGGCCGGCCGATCCCGAAGCCGGGATGATCGACGAGGAAGCGTGGAACCGCACCGTCGAGATCGCCCAGAGCACCCCGAACCTCGAAGGGGCGACCGTGCTCGGCGATGTGCCTTCGGATGGCGCCTACACCAACGACATCGTCGAGGCCGCCCACGACCTCCTGGGCGACGGCGTCGACCTGACCGGCGACGACTTCGAGCCGATCGAGGTCACCCTCGAAGAGGGCGGCGTCTGACATCCACCCCGATCAGGTCCGGTCGGCTCGCGCCGCGCCGCCGGCGCGTGCGGCGCGAGCCGCCGGATCCTGGCCGTAGAAGGCGGTGAAGACGTCGTAGAGCGCCGGTTTGCGCTCGGCGAGCTCGACGGCGCGAGTGAAGAACACCTCGGTCGTGACGGCGAAGAACTCGGCCGGGTTGGTCGCCGCATAGCTGCGCAGCACGCCATCGGGATCCGGCCCGGCCTGGAGGGCGTCGAACTCGCGCCCGCAGACCTCGATCCAGCGGGCCCGGGCATCGGCACCGGACAGCAGCGGGGTGCCGTCGAAGCTCAGGTCGTCGTTCATGTCGAGCTTGTGGGCGAACTCGTGGAGCACGACATCACGACCCAGACGCGGGTTGGCGGCTTCGCGACGGAACGAGCTCCAGTTGATCATCAAGGGGCCATGTCCGTCGTGGGCCTCTCCGTCGAGCACGCTCGGTGTGCCGTCGACCACACCGCTGACGGGCCCCCAGCTCGGGGTCGGTGGCGGCTTGCGGAGTGCGCCACGGCGGATCACGATCGCCCCCACGGTGTCGTAACGGGCGACATCGAGTCCGAGCCCGAGCAGCGCGGCGTGGGCGGCCACGAGCGTGCGGATCTCGTCGGTCAGCTCGAGCCCGCGGGCCGCCTCCCACCGTTTCGTTCGCAGCAGGTGGTCGGCCATCTCGCCGAGCCGGGCGCGCTCGTCATCGTCGAGCAGCTGCCACTGGACCGAGCGACGATCGAGGATCGTCGTCCAGCCGTCGGGAAGCCCGGCTCGGTGGCGTCGGAACCAGGATCGCACCACGCGTCAACCGGCGGCGTGCCGGTCGGCGACGTCGAGCGCCTCGTCGAGGATCGCCAGACCGCGGCGCAACTCGTCGTCACTGATCGTCAGCGGGGGTACCACGTGCGTGCGGTTGAAGTGGGTGAAGGGCCACAGGCCCCGTTGCTTGCACGCGGTGGCGAACTCGCCCATCGGCGCAGCCGCCGGTCCGGCGGCGTTGAACGGCACCAGCGGTTCACGCGTGGCCCGGTCGCGGACCAGCTCGATGGCCCAGAAGACGCCGAGCCCGCGCACGTCGCCGACGCTTGGGTGGCGTGACGCGATGTCGGCGAGCGCCGGGCCGATGATGTCGGTACCGAGGTGGCGGGCGTGGTCGATGACGCCCTCCTCCTTGAAGATGTTGATGCTGGCCACCGCCGAGGCGCACGCCAGGGGATGTCCCGAGTACGTCAGGCCCCCGGGGAAGACCCGCTCGGCAAAGGAGTCGGCGATCCGCCGGCTGATCACCACGCCGCCGAGCGGGATGTAGCCGGAGTTGACCCCCTTGGCGAAGCAGATGAGATCGGGCGTGACGTCCCAGTGGTCGATGGCGAACCACTCGCCGCAGCGGCCGAACCCGGCCATCACCTCGTCGGCGATCATCACGATCCCGTGCTCATCGCACAGGTCGCGGACCCCTTGAAGATAGCCGTCGGGCGGGACGAGGATGCCGTTGGTGCCGACGACGGTCTCGAGGATGATCGCCGCCACGGTGTGGGGGCCCTCGACCGTCAACACGTCGGCCAGGTGGGCGAGCGCCCGGGTGCACTCCTCGGCCTCGTCGGCGGCATGGAACGCCGATCGGTAGGGATACGGCCCCCAGAACTTGACCACCCCGGGCATGCCGGGTTCGTTGGCCCACCGGCGCGGGTCGCCGGTCATCGTGATCGCCCCGTTGGTCGAGCCGTGGTAGCTGCGGTACGTCGTCAGCACCTTGTGCCGACCGGTGTGGCCCCGCGCCATGCGCACCGCGTTCTCGGTCGCCTCGGCGCCGCCGTTGGTGAAGAAGACCATGTCGAGGTCCCCCGGGGCCAACTCGGCGATCAGCCGCGCCGCCTCGCTGCGGGCGTCGTTGGCGAAGATCGGCGCGACCGTGCACAGCTTGTCGGCCTGCTCCTTGATCGCGGCGACCAGCTTGGGATGCTGGTGGCCGAGGTTGACGTTGACCAGCTGGCTGGAGAAGTCGAGATAGCGGGTGCCGTCCTCGGTCCAGAACGAGGACCCTGCGGCACCGGCGATGACCACCGGGTTCAGCTGCGCCTGCGCCGACCACGAGTGGAAGACATGAGCCCGGTCGTCGGCGTAGGCCCGGGAGGTCGTGGTGGCGTCGGTGGCCGTCATGAGGATCGACGCTAGTCCTGTGGGCAGGGGACCCATCCCCGTACGGCGTGACGGTCGGGATTCCCGTCGTGCCGGTATCGTCGCCCGCCGATGAAGAACATGCGTACCCCCCTGGCTGTCATCGCGGTGGCAGCTTTCGCACTGTCCGCCTGTGGTGACGACGACGACACCCCCGAGACGACCGAGGCCACCGAGACGACCGAGGCTGCTGAGACGACCGAGGCTGCCGAGACGACCGAGGCCACCGGGGAGATGGTCGACGTCGGCACGATCCCCGACCTGTCGCTGTCGGAGCTGTCGCTGCCGACCGGCGTGACGATCCCGGACTTCTCCGAGCTGATGGAGAACGTCGAGAACCTCAGCCAGGAGCAGCTCAGCTGCATGGCTTCGGGTGGGGCCGACCTCGACCCGACCGATCCGCAGGCCGCCCTCGACCTGCTCGAGGAGTGCGACATCGACCTGTCGGAGCTGATGGGCGGCTGACGCCCGTGCCGACCGCTCGCTTCGACGCGGTCTGGTTCGATGCCGGTGGGGTCCTGGTGCTCCCGGACCCCACCGTGCTCGGCCCGCTGCTCGCGTTCTACGACGCAGACCCGTCCGTCCCCGCGCACCGGCGTGCCCACTACGGTGCGATGGCGGTCAAGTCGGCCCGCGGCGCCGACGAGTCGGATTGGGCGGTCTACAACGAGACGTACTGCCGATGGCTGGGGGTGCCGGAGGCCGATGTGGCCGAGGCGGCCGACGTGCTCGACCGGACCCGCCACGCCCCGCTGTGGCGCTGGCCGATCCCCGAGACCGCCGAGGCGCTCGCCCGGCTGCACGACCGAGACGTGCCGATCGGCGTGGTTTCCAACGCCGCCGGTCAGATCGAAGCGGTGCTCGCCCGCGCCGGTGTGTGCCAGGTCGGGGCGGGCCACGGGGTGCCGGTGCGGTGCGTGATCGACAGCACGGTGGTCGGCGTCGCCAAGCCCGACCCGGCCATCTTCGACTACGCCGCCCCGTTCTTCGCGGGCATCGATCGGGCCCGCATCGCCTACGTCGGTGACTCGGTGACGATGGACGTCGCTGGGGCGGCCGCGGCCGGGCTCCACCCGCTGCTGCTCGATCCCCACGGCGATCACCCCGACGCCGCCTTCGAGACGATCACCGCCGTCGCCGACGTGTTGGCCTGGGTCAGCTGAGCCGTCGGGCGATCACCTTGAGGCAGAGGGTCTCGTCGGCGCCCTCGAAGATCGACAGCACCCGGGCGTCGACGAAGAGCCGGCTGACGGTGAACTCCTCGGCGTAGCCCATGCCGCCGTGGATCTGCATCGCCTCGCGGCTCACCCATTCGGCCGCCTTGCAGACGAAGGCCTTGACCATCGAGGCCTCCATCGCTCCGTCGCCACGGGCCATCATCCGGGCCACGTCGTAGCTGAACTGGCGACCGGCCTGGATCAGCGCCGCCATCCGGCCCAGCTTCGCCTGGGTGAGCTCGTAGTCGTAGACCGCGGCGCCGAACACCTTGCGCTCGCGGGCGTAGTCGAGCGCCGCCTCGTAGGCGGCCTGCATGACCCCGAGGGCGCGGGCCGCGGTCTGGAGGCGTCCGTTCTCGAACCCCTCCATCTGGAGGTAGAAGCCGCGGCCCTGGCCACCTTCCTCGCCGATCAAGTTGGCGGCGGGCACCCACCAGTCCTCGAGGGCCAACTCGTAGCTGTGCATCCCGCGGTAACCGATCGTGTCGATCGGGCGGCCTTCCATCTTGCCCGTCTTGCCGGCGGCGCCGGCGGCGGGATCCTGGGTGAACTGGAAGCCATGGCCGTCACCGTGCGGCTTGGGCACGATGAACAAGCTGAGACCGCGGTGGCCGGCCGAGCGATCGGGGTCGGTGCGGGCCAGCAGCATCAGGGCGTCGGCGCGGGCTGCGAACGTGCACCAGGTCTTGACGCCGTTGATCACGTAGCCGTCGCGCCCGTCGGCGCCCGCCGCCGGCGTCGCCGTCACCTTCAACCCGGCGACGTCGCTGCCGTAGTCGGGCTCGGTGACCGCCACCGCCGCCATCACCTCGGCGGTGGCCAGCTTGGGCAACCACTGGTTCTTCTGATCCTCGGTGCCCCCCTTGACCAGGGCGCGGGTGAGGATCTCGGGGCGGGTGATCAGCGAGCCGCCGATGCCGAGGCTGGCCCGGCTCAGTTCCTCGGTGGCGATGACCATCGCCAGGTACTCGCTCTCGCCGCCCTCGCTGAAGCCGCCGTACTCGGCGGGTACCGACAGTCCGAACGCACCGATCTCGGCGAGCCCGGCGATGACCTCCTCGGGGACGTCACCGTTGGTCCGGTGGACGTGTTCGGCGTGAGGCGCGACCACGTTCTGGGCGAAGGAGCGGAACGTGTCCTGCACCAACTCCATGTCGTCGTCCAGGTGGCGGGGCCCGGGCTGATCGGCCAGCGACGCGAGAAACGACGGTGAGCGATAGAGGGCGAGAAAGCCATGGGTGTCCTCGAGCGCACCGGGTGCGACGCCCCAGTCCTCCTCACGGCCCATGATCCGCCCGCCGAGATCGTGGATCACGTCGGCGGCGAAGGCACAGGTGAGCGCGGCCTCGATATCGCCCCTGGTGCCGTAGGCGAGCATCGAACGGGCCGTGGCCAACCCGGCCGCGGCGTGGGCCAGGTCATAGGCGAGGACCTGGGCACCGTCGGGCCCGCCGGCGGCGCTCAGCCGGGCGACGCCGCTGCCGACGACCCCCCCGGCGACGTCCAGGGCCGCGGCCGCGGCGTCGAGGTCGGGCGTCACCACGTCGGTCATGGCCGAGAAGTTACCGGCGGGTCCGAATCGGCCGGGAATCTGCCACGATGCGGGTCGTGACGGTACCGGGTCCGATGGCCGATGCTCCGAGGCGATGGTGAGCCCGTCGACGTCGGTAGGGCGCGGTGTGGTCCGGTGCGGCGTCGCCGCGGTCCTCTTTGGCGCGTCCGCCCCCGCCGCGTCCCGGATCGCCGGGGACATGTCTCCAGCAACGCTCGCCGGGTTGCTCTATCTCGGTGCGGCCGTCGCGGTGCTCCCCGTGATCAGCCGGCACCGGTCGTCGTGGGCGTCGATCCGGCGCGGGTCCGGACGGCTGGCGATCGCCGTCGTCGTCGGCGGTGCGATCGGGCCGGTCCTGCTCGCTGCGGGTCTGACCCGCACGTCGGCGGCGTCGGCGTCGCTGTTGCTCAACCTCGAGCTCGTGTTCACCACGATGCTCGCCGGGCTCGTGTTCCGGGAGCATCTCGGGCCGCGGGTGGTTCGCGGGACGTTGCTGGTCGTCGTCGCGAGCGTCGTGCTCGGCTGGTCGGGCAGCGGCGACGTTCGGTGGGGGGCCGGGCTGATCGCAGCCGCCTGCGCGTGCTGGGCGGTGGACAACTGTGTCACCGCGAACCTGGACGAGCTCGCGCCGTCCCACATCACGCTGGTCAAGGGCGTCGTCGCCGGCGGAGCGAACCTCGCCATCGGGCTGCTCATCGCCGACGCCCCGGCCGGGCCGGCAGTCGTCGGCGCACTTGCGATCGGCGTCGTCGGCTACGGGATGTCGATCACGCTGTGGGTGGCCGGGGCGCGAGACCTCGGTGCGGCACGTGGTCAACTCGTGTTCGCCACGGCACCGTTCGTCGGGGTCATCGTCGCCTGGACGTTGTTCTCGGAGCCGGTCACGGCGCGCGAGGTGTCGTCGATCGCGATCGCGGCCGTCGGTGTCGGGTTCGTGCTCCGCAGCAGCCACACGCACGAGCATCACCACGGCCACGTCGAGCACGAACACGACCACACCCACGACGACGGTCACCACAACCACAACCACAGCCACGGTGAGCCGGTCGTCGGAGCGCACTCCCATCGCCACGGTCACCAACCCATCACGCACGTCCACCCGCACGTCCCGGACCTTCACCACCGCCACGGCCACGCGGCGTAGCGCAGATCGGCTAACAAGAGCAGGTGGCTGGTGAGGACCACGACGCCGGGCCGGGGCCTGCGGCGCTCGACGAAACGCTCGAACTCGTCCACCCGCGCGATCCCGAGACCGGGGAGCTGCCGCCGGTGACCCGGGACGGCGTGCGGGCCGAGCGGCGCCCGTTCAAGCCGGTCCGCTTCACGATCAAGACCGCCGCCTTCGTCGCTGCCTTCTACATCTTCATCCTTCCGTTGGCGCCGCAGTTCCAGAACGCCTGGGACCAGATCCAGCGCCTCGAACCGGGGTACCTCGTCGCCGGTTTCGGGCTCCAGGTGGCGAGCTGGTGGGCCTACTCGCTGCTGACCAGGTCGGCGCTCGGCGACGCGTCGCGCGGGGTGTCCCGGATGCGCTTTTTCCGCATCCAGATGAGCACCAAGGCGTTGTCCAACATCATCCCCGGTGGCAACGCGACGGCCTCGGCGCTCGGCTATCGCCTGCTGACACTGTCGGGGATCAGCGGCGCCGATGCCGGCTTCGCACTGGCGACGGCCGGGCTCGGCTCGGCGGTGGTGCTCAACCTGTTGTTCTGGATCGGACTGATGATCTCGATCCCGATCCGCGGTGTCAACCCGGGCTACGCGGCGGCGGCGGTGGCCGGCGTCGTGTTGATGTTGTTGGCCGCCGGCCTCGTGATGGGGGTGATGCACGGCCAAGGTCGGGCCGAGCGGATCATCCGATGGATCTGCGGGAAGGTCCGACTCAACCCGGAGTCCGCGATCGCCGTCGTGCGCCAGATCGGCACACGCGTCGAGGAGCTGCTGTCGGACCGCGACCTGCTCAAACGGGTCGTGTTCTGGGCGGCGCTCAACTGGTTGCTCGACGCCGCGTCGCTGTGGGTGTTCCTCCGGGCGTTCGGGCAGTCGCTGGACCCCGACGCCCTGATCGTGGCGTTCGGGTTGGCCAACATCATCGCCGTCATCCCGATCACCCCCGGGGGCATCGGCATCGTCGACGCGTACTACATCCCGACCCTGGTGGCCTTTGGCTCCACGTGGCGGGGGGCGCGCCTCGGGCTCGCGTCGTATCGCATCGCGCAGTGGATCTTCCCGATCTTCGTCGGGGCGATCCTGTACGCGTCGCTGCGTGTCGGGCCGTGGAAGATCGAGCGTCGTGACCGCCTCAGCCGCTTGCGCGACATCGCCCGACGCGCCGACAGCGAGAGCCGGGTCGATTTCGCCCTGCGGCAGTGGGAACGCACCCGCCGCGATGATTCGGTGGGGCCGTCGACGCCGGAACCCGTCTTCGACGGGGTGGAACCGCCACCGTTCACCGAGGTCGATGCCCGTCCCGACGTACCGTTCGAGGCGACGCTGCTGGAGGCCGAGGCAGGCGCCTACGTCGACGGGGACTCGGTCACCGACGGTGACGACGATGCGACGCGCGACGAGGGGTAGCGTCCGCACGCGATGACTGCGCACGATCGCCCGTTCGGCCGCCACCTCGAGGACTTCGTCGTCGGTGACGTGTACCGGCATTGGCCGGGCAAGACGATCACCGAGTACGACGATCACCTCTTTTGCATGATCACGATGAACCACCACCCGTTGCACACCAACGACTGGTTCGCGGGCCAGAGCGTGCAGGGACGCAACGTGGTGGTCGGCAACCTCGTGTACTCGCTGGTGCTGGGCATGTCGGTACCCGACGTGAGCGGCGCCGCCATCGCCAACCTCGAAGTCGAGACGTTGCAGCACAAGTTCCCGACCTTCCACGGCGACACGATCCATGCCGAGACCCGTGTGTTGGAGGTCAAGGAGTCGAGCTCCAAGCCCGACCGTGGCATCGTCACCGTCGAGACCAAGGGCTTCAACCAGGACGGCAAGGAGGTCTGCTACTTCCGCCGTCGGGTGATGGTGTGGCGGCGTGACGCGGCCCCCGGCCGGGCCCGCCCCTACGACGTCGATCAGGCCTGGGACTGACGCCCGCCGATCCGCCACCACCTCGCCACGTCGATGACGTATCCGCTGTGAAGACCGGGACCCGACGAGACCAACGGTGGCCGCGAGCCCTCATCGGGGTGACCGCGGCGGCCGTGGCGCTGGCCGTTGGCGAGTTGGTCAGCGCCTTGGGCGGCGGCACGCCGTCGCTGGTGACCGCGATCGGCGGTGAGTTCATCGACCGGTTTGCCGCCGGCCTGAAGGATCTCGCCGTCAGCCTGTTTGGCACCAACGACAAGACGGCGTTGATCGTGGGCATCGTCGTGATCGCGTTGGCCATCGGCGCCGGGCTCGGCGCGGTCGCGGTTCGCCGCCGCCGGTTCGCCGCCGGGGGCTTCGTCGCCTTTGGGCTGATCGGCTGGTGGGCCTACGCCACCGACCCCCAAGGCGGTGTCGGCCTCGGGCTCATCGCCGCCACGCTCGCCACCGCGGCGGGGATCGGGACCCTGTTCGGTCTCGCCCAGCTGCTGCCGCCCGAGCCGGTGCCGGGACAACCCTCGGCGACGCCGGGCCCTCACGTGGCCACCCGGCGCGCCGTGCTCGGCGCCAGCGGCGCAGCGCTGGCGGTCGCCGTGCTGGGTGCGGTCGGTTCACGGCGGTTGCGGGGGAGCGACACCGTCGACGCCACCCGGGCCACCACCCGGCTCCCCACCCCGGCGAACACGACGGCCACGGTGCCCGCTCCCGGCGCGAACCCGTTCGACGTCGCCGGGCTCACCCCCTACATCACTCCCAACGACGGCTTCTACCGGATCGACACCGCCCTCCAGACGCCGCGGGTCGACGTGGGCGGCTGGACCTTGAAGGTCACCGGGATGGTCGACGAGCCGTTCGAGCTCTCCTACGAGGAACTGGTCGAGCTGGCCACCACCGAGGAGACCGTCACCCTGTCGTGCGTGTCCAACGAGGTGGGCGGCGGGCTGGTCGGCAACGCCGTGTGGCAGGGCGTCCCGCTCGCCACGCTGCTCGAGCGCGCCGGCGTGCACGACGACGCCGACCAGATCGTCGGGCGCTCGGTCGACGACTTCACGGCCGGGTTCCCAACCGAGGTCGGTCTCGACGGACGGGTCGCGATGGTCGCGGTGGCGATGAACGGCGAGCCACTACCCGTCCGGCACGGCTTTCCCGCCCGTCTCGTCGTGGCGGGGCTGTACGGGTACGTCTCGGCCACGAAGTGGCTCTCGGAGATCGAGCTGACCACCCTCGGGGGTCTCGACGGCTACTGGATCTCGCGGGGGTGGGCCAAGGAGGCGCCGGTCAAGACCCAGTCGCGCATCGACGTCCCCCGCGCCGGCGCCCGGCTGACGGCGGGTCGCCAGGCGATCGCCGGGGTGGCGTGGGCGCCCCCCGGTGGCATCTCCAGGGTCGAGGTTGGCATCGACGGCGTCTGGCACGACGCCGATCTGGGTGACGCCGCCAACGGCAACACCTGGGTCCAGTGGGTCGATGTCTGGGACGCCACCGCCGGCGAGCACCGGATCCAGGTTCGGGCCACCGACTCCCGGGGCGTCACCCAGACCGAGGAGGCCTCGAGCCCGGCCCCCGACGGCGCGACCGGCTGGCACTCGCGCACCGTGGGTGTCGTCTGAGTGATCGCCCCCGGCGCGGTGTTGGGGTGGGGGGTTCCCCGGCTGCGCGACCTGCCGTGGCGGGCGACCCGCGACCCGTGGGCGATCCTCGTCGCCGAGGTGATGCTCCAACAGACCCAGGCGGCCCGTGTCATCGACCGTTGGCACGACTTCCTCGGCGTCTACCCGGCCCCCGGGGCGCTGGCAGCCGCCCCGCTCGGTGACGTGTTCCGCCGCTGGCAGGGCCTTGGCTACCCGCGACGGGCCCGCAACCTCCACCAGACCGCAGGCGTCGTGGTCGATGACCACGACGGCCGGCTGCCCGACACGCTCGAGGGGCTGCTCGCCCTGCCCGGGGTCGGGCCCTACACCGCCCGAGCGGTGCTGGCCTTCGCCTTCGAGCGCGACGTCGCCGTGGTCGACACCAACATCGCCCGCACGCTCGCCCGTGTCAGCGGGGAGCGGCTGACGGCTCGCCGGGTGCAGGAGGCCGCCGACACGCTGGTTCCGGCCGGGCAGGGATGGGCGTGGAACCAGTCGCTGATGGAACTCGGCGCGACGCTGTGCCGTCCCCATCCCCGCTGCGACGCGTGCCCGCTGGCCGGGAGCTGTTCCTGGCATCGGGCTGGCCGCCCCGATCCCGATCCGGCCGAGCGATCGGCGATGGTGTCCACCCGCCAGGGGCGCTACGAGGGCAGCGAGCGTCAACGCCGCGGCCGGGTGCTGTCGGCGCTCGGTCGGGGGCCGTCGCCGGTCGCCGATCACTCCCACGTCACGGTGGCGTCGCTGGTGGCCGATGGTCTGGCGGTCGTCGACGGTGAGTGGTTACGGCTGCCGTGAACTCTCTACGCTGCGGGCGTGCGGCCACCCAAGGACTTCTTCCGACCGCTCGCGCTCGGCGCCCCCGAGCCCGTGCGTGAGATCCCGTTCCGCCCGTCGCGGATGATCCACTTCCTGCCGGCGTCGAACCCCAAGATGGTGGCCAAGGTGCCGGCGATCGCCCCGACCGTCGATGTGCTGCTCGCCAACCTCGAAGACGGGGTGCCGGCCACCGACAAGGAGGCGGCACGCGCCGGTCTGATCGACATCGGTACGGCGTGGGACCACCCCGACACGCAGTTCTGGACCCGGGTCAACTCGCTCGATTCGCCGTGGGCGCTCGACGACCTGACCGCCGCGGTCAGCGAGATCGGCGACGTGCTCGACGTCGTGATGATCCCCAAGGTCGAGGGCCCCGAGGACATCCACTACGTCGATCGGCTGCTGGCCCAGCTCGAGGCCAAGGCCGGCGTCGGCCGCCCGATCCTCGTCCACGCCATCCTCGAGACCGCCCGTGGGGTCGCCAACGTCGAGGAGATCTGTGCCGCGTCGCCGCGCATGCAGGGCCTGTCGCTCGGTCCGGCCGACCTCGCCGCCAACCGGCGGATGAAGACCACCCGGGTCGGTGGCGGCCACCCCGGCTATCTCGTGCGGGCCGACGCCGGCGACGCCGCCGACGCCCCCCGGCCCACCTACCAGCAGGACCTGTGGCACTACACGATCGCCCGCATGGTCGACGCCTGCGTCACCTACGGCGTGCTGCCCTACTACGGACCCTTCGGCGACATCGGCGATCCGCTGGCGTGCGAGGACCAGTTCCGCAACGCCTACCTGCTCGGCTGCGTCGGCGCCTGGAGCCTGCACCCGAGCCAGATCGACATCGCCAAGCGGGTGTTCAGCCCCGACCCGGCCGACGTCGCCCACGCTCAGCGGGTGATCGCGGCGATGGGCGACGGCACCGGGGCGATCATGCTCGACGGAAAGATGGAAGACGACGCCTCGGTCAAGCAGTGCAAGGTCGTCGTGGCCCTCGCCCAGCAGCTGTCGGCGCGCGACCCCGAGCTGGCCGCCACCTACGGGTTCACGTCATGACGCTCACGCCCCGCCGCTCGGTGCTCTACATGCCCTCGTCCAACGCCAAGGCGCTCGACAAGGCCAAGGGCCTCGACTGCGACGCGATCATCTTCGACCTCGAAGACGCCGTCGCCCCCGACGCCAAGGATCTCGCCCGCGCCCAGGCGGTGGCCGCCGTCGGGTCCGGCGACTACGGCCACCGCGAGCTGACGATCCGCTGCAACGGGCTGTCGACACCGTGGGGCGCCGACGATCTCGCCGCCGCCGGCGCGGCGCGACCCGCCGCGGTCGTGATCCCCAAGGTGGACTCGGCCGCCTACCTCGACGACGTCGCCGCGCGGCTCGATGCGGTGGGGGCCACCGACGTCGCGATCTGGGCGATGATCGAGACCCCGACCGCGATCTTTGACGTGCGCTCGATCGCCGCCCACCGCCGGGTCGCGGTGCTGGTGATGGGTACCAACGACCTGGCCAGGGAGCTGCGCGCCCCGTTGCTGGCCGGCCGTTGGAACCTGGTGTCGCACCTGATGACCGCGCTGGCGGCGGGTCGCGAGGCCGACAAGGTGGTGCTCGACGGCGTCTACAACGACGTGCGTGACGCCGAGGGCTTCGCCGCCGAGTGCCGTCAGGGCGTCGAGCTCGGTTTCGACGGCAAGACCCTGGTGCATCCCAGCCAGGTCGAACCGGCCAACACGGCGTGGACCCCGACCGACGACGAGGTCGACGTCGCCCGCCGGGTGATCGACGCCTTCGAGGAGGCCGAGCGCGAGGGCAAGGGCGTCGTCACCGTCGACGGCAAGATGATCGAGCACCTCCACGTGGCCAATGCCCGCGCCGTGCTCGCCACCGCCGACGCGCTCCTCAGGCGGTGATGGCAGCGACGATGTCGTCGTAGGCGGCGTCGGCGTAGGCCCGCATCTCGTCGTCGGTGCGGTCCTGGATCGGGTGCGGGGTGAACACTCGCGCCACCGACGGGAACCCCAGCGCGCTCGACTGTGCCTCGGCGGCCTGGACGAACTCGGCCGACGCGACGAACACCCCGGGGACGCCCCGGCGTTCCAGATCCGTGATGTCGTGCACACTGCACGACGTGCAGCTGCCTCAATCGGCGAGGGCTTCGATCACGAGGTCGCACTGGGTGGCGATCTCGTGACGCAGGTCGACCGGCGCCGGCTTGGTGAACGTCGGCTTGCGGTAGCGCTGCACCGATGCGCCGGCGGCGCTCAGCCGTGACTCCAGACGGTCGAGGAACACGTCGCCGCGTGGCTTGGTGATGTCGAGCAGCCCGATGCGCAACCCGGCGATGTCGGCGGGGCGGGGGAGCCGGGTGCGCTCGGCGACGGTGGTCTCGCCGGTCGGATCGAGCACGTAGCGGGTGGTGGTCGTCATGGGGTGACCTCTCGGGTGATGGGCGTGGAGCCGGTGGCGCCGTTGGCCCAGCCCCCGATGATGGCCGAGAACAACCCGGCGCCGCCACCCGCCGACGCCAGCAACAGTCCACCGTCGCGGAACTTGGGCAGCGTGGCGTCGGCGAGGTGCTCGGGGACGCCCTCGTCGATGCCCCCGGCGCCGCGCACGAGTTCGGTACCGGGCAGCTGGAGCCTGGCGTGCAGCTCGGTAAGGATGCGGTCGCGGTCCCAGCCGGCGTCGGCGAACACTCGGAGGTGCTCGGGGCCCATCACCACGATGGCGTCGAAGCCGAGCGGCAGCTTGGGGTGGTGCACGGTGCGCAGGCAGGCGGCGAGGCTGGTCGCCAAGCTCTCGGGCCGCCGCGACAGCTGATCGACGACGCAGCGCGGTCCCTCGCCGGGGAACAGGGTGATCGCGTCGACGCCGGCCGGAAGTCCCTGCTGTTCGGCCAGCGTGCCGATCGGCGAGTCGGGCAGCTCGGCGAAGCAGAACGACAGCTTGCCCGGGTTGCCGTGGGCGGCGCGGTCGACCTCGCCGGGGCGTCCGCCGCCGACGTTGCGGATCACCAGCTGCAAGGCCCGGCCGATTGTCGAGTTGGCCCGGTTGCCCTGGCCGAGGGCGTTGACCCCGCTGTTCATCCCGATGCGCGCCGTTCCGGGCCCGCTACACACCAGCACCGGGCCGACGGGCATCGTGGTGGCGAGTACGCCGTGGATGTTGAACTGATCGGTGCACGCCGCTTCGAGCGCGGTCAGCACCCACGGCAGGTATTCGGGGAGGCACCCCGCCATCACCGCCGCGATCGCCACCTTCTCGACGCTGGTCTCGACCAGGTCGGGCGGGGTCAGGGCGACGACCTCGTCGGGTGCGCGCGAGGTCCCGGTGAGCATCCGCAGCACCCGCTCGGGGGTGGGCGGGACCACCGGGAGCCCATCTGACCAACCTCGGTCGTACATCGCTTCGATGTCGTCTTCCAGCGAGGCCAGTTCGACCCGACGCGAGCGCAGGGTGCCGTCTTCGAACCGGCGTCGCAGCTCGTCGACCAGGTCGGGGTCGACGCTCATCGAGCCGCATCCCGGTCGCATCGCGGGCAGGTCGTCGCCGAGGTCGGCGACCCCGGTGATCCGTCGCCACTCGTCGCGCGACCAACCGATGGTCCGTTCGGTCTCGACGCCATCGACGACGCGGATCAGCGTCGGCACCGTCTCGATGTCGTGGTGCCAGCTGACCGCCAGGTCGGCGTCGTGGATGGCGTCGAGACCGTCGGGAAAGGCCGGGTCGTCCTGGACGTACACGGCGACCGGGGCCGCCGATCCCACCGTGGCGAGCAACGGTGCGACCATGCGGCAGGTCTCGCACTCGTGCTTGAGCACGACGACGAGACCGTCGGGCAGTGTCGGCTGCTCGCTCACCCCGACGACCGTACCGCCGGGGCCAGCACTGCGACGAACGTCACTCCAATGGGGTCTGGATGCGGCGGGGGCCGCGGGCCTAGCCTCGGCGCCTCGGATGAGAGGGGGCTGACGGTTCAACATGGGGGCAGGCGACGGCGACGAGACGATGCGCGTGACGTTCCACGGGGTGCGCGGGTCGACCCCCTGCGATCGGCCCGAGATCGCCCGCTATGGCGGCAACACGTCGTGTGTGGTGATCGAGGCGGCCGACGAAGCGGACCTGTTGCTCGACATCGGGACGGGGGCGCGGTCGCGGGGTCTCGAGCTGGAGGCACAGCGTCGTGCGTTCCGCGGCGTCTGCCTGGTGAGCCATCTCCACTGGGATCACATCCAGGGGCTGCCGTTCTTCTCCCCGCTTCGTGATCCCGACTCCGAGATGGTCATCTATGCGCCCGCTCAGGATGGTGGGCGGCACCCCGACGAGGTGCTGGCCGAGACGATCCGCCCCCCGCTGTTCCCGATCGGGTTGCACGACTTCAACGGCCACGTGGAGGTTCGGGTGGCGCCGGCCGAGATGTCCCACGGGGGCTACGAGATCCGTTCAGCGCCGGTGCCGCACTGCGGACCGACCAACGGGTATCGCATCGAGCGGGCCGGGCGCAGCGTCGCCTACGTGAGCGACCATCAGCAGCCGGCGAACCCGTTGACGGTCGCCGACTCGGTGATCGATCTGTGCGCCGGGGTCGACCTGTTGATCCACGATGCCCAGTACACGCCGAGCGAGTTCCGACACAAGCCCGACTGGGGTCATTGCACCGTCGAGTATGCGGTGTGGTTGGCAGCCCATGTCGGGGCCCGTCGTCTCGCGCTGTTCCACCACGACCCCGACCGCGACGACGAGCAACTCGATCGCCTCGCCGAGATGGCCAGGGCGTGCGGCGACTCGCTGGTCGTGGACGTCTTCGCCGCCGCCGAGGGCCTCACCGTCGCCGTCTGATCAGGTCGTTGCCAGCAGGAACGTGAGGGTGCGTGCCTCGTCGCGCCAGGCCTCGTAACGGCCGCTCGGGCCGCCGTGCCCGGCCCCCATCTCGGTGCGCAGCACGAGCGGGCGACGCGGGTCGGTGCCGGCGCCGGCGGCCCGCAACCGTGCCGTCCACTTCGCCGGCTCGTGAAAGCTCACCCGCGGGTCGTTGAGCCCGGCGCTGATGTAGAGCGCCGGAAACCCCGTCGGGTCGATGGTGGCGGGCACGTTGTCGTAGGGGGAGTATCCGGCGATGTAGGTGGCCCACGGTTCGTGGCGCGGGTCTCCCCACTCTTCCCACTCGCCGGCCGTCAAGGGCAGGGTCGGGTCGCTCATCGTCGTGACGACGTCGACGAAGGGCACCTCGGCCACCGCCGAGCGATAGAGATCGGGGCGGAGGTTGAGACAGGCCCCGACCAGCAGGCCGCCGGCGCTCCCGCCGCGCAGCGTCGTGCGCGATCCATCGACGTGCCCACCGTCGATGAGCGTCTCGGTGGCGGCGATGGTGTCGGTGAACGTGTTGCGCTTGGCCAGCAGCTTGCCGTCGAGGTACCACTGCCGGCCCAGCTCGCCGCCGCCGCGGGGGTGGGCGAGGGCCCAGACCCAACCCCGATCGAGCAATGACAGTCGGGCGACGGAGAACCACGGTGGCAACGACGCCTCGTAGGAGCCGTACCCGTAGACGCAGCCCGGGGCGGTCCCGTCCGATGGCGTGTCGACGTGACGGACCACGTCGACGGGGATCCGCGTGCCGTCATCGGCGCTTGCCCAGACGCGTTCGGAGACGTAGCGGTCGAGCTCGACACCCGGGGTCGGGGTGCGCTTGCGCAACGTGCGCTCGCCGGTGACGACGTCGACATCCCACACCGACGCCGGCTCGGTCAACGACTGGGTGAGGATGCGCAGGGTGGTGGTGTCCCACACGGCGTTGGGTCCGAACTCGACGTCGTGGGGCTCGTCGCCGAGGTCGATCGTGTGCTCGGTGCCGTCGCGTCCGATCAGCCGGAGGCGCGGTTGGGCGTCCGCCCATTCGTGCACGGCGAGGTGACCGGCGAACGGCTCGGCCCCGGTGATCCGTCGTCCGGGGCGGTGGGCCACCAGCTCGGTCCACTCGGCCGGTCGGTCGTGGGGCGCGGTGGCAACCCGGAAGTCGGGTGCGTCGAGGTTGGTGACGACCACGAACCGATCACCCCAGTCGTCGAGCGAGTACTCGACGTCGACGGCGCGGGCGCGCACCATCCGGGGCGCGGCGGCCGGGTCGTTCGCCGGGATCAGCCAGACCTCCGAGGAGGTCCGCGACTGCGACATCAGCAGGATCCAGCCTTCGCTGCGGGTGAGTCCGACGGCGAGGTTGAAGCGCTCGTCGGGTTCGCGGTGTACGAGGACGTCGCCGGCGGGGTCGGTCCCGAGCTCGTGACGCCAGATCTCGCAGGGACGCATCTGCTCGTCGGGCCGGGCGTAGAAGAGGTGGTGCCCGTCGGCCGACCATGCCGTGCCGCCCCACGACGAGGTCTCGGTGAGCGCGTCGGGCTGGTCGACACCGCTGTCCAGGTCGCGCACCCGCAGCGTGTAGCGCTCGCTGCCGTCGGTGTCGCTCGACCACGCCAGGCGGGTGTGATCGGGGGACGGGTCGACGGTGGCGACGTCGAAGTAGTCGTGCCCGGCCGCCTCGGCGTTGGTGTCGAGCAGGACGGTGTCGCCGGCGGTGTCGAGCGAACGCCCTCGGCAGTAGATCGGGTAGGCCTCGCCTTCGACGGTCCGGGTGAGGTACCACCAGCCACCGTCGGGGACCGGGACCGAGTCGTCGGTCTCTTGGACCCGGGAGCGGATCTCGCCGAACAGGGTGTCGATCAGCTCGCCGTGGGAGCCGAAGAAGCCCTCGGCGTAGGCGTTCTCGGCTTCCAGATAGGCGATCGTCGCCGGGTCGTCGCGGTCGCGCAGCCAGGCGTAGGGGTCCTCGACGCGGCCGGCCGGGCGTTCCCAGGCGTGTGGCCGACGTTCGGCGAGGGGCGGAGTGTTGGGGGATGAGCCGGGTGCCACCCGGGGCATGGTAGGGACGACTCCGCTCGGTATCCCCGGATTCCGGCCGATACCGTCGGTCGTCCGATGCGAGTGTGGATCGATCAGGACCTGTGCACGGGCGACGGCCTGTGTGTCGATCACTGCCCCGATGTCTTCGTGCAGCTCGAGGACGGGATCGCCTACGTCCGGGATCCGAGCGGCCCGCTCAA
>JBKEAH010000187.1:0-1540 GCA_047972065.1 Desertimonas sp.
TCTTGGCCCGTTCGATGTTGAGCTTGACGGCCTCGGCGTTGAAGGCCTCGCCGTCGGTGAACGACACGCCCTCGCGCAAGGTCATCTCGAAGGTCTGCTCGTCGACGAAGTCCCACTCGGTCGACAGACCGGGCTGCAGCTCGACATCGGACGTCTGCCAGATGAGGCGCTCGTACACCGGTGCCGTCCACACCTGGTCGTAGCCGCTCGACGAGCGGTGCGGGTCGAACCGGGTGACGTTGTAGGGGCTGCCGTAGCGCAGCGTGCCCGACGGCGCCGCCGCCTGCGCCGAACGGATGACCCGCCGACGTGGTGCCGGCCCGGCGGCGCCGGCGCGGCCCCCGACGCCGAAGCCGGCAGCGGCGACGGCCCCGGCGAACAGCCCGAGTGTCTGACGTCGGTTGAAACGCGGTGTTGAGTTCCCCATCGCCGGGAAACATAGGGTGCGAGCGGCGCCGCGTCGGAATCCTGCTCGCGGCGCCCCGCGCTCAGGACTCGACGGTGACCCCGGCGAACTCGATGTGGCCCGAGCGATACCAGGTGAGGCCCTGCACGCTCGTCGCCGCCGACAGCCCGACCTGCGGGTACACGATCGGGATGTTGGGCATCGAGACGTCCATCGCCCGGATCAGGTCAGCGAGCGCCTCGTCGCGATCTTCACCGGGGATCATCGCCGCGTCGTAGGCCTCCTTCACCTCGGGGTCGACTTGGCGGCCGGGGTTCGAGAAGCTCTCGTCGTTGAAGTAGATCTGGGCCGTTTCGGTGGGGTCGATGCGGCCGGGGTAGGCGGCGACGATGGCATCGACCGCGTTCTCGACGAAGAAGGTGTCGGCCAGGTTGGGGCTTTGCTCGACGTTCATCGTGATGCCGATCTCGGCGAACTGGCTCTGCAGGATGGCGGCCAGCTGGACGTAGATCGGCTGTACCGAGGCGCCGGCGGTAAAGCTGAAGCCGTCTTCGAGCCCGGCCTCGGCCATCAGCTCGCGGCCGCGCTCGACGTCGTAGACGGTCGAGTCGCCGAGATCGTCGACGTAGTACGGGGTGTTCGGCGCCACCCACTGGGTCGCCAGCGTGGCGTGCTCGTACATCAGGCCCCGCAGGATCGCGTCGCGGTCGATGGCGTGGCTCATCGCCTGGCGAACGAGCGGGTTGCCGAACTCGGCCTTCGTGCGGTCCAGTTGGAAGTGGTACAGCTGGATGGTGTCGAAGGTCTGGGTGTTGAAGTCGGCGACGCCGGCCATCTCGTCGATCTGCTCGACGTCGATCGGGCAGGCGTCGATCTGACCGCTGCGCAGTGCGTTCAACCGGGTCGTCTGATCGGGCAGGTAGTGGATCTCCAACCGCTCGAGCCGGGCGTAGTCGGGGTTCCAGTGGTCGGGGTTGGGCTCGTAGATGGCGCGGTCGCTGTCGCGATACTCCACCAGCATGAACGGCCCGGTGCCGACCGCCTGGGTGTCGACGTTGGGGTCTTCCATGAACGCCGGGCTCATCATCATCCCGGGTCGGGTGGCCAGCTGCATCGGCAGGGTGGCGTCGGGCT
>JBKEAH010000080.1:0-4464 GCA_047972065.1 Desertimonas sp.
GCGTGGAACTTGAAGGTCCGCGTCGGGCTGAACTCGCCGAGCTTGTGGCCGACCATCGACTCGGTGACGTACACCGGGACGTGCTTGCGGCCGTCGTGGACGGCGATGGTGTGGCCGACCATGTCGGGGATGATGGTGCTGCGACGGGACCAGGTCTTGATGACCCGGCGCTCGCCGGCGGCGTTCTGGCTGTCCACCTTCTTGAGCAGGTGCTCGTCGACGAAGGGGCCCTTCTTGAGGCTGCGGGACATTGGCTTCCTCTGCTTCCTTTACCGGCGGCCCTTGCCGGTGCGGCGACGGCGGATGATGAGCGACTGGGACGGCTTCTTCTTGTCGCGGGTGCGACCTTCGGGCTGGCCCCATGGCGACACGGCGGGACGACCGCCGGAGGTACGACCCTCGCCGCCACCGAGCGGGTGGTCGACGGGGTTCATGGCGACGCCGCGAGTCTGGGGGCGGACGCCCTTCCAGCGATTGCGGCCGGCCTTGCCGATCTTGACCAGCTCGTGCTCGGAGTTGCCGACCTCGCCGACGGTGGCACGGCAGTCGATCGGGATGCGGCGCATCTCGGTCGAGGGCATGCGCAGCGTGGCCCAGTCGCCGTCCTTGGCCACGAGCTGGACGGCGATACCCGCCGATCGGCCGATCTTGCCGCCCTGGCCGGGGCGGAGCTCGACGTTGTGCACCGTGGTGCCGACCGGGATGTAGCGCATCGGCAGGGCGTTGCCCGGCTTGATGTCGGCACCTTGACCACTCTGGACGTGATCGCCGACCTTGAGGCCGCGCGGGGCGAGGATGTAGGCCTTCTCCCCGTCGGCATAGTGGAGCAACGCGATGCGGCAGGTGCGGTTGGGGTCGTATTCGATGGCGGCGACCTTGGCGGTCACGCCGTCCTTGACTCGCTTGAAGTCGACCATGCGGTACTGCTGCTTGTGTCCGCCGCCGCGGTGACGGGAGGTCTTGCGGCCCTGTGCGTTGCGACCGCCGGTCTTCGGCTTGGCCGCCAACAGCGACTTCTCGGGCTTCGACTTGGTGATGTCGGAGAAGTCGGAGACGGTCTGGAACCGCCGGGCGGGGCTGGTGGGTCGGCGAGAGCGAATTCCCATGACGTCCTCAGTTCTCGAACAACGGGATCTCGCCCGCCGTCAGGGTGACGATGGCCCGCTTGATGTCGGGTCGGCTGCCGATGCGATTGGTGCCCCGGGTCCGGCGACGCTTGCCCTTGCGGTTGAGCGTGTTGACCTTGGCCACCTCGACGCCCCAGATCGCCTCGACGGCGTCGCGGATCTCGGGCTTGCTGGCCGAGGGATGCACCTGGAAGGTGTAGACGCCGGTCTCCATCAGCGCGTAGCTCTTCTCGGAGACGACCGGGGCCAGGATGATGTCGCGGGGGTCCTTCACGATTGGTCTCCTTCGCTGCTGGCGCCGGCCGTGATCCCGGTCGGCAGGTTGGCGCTGGTGAAGACCACCCAGTCGTTGCACAACACGTCGTAGGCGTTGAGCTCGCCGGGCTGGATCAGTTGCACCTCGGGGAGATTGCGAAAGCTGAGCGCTGTGGACACGTCGTCGCGATCGACCACCACCAGCACCCGACCATCGAGGCCGAGGGCGCCGAGAGCCGCCAGCGCGTCCTTGGTCTTGGGCTGCTCGAAACCCCACGAGTCGACGACCAGTACCTTGCCCTCGGCGGCGCGGTCCGACAGCGCCGAGCGCAGCGCGAGGCGGATCATCTTCTTGGGGGTCTTCTGCTCGTAGGAGCGGGGCTTGGGCCCGAGGGCGATGCCACCACCCGAGTAGTGCGGGGCGTTGGTCGAGCCCTGCCGGGCGTTGCCGGTGCCCTTCTGGCGGTACGGCTTGGCGCCGCCACCGCGCACCTCGGAGCGGGTCTTGGTGCTCTGGGTGCCGGCCCGGCGCTTGGCGAGCTGCGCGGTGACGACCTGGTGCATTACCGGGACGTTGGGCTGGATGCCGAACACGGCGTCGTCGAGCTCGGCGGAGCCGGCGTCTTGGCCAGCGGTGTTCTTGATGGTGACCTGCGCCATCTCAGCTCTCCTTCACGGCCGACTTGACGGCGTTGCGAACCACGACGACCCCACCGTTGGGGCCCGGGACCGAACCCTTGATCAGCAACAGGCCCCGCTCGGCGTCGGACTCGACGACCTCGAGGTTGAGGGTGGTGACCTGTTCGTTGCCCATCCGCCCGGCCATGCGCAGCCCCTTGAACACGCGGCCCGGGAAGGCGCACGAGCCGATGGCGCCGGGCGCACGGTGGTGCTTGTGGTTGCCGTGGCTGGCGCCCTGGCCCTTGAAGTTGTGACGCTTCATGGTGCCGGCGAAGCCCTTGCCCCGGCTGACCGCGGTGACATCGACCTTGGCGCCGGCCTCGACGGTGTCCACCGCGATCTCCTGACCGACCTCGTAGCCGTCCACCGAATCGATGCGCAGCTCGACCAGCCGCTTGCCCGGGTCGACCGACGCCTTGGCGAAGTGCCCGGCCTCGGGCTTGTTGAGCTTGCCGGCGTCCTTGTTGCCATAGGTGACCTGCAGGGCGCTGTAGCCATCACGCTCGGGTGTCTTGACCTGCACGACGCGCATGGGCTCGACGCGCAGGACGGTGACCGGCACGATCCGGTCATCGACCCACTTCTGGCTCATGCCGACCTTCTCGCCGACGATCGCGGTGGTTGCCATGGCGGCTCTACCTCACTGATGGAACTGGCTGCGGCCGTTGCGGGGCCGTACGGAAACTGGTGAGCGGGTGCTCCCCGCTCTCACGCAGATGCACCGCCCGACCGCAGTCCGGCGGCGCATCTCCTTCGGTTGTTGCCGTGAGGTCCCCTCGCTGGTGCGGGGCGCACACGGACGTCGATGTCTCGTCCCCGGGGCAGTCCCCTGGACACGAGGACCAGATGCTATCGGCGCTCATCGGCCACCCCAACCGCCAACTCCCCTGCTCACGCCCACAATTTGGGGAAGATCCGTGCCCGCTCACGATCTGGGGTGAGTCCGTAGCGCAATCCGCTACGGACTCACCCCAGATCGAACCACCTGGACCCGACGGCTGAGGGCAGTACGATCCGGCGACGTGCAACCGTCGGCGGCCTGGCTGGTGCTCGTGCTCGGCGCCGTCGCCGCCTGCGACGGCGGTCGCGGATCCGACGGCGACGCCGCCCCCGTGACCGCGACGAGCGCGAGCCTCACGACCGAGGCGGCGACGGTGGTCAGCGACCCACCTATGACGTCCGCCAGCACGATGTCGACCGCCACCGCGACGACGTCGACGGCATCCACGACGACGACATCCACGACGACGACGACGACCACCGGCAGTTCCGGGCCCAGCGCGAACCTGCTGCCTCACCCGCGCCAGGCGCCGTTCGCCCCCGAGACCAACATCTCGTATGCCCACGACGAGCATCACGACTACCCCGCCGCCGACATCTTCGCCTCGCCGGGCTGCGGCACCCCGGTGCTCGCCGCCACCGACGGCGTCATCGAGGGGTTTGAAGCGGCAACGACTTACGACCGGGCCCTCGACGATCCATCGATGCGTGGCGGCAATTGGGTCGCCATCGCCGGCTCCGATGGTGTGCGCTACTACGTCGCCCATCTGGAGACGGTCGATCCGGCCGTGACCGTCGGCGAACGGGTAAGCGCCGGCGATCCGCTCGGCACGATGGGCTCCACGGGGCGCTCCGGCGCCTGCCACACCCACTTCGCCCTGTCACCGACGGCGTGCCCGGTCGACGCCTGGTGGGTTCGCCGGGGAGTGGTCTGGCCCGCCGACTACCTCGATGCCTGGCGAGCCGGCGAGGACCGCTCCCCGGCACCCGAGATCGATCGGTGGCTCAGCGAACACCCGGGCGCCTGCGACGACCCGGAGGCCGCGGGGTTCCCGATCGGGTGACCGCGGCGCACGAGCCGACAACGACGAACTGCGCCGGCGAACCGGCCCGTTCGGGCGCGGTCGGCGCGGCGCAGTTCGAGAGCGACGGTGCCGGTCGTCCGACCGTCACCGCTCAGCTGGTCTGGATCTTGATCTCGATGTCGACCCCAGCCGGCAGCTCGATGCGCTGGAGGCTGTCGATGGTCTTGGCGTTGGGGTTCACGATGTCGATCAGGCGCTTGTGGATGCGCATCTCGAAGTGCTCGCGCGAGTCCTTGTCGACGTGTGGTCCCCGGATGACCGTGTAGCGGTGCTTCGCGGTGGGCAACGGGATCGGGCCGCGCACCGACGCGTCGGTGCGGGTGACCGTCTCGACGATCTTCTTCGTCGACTGGTCGATGATCTCGTGATCGAACGCCTTGAGGCGGATGCGGATGCTCTGTGCCATGTCAGTTGCTCCCGGTGGTCACTTGATGATCTTGGTGACGCGACCCGCACCAACCGTGCGGCCACCCTCACGAATCGCGAACCGCAACCCCTCATCCATCGCGATCGGCTTCCCCAACTCCACCGTCATC
>JBKEAH010000089.1:0-7370 GCA_047972065.1 Desertimonas sp.
CGGTGGCGACCGGCACGGGCCGATCGCCACCGAGGCTGTCGCTGGGTGTGACAGAGGCGGCGGGGGGCATCTCAGTCGAGCACCTCGATGTTCCAGTACTCGGGCAGGTTGAGGTCCTGAGACTTGAAGGTCCACGCGATCCGGTCAGAACCGATGACGGGAATGCGTGGCTCGTACAGCCAGATGTGGCGGGGATTGGTGTACCAGAGCTCGATGATCTCGCCGAGCAGCTCTCCACGAGCCGCCCGATCCGTCTCGTTCTCGGAGGCGACGACCAACTCGTTGATCTGGTCCTGGATGTCGCGTTCACCCGCCGTGTCGACGGCATCGCCGTTCTGGAAGGCGCCCTCGGACACGTAGCAGTAGCGGAAGTTGTTGCCCGGGTCCGAGCCTCCCGTGCAGCCCATGAACGTCAGGCCCGGTAGGTCGCGCTGCTGCATCCGGGTCACCCACTCCTGGTACTGCGACTCCTGGATCTGGATCTCGATACCGATCTGACCGAGGTACTCGGCGACGGCTTCCATCACCGGACGGGAGTTCGCCCAACGGCCTGTCGGTCCGAACATCGTGGTCGAGAAGCCGTCGGGGTAGCCGGCCTCGGCCATCAGCTCGCGCGCCCGGTCGGGGTCATAACCCCAGGCCTGGTCCTCGATGCCCTCGGGGAACCCGAAGCCGGTGCTCGCACTGCCGAAGGTCGGGCCCTCCTCTCCGCTGAGGATCGTCGCGATGATGGTGTCCAAGTCGACGGCCAGGTTGGCGGCCTCGCGAACCCGCGCGTCGCGCCACGGGTTGGGGGACCCGTCGGGGGCTTCCTCGTCGTTGGTGTTGATGCTGATGTACATCGGCTGGGTGCCCGGCATCAGGAACACCTGGTAGTCCGACTGCCCGTCCATCTGGCGGGCGATATCGGCCGACATGTTGTGGGCGAGGTCGATCTCGCCGGCCTGGAGGGCGGCGAGCCGAGCGGCGTCGTCGGGGATGACCCGCTGGATCAGGGTCTTGACGTACGGGGTGTGGAAGCCCGACGGATCGTCCCATCCGAGATAGAAGTCGTCGAAGCGCTCCAGCACCAGTTCGTTGCCCGGGTCCCAGGACACGAACCGGAACGGTCCGATGCCGATGGGTTCCTGGGCGAACCCGTCATCACCGACGTCTTCCACGTAGGCCTTGGGCACGAAGTAGAGCGGCCGAATGGCGAGGATCGGATCGGGCTTTTGGAGGTGGAACACAACCGTGAGCGGGTCCACGACCTCCACCGATTCGACGATCGGCTCGAACTGGGCGCGCATGCCGCTGGCGAAGTCCGGGTTGTACTCGGCCTGGCCGATGATCCGGTCGACGCTGAACTTGACGTCTTCGGAGGTGAGCTGCTCGCCGTTGTGGAACAGCACCCCGTCGCGCAGCGTGAAGGTCCACGTCAGACCGTCCTCGGCGATCTCCCAGGATTCGGCGACCCCAGGACGCCACTCGGCGGTGTCGGGGTCGACGATCACGAGCAGCCCGAGGCCGTCGCCGCCGAACAGCGGGCCGTAGGCGGGGAGGTTGCCGCCTCCGGTACCGGGGACTGACTGTGGGTCGAGCCCGCCGATGTCAGAGCTGATGCCGACCGTCAGCGTGGCGTCGCTCATCTCGGCGCTGGTCGCCGCGTCGGCCGTGTCCTCGGTGGCGGCGGACGTCGTCGTGTTGGCGGCGCCGGCCAGGAGGCCGATGGCGATGGTCGCCGTCATCAACCGTCGTCGGATCGTCATGCTGGTGGTCCTCCCGTGGTGTGAGTGGCGAGTTGCGTCGCGGGCGCGTCGTGCCGCGTCCTCCCCAGAGCCGGGAACGTACCGAGCCCGACGCGTCCTTGTCGAACTGTGCTCGACTGTTAACAAATGCCCGTCGACCATCGACGACGCGCAGGTGGGAGGCGCGCGGTCACGGTCGGAACGCGGCGGCCCGCGTCATCCGGCGGGTCGCTGGCCGACCGGGCTCAGCCAGCCGTGCAGGGCGGTTCGTGGTCGCAGCTGAGGGCGCGGGCGACCATGCTGGCGTACTGCTCCGTGATGGTGTCGACGCTCCATCGGGTGGCATCGACGCGGTACCAGGCGACGAGCGAGTTGCCGAGCCCCGGCAGGAGGAACGAAGCCAGCACCGGATCGAGCCGGGCGCACCACGCGCCCTCGCGCTGACCGCGGGCCACGAGGTCGATCAGCTGGCGTTGGTAGCGCGCCCGAAGCGCCATGATCTGCTGGCGCCGCGTCGGGCTGAGTTCGCGCCCGTCGGTGTTGGAGACGGCCGCGAACGTCGTGTTCTCGACGATGGCCTCGACATGGATGCGAGCGACGAGGTGGAGCGCCTCCGCCGCGGTCATCGTGTCCAGAGGCTGACGCTCGACGCGGTCGATCAGATCGCGGTGCGCCCGTTCGACGACGAGGAAGAGGAGGTCGTCCTTGGAGTCGATGTAGTGGTACAGGCTCCCGGGCAGGATGCCGATCGCGGCCGCGATGTCCGAGATCGAGGTATGCACGAAGCCGCGCTCATGAAACAGCCGGGCGGCCACGACCAAGATTTCCTCGGCGCGACCCTCGGAGGGTCGCCGGATCGGCGGTCGCGCCGTTGGGTTCCGCCGGCCGCGGATGCTCCGGCGTACCGGTGCGATCGGCGCCGGGCGGGCCTCGGCCCGACCGTCGATCGGAGTTGAGTCCTCGTCGTGTGTCATCGCGGCCGCCCCTAGGACATCAGCGGAGCCGCCGTCGCCGCGCTGAGTTCCTGGTAGGCACTCGAGATGCCATCGAGATGGCGGCGCGTCGCCGTCTCGGCGGCGTCGGCGTCGTTGGCCCGCAGCGCGGCGAGGATGGCGCGATGATCACCGCCACGTCCGGCACCAAGGTGCTGGTCGCGGTGCGCTCGCGTCATCACCATCGCCAGCTGGTCGGCCAGGTTGGCCCAGGTGACCAGCAGCAGGCGGTTGCCCGAGCAGACGCAGATCCCCTCGTGGAAGGCGAGGTCGGCCTCGGCGGCGTCGAATGCCGCGCCTTCGGCGCGAAACGCCTCGAACACATCGAGCTGCGCCTCCAACTGGTCGGCCACGACGCTCGTGCAACGTTCGGCGGCCTCGCGTGCCGCGAGCACTTCGAGGGCCGCTCGGACGGCGTACAGCTCACGGATGTCGGTGCTCGAGTACGAGGCCACCTCGGCGCCGCGTCGCGCCGACGAGGTGACAAGGCCCGACCGCTCGAGGTTCAACAGCGCCGTGCGAACTGGTCCTCGGCTGACGCCGAACTCGTGAGCCAGCTCGGTCTCGACCAGCCGCGAGCCGGGCGTGAGCTCACCCACGATGATCTGCACGCGGAGCTCGTCGAGCACCTGCTCCCACAGCTCCTGCGGCCGCGGACGGCTCGCTCGCGGGATGGTGGTCTCGGACACTCAGGCTCCTCCGACGCGGGTCGATTCGCGCTCGGGGGCGAGCGCTGCGTCGAGGGTATCGGTACGGCGATGGGCCGATCGGGGACCGTCGTGACCGCCCTCGGCCGCGGTGGAGACGGCGGTCAGTACCTCTCCGTGGTTGGCGGCGCCGCGAGTCGGGCGATCTCCATGGCGACCGTCCGAGGTTCCTCCAGGCAGCGCCAGGCGGGAACTCGCACGACGATCCAGCCGAGGCTCGTGAGAACTCGATCTCGAACAAGATCTTGGCGATGTTGGCGGCCGCGAGCGTCGAGGTGCTGGGATCCATCGACCTCGATGTTCAGCTGCACCGATGGCGTGACGATCGCGAAGTCGAGTTCGAAACCCTCAACGTACGGCTTGAGCGCCGGAGCGAGCCCGCAGTCGTGCATCGACTCGAGGAGGCGCGCTTCGCTCGTGCTGTGCACGGCCCAGGCCGCCCCTGCCGTCGCCGGACCCTCGATTGCCGCCGACCGCAGTGATGCGAGCGTTGGCACGTTCAACTGTGCCGCCGCTGTCGGATGGCCGAAGACGACGAGCGCTCGTCGAGCTCGGCTCGCAGCGACGTTGACGAGATTGCGTTGTTGCTCGACCCACCGAGCGGTCGTCGGTGCGATGCCGGGAGCGACGACGGTAGAGAAGAGGATCACGTCGCGCTCATCGCCCTGGAAGCGATGGGCGGTCCCGGCTGTGAAGTCGTGGGGCGCAAGACGGTCACCGCCGAATCGCTGCTCGGCGAGTCGGCTGATCAACTGCGCCTGACTGCGAAACGGGGTGACGACCCCGATGGTCAGGTCATCGTTCATCAGCGAAGCCAGATGGTCAAGGACGGTGTCGGCTTCGGTCCGATTGATCGTGCTCGACAGCGGCGTACGGTCGGCAATCCCGTCGACGTCGACCCACTGCAGTCCGCGGGCTCCGGTGGACCATGTGGTCACGTCGGTGAGGATGGTCAGTCGGCCTCCGTAGAACGTCTGGTTGAACCATCGAGCGACGACCGGGTGGCACCGGAAGTGCTCGTCGAGCAGATGAACCTGCTCGAGTCCGACCGAATTGGCGAACGCGTTGAATGCCGACCCGGACGTGTAGTCGAGGCTCCGTTCGGTGAGGTCGCTCGGCCGGAGCCCGCTCGACGTTGCGACGTCGTGGACCAGCGACTCGTTCAACTTGACGATCGGGTTGAGCTGATTCGGGTCCCCGATCACCAGTAACCGTCGGGCTCGGTACGCGGCAGGCAACATGGCAGCCAACGTGCACTGACTGGCCTCGTCCACGATGGCCCTGTCGAACAACGCCGGTTGTAGGGGGAAGTTCTGTCGAAGCGAGAGCGCGGTGCACCCCCACGCCGGCAATCCGCGCATCGACCGATGCACGGCGTTTGCGAAGCCGGGACCCCCGCTCGGTGCGACGCCGAGGGCTGAGATCTGTGCCGCCGCTGAGCGCACCCTGGTGGCGGCGCGCGCCCGAACGGTCTGCAGACTTGCTTCGACCCACCGGGCGTCGAGGTCAGCGAGGTTGACGGAGCTCACCCGGCGATCAACGTCGTCGAGCAACTTGCGCTTTGCTCGAAACTCCCTCCGCTGGGTTGCCCATGTCGACAACGCCTCGAAGGTCGCCGTCTTCTCCGCGCGAACGGCACGCAAGACCCGACGTCGTCGTCGACGCTTCAGAAGCCACGCTGTCTGCGCGGTGCCAACCCGGTCGAGCACTGCCGGATCGTCGGGTACCGGCCCCGATGTGCCCCACACGTCGCGCGCGGCGCGCTCGCTCAGATCAAGGTGATCGGCGAGTTCGGCCCGCAATCTGCTCTGGGCCTCCAGGTCATCGAGGGCGCGCTGCCGTTCCGCTGATGCCAGCGCCAGGTCACGACGGGCAACCGCTTCGTCGATCGCCGTTGTCTCCGCCCACGCCATGATGTGACCTGCCAGTGTCGGAACGTTCGTTCGAAAGGTCTTGTTGCCCGTTCGTAGCAGCAACGGCGGGGCAAGGGCCGTTGCACGTTCGACGGCGACATCGACCGCTCCGTTGTTCGTCGACACGACGAGTGTGCTCTCGTCACGCATCCACCCGTTGCAGACCGCAGCAACGACGAGCTGGCTCTTGCCGGTCCCCGGAGGCCCGGTCGCGACCGTGACCGGAGCATCCATTGCGTGCGACACGACTTGCTCCTGCGAGTCGTTCAGCGCGACGGGCGCGACCTGCACTCCTGATCCGCCATGGGCGGAGGTCCTCTGCGCGATCTCGAAGAGGTGACGGGCTGCGGTCTCTTGCCAGTCGGTCCGATCCTCGAGCTCGGCGAGCTCGTGGACCAGCGCCTGGGTCATCGCAGCGTTCGTGGTCCTGATCACGACGGCGGCGTTGTACAAGCCGGGCGTGTTCGGAATTCGGTCTTCCAGCTGCTGCGGATCGAGGCTCGGCGGCGCGAATCCGAGGGCCCTCGCGGTCCGATCCAGCACGAACGCCAGAGCGTCAGGCTGTCCGACGGGTACGCCGCCGTCGAGCAGGCGGCTCACTTCGGCCAGGTCAGCAGCATCGAAGCAGTCGACGCTCATGACCGATGGGTTCAGAAAGGGCTCAGCCGTCGTCTTCACATCGCTGGCCGCATCCATGGGCCGCTCGAGCTCGGTGACCAGGAGCGGGGCGACCCGAGCAACACCCTTGCTGTCGGCCATGACCACGGTCGGCCACCCGTACTGCAGCACCTCGCCGGGGGTCAGCTGTTGAGCCATCAGGCGAACATCGTCCGACAGGGGGAGGTCGTCACCGCCCGAACTGATCAGCGTCTCGGTCTGCTGCTGGAGGACGAGCAATCGTTGATCGTCGTAGTCGACCAGCCCGTCTGCCGCCTCGAGTGTCACGCAGCGCTTGAGGTAGCCGACCAGCCGCCTCCATTCGTCCTGAGCGTTCGGTGTTGCAACCTGGCCATGCGTGGTGGGCGGAGCCGGCGGCGCACCGCCGGGACTTGCACCGCCCTCCGGTCGACCGGACCCACCTGGGCCACACAGGATCGCCTTCGTCGTGGTCGACCAGAAGATCTGCGAACCGGCCGGAACTATCGTTCCGCACGACACGCACGCTCCGGGATACTGCGACTGCCTGAGAAGCCGATAGCCAGGCGGGGCGCTCATCACGACGCGCGGTTCGGGATGGAGCCGGCCGCTGCCGACGAGCCCACGGCGAAACTCAAAGGCGTCCATGGTCACCTCCTGGCTGGTGGCCCACCTGGGACCCTCTCGTCCGGGCGATCGAGAGCACTGGTACGAACCTACTCAGGGGGTGCGCGCATGGTCCTGGGGTGATTGGAGACCGGTTCGACAACGAGCACTGGGGTGCCGACCCCCGGCGGGCCCGGCTACCGACAGCGCCGTGCACACGACTCGTGCTACGAGCTTGGTTGGGTCCGCCGTTGCGGCCCAACCCTCTCTCCTCGCTCGCCAACAACACCGTGTGGCTCGACGGGTGGAGCGAACTCCCAGGGTTCCTGCGGCGCATCAACCCGAACCGGCTCGAGGCCGGCTCAAGTAGGGCTCAGGAGGTGTGAAGTTCGTGGAGCTGGGGGGAATCGAACCCCCGTCCATCAGCCGCTGACCGAACCCGCTACGACCATTCCCGGCATCGAGCCTGACGCTGGCTCACCGGCGGGTCGGTCGATCGCCCCGAGGAGCGATCAGCGTCCGGTCTTTCCCGGAGGCCAGTGGTCTTTCGCACCGTCAGTGGTCTTTCTCACCGTCATCTCCCGCTTCTGTTGCCGGGCTGCGGGTGAACGGCCCCGTGCGGCATTTCTGCTCACGATGTCTCTTCACTCACCTGACGGATCAGGCGGCGAGAGCGAACTGCTCATCGGCAATTCTTGTTGGTGCCCCGTTTTGTGAGTCTGAGCAACTCAGGTCGCAAGCCCGCCCACCGATACTGACGTCGAAACCGGTCAGCCCCGTTGTTCAGGC
>JBKEAH010000275.1:0-1981 GCA_047972065.1 Desertimonas sp.
TTCGGGGCTGCTGTCGGGCGTATCGATCGACGTCTATCAGTCCGTCCAGGGCGCCGGCGACCCGCCCATGCCGACCGACGACGACACGATCCGACCACGCTGAGTACGGGTCGGACCAGCAAGCCGTGGTGGCGGTCAGCCGAACTCGATGCGGTGGACGGCTGCCTGATCGTCCCAAGCCATGAAGTAGAAGCTGATGACGTCGGGTGGGCCGGACCCCGCCACCCGGTTGAGCGTGCACGACAACCCGAGCCACGAGTCGGCGGCCCCCGTCTGCCCGCAGCTCGCCAGCGACCAGTCGCTCCCCGATCCGATGGCGAAGAGCTCCTCGATCGGTTGTGGTTCGGCGTGAACGCTGGCGTTGTCGCGGTCGCCGCGCTGCCACGCGTCGAGGAGGCAGGGACCGATCTCCTCGGGCTTGAACGACGAGTTGACACACTCCGGCGGTGGCCCTGCGATCGCCGGGGGCGGGGCGACGGTCGTCGCCGGCGCGCTCAGCGGCGCCGGGTCGCAACTCGACGGCCCCCGACCACCGCCCACCGAGCCGACGACCCCGAGGTCACGCTCGCCGCCGTCGACCCCCGCCACGGCGCGACGCTCGAAGTTCGGACCGCCGCCCGCTGACACCACCGTGAACTCGATCACATCGGCGCAGGTCGGGCCGACCCATCGGGTCAACACCGCCGCCGGGCCCTGCTGCCAGGCGCCGGTCGCGGTGTCGTAGGAGGCCTCCCACGGCGTGACCGTGATGTTGTCGCAGTAGGCGCCGCCCGACGTCTCCTCGTCGAACCGCGCGCCGTGGAGCCGCATCACCCCGCCGTCCCAGTAGGGGGAGAGCTGATACCACGTGGACCGGTCATCGGGATCGTCCAGCGATGGGAGCGACACCTCCAACGTCGCCAGCTCGACGACACCGCCATCGAGGTGACTGTAGCAGGCGCCCGACGACCCACCGAGCTCGATCGCCACACGGGTCCCGTCGGGTGAGAGCGCTCCGCCATCGACGCGTCCCCCGATGATCGTGGCCGCCGTCAACGTCCCGTCGGCGCCGTACCTGGCGATCACCGCCTCGTCCCCGCCCTGAGCGTTCATCCCGCCAGGGCGGTGGTCGTACGCCACGACGACCCCGGCGGCGTCGGCCGCCAGCACGATCGGGACATCCCAGTACTGTCGTTCCGACTCGACCCACTCTCCTTCCGCGAGCCGCCGCGTCGCCGTGATCACACCGACCTCGGAGAGATCAGCGAGGTTGCGGCTGATCACGTCGAACTGGTCGCCGGCACCGGGGTCGCGGACGGTGACCACCCGGTCGTCCTGCACCGCGGCACCGACACAGCCATCGCACGGGGCGGTCGCCAGCACGGAACCGTCCGGTCCGAGAACGGTCGCCACGCCGTCTCCGATCGTGACGACGCGCCCATCCTCGGTCGAGGTGATCGCCGCCCTTTGGCTGGGAAGGGCGATCGCGAAGCGCCCGTCGGTGAGGAACCTGCCGCCGTCCACGACGACCTCGACCGGGTTCTGCAGCGACGTGCCCGCCGGTGGCGCACCGAGGGACCACGCGCCGGCGGGAGCTTGCTCGACCGGCCCCGGGGTGTCGGGCGAACCGTTGACGATCCGGAACGTGACGCTCACGGTGACGTCGGTGGTCCCCGTGAGCGTCACGCGGTAATCGCCGTCGACCGGCAGGCTGACGCTCGTCTCCGCGTTCGCGGTTCCGATCTGGGACCCATCAGGAGCGCTGACGGCGATCGCGACGCTCGGATCGGACACGACCACGGTCATCAGTTGGCCGGTCATCGCCTCCAGCACGTACGGCCGGGGGACTCCGGCGCCGAGCGACACCTGGACCGTGGCCTCGCTGGTGCCGCTGTCGAAGCGGACCCGCTCGGCCGCCGCCACGCTCGGTGCCGCCTCGCCGCAGGAGATGCCGAGCGCAGCGAAGGCATCGGCCCCCACCGTCCCCTCCGCGACCAGCGCT
>JBKEAH010000001.1:0-2502 GCA_047972065.1 Desertimonas sp.
CCACCAGCCGGCTGACCGTGTGCTTCTCCATGTACTCGGACATGTCGAGCGTGATCATCGCCTGGTCGTCGCCGAACAGGAACTCGGCCAGCGTCTTGGCCAGCTCGGTTTTGCCGGTGCCGGTGGGGCCGAGGAAGATGAACGAGCCGCTCGGGCGCTTCGGGTCCTTCAACCCGGCCCGGGTGCGGCGGATCGACTGCGACACGGCCGAGACCGCGGCCTCTTGGCCGATGATCCGCTTGTGGAGCTCGTCTTCCATGTTGATGAGCTTCTGGGTCTCCTCCTCGGTGAGCTTGTACACCGGGATGCCCGTCCAGATGCTGAGGACCTCGGCGACGGCTTCCTCGTCGACCTCGTCGAACAGATCGACGCCCTCGGCGCGGACCTCGGCCTCCTTGGCGGTCTTCTCCTCGAGCAGCGACTTCTCCTGGTCGCGCAGCCGGCCGGCCTCTTCGAAGCGTTGCTCCTCGACGGCCTGCTTCTTCTGCTCCTGGACCTCGTTGAGCTGCTGTTCGATGTCGCGCAGGTCCGGCGGCGTGGCCATCCGCTTGATGCGCAGCCGGCTGCCGGCCTCGTCGATCAGGTCGATCGCCTTGTCCGGCAGGAAGCGATCCGAGATGTAGCGGTCGGCCAGGTTGGCGGCGGCCACCAGCGCCTGGTCGGTGATCGTCACCCGGTGGTGGGCCTCGTACTGGTCGCGGATCCCCTTGAGGATCTCGATGGTGTGCGACAGCGTGGGCTCGTCGACCTTGACGGGCTGGAAGCGCCGCTCGAGCGCGGCGTCCTTCTCGACGTACTTGCGGTACTCGTCGGTGGTGGTGGCACCGATCGTCTGGAGCTCGCCGCGCGCCAGCATCGGCTTGAGGATCGACGCCGCGTCGATCGCTCCCTCGGCGGCACCGGCACCGACGAGGGTGTGGATCTCGTCGATGAACAGCAGGATGTCGCCGCGGGTCTTGATCTCCTTGAGCACCTTCTTGAGGCGCTCCTCGAAGTCACCCCGGTAGCGGCTGCCGGCGACCAGGGCGCCGAGATCGAGCGTGTAGAGCTGCTTGTTGCGCAGGGTGTCGGGGACGTCGTCGGCGACGATCCGTTGGGCGAGGCCCTCGACGATCGCCGTCTTGCCGACGCCGGGCTCGCCGATCAGCACCGGGTTGTTCTTGGTGCGGCGGCTGAGGATCTGCATCACCCGCTCCAGCTCGCGGGTGCGTCCGATCACCGGGTCGAGCTTGCGCTCGCGGGCCAGCTGGGTGAAGTTGCGGCCGAACTGGTCGAGGATCTGGCTGTTGCCCTTGTCGGAGTCGTCGCCCTTGGACGAGCCCCCGACGCTGGCCCCCGAGGGCTGACCGCCTTGCTCCTCGCCGCGTCCCGAGGGGCCCTGGTAGCCCGACAGCAGCTGGATCACCTGCTGGCGGACACGGGAGAGGTCGGCGCCAAGCTTCACCAGCACTTGGGCGGCCACGCCCTCGCCCTCGCGGATCAGCCCGAGCAGGATGTGTTCGGTGCCGATGTAGTTGTGGCCGAGCTGGAGCGCCTCGCGCAGCGACAGCTCGAGCACCTTCTTGGCCCGCGGGGTGAAGGGGATGTGACCCGACGGCGACGAGCCACCCTGACCGATGATCTCCTCGACCTGGCTGCGGACGGCCTCCAACGAGATGCCGAGGCTCTCCAACGCCTTGGCCGCGACCCCCTCGCCCTCGTGGATGAGCCCGAGCAGGATGTGCTCGGTCCCGATGTAGGAATGGTTGAGCAGCCGGGCTTCCTCTTGGGCGAGGACCACCACACGGCGGGCTCGGTCGGTGAAGCGTTCGAACATGTGCGCCCTTTCCAGATGCCCCGTCCGACGGGGGGCGGCGTCGGATCAGTGTACCGGTGGCCCCCGAGGGCGGACCGGAGCGGGTGCGTGGCGATCCGGTGCCGATCGCGTGGCGCGTCGTCAGTAGTAGACGGCGACCGGGCCGTGGGGGCCCGGGATGATCCGCACCGGGGTGTCGAACAGGTCGCTCAGCGTGCACTCGTCGAAGATCTCGGTGGGCGTGCCGAACACGGCGAGCCCGCCGTCGCGCATGGCGCAGATGTGGTCGGCGTAGTGCCCGGCGAAGTTGATGTCGTGGAGCACGATGACGATGCTCTTGCCCAGCTCGCGGCACGCCCGGCGGAGGTGCTTCATCATCTGCACCGAGTGCTTCATGTCGAGGTTGTTGAGCGGCTCATCGAGCAGGAGGTAGTCGGTGTCCTGGGCCAGCACCATCGCCACGTAGGCCCGCTGGCGTTGGCCGCCCGACAGCTCGTCGAGATAGCGCCCTTCCAGATCGGTCAGTTGGAGGAAGTCGATCGCCTCGGTGATCTTGGCTTCGTCGGCCACCGTCAGGCGGCCCTGTGAGTGCGGGAACCGGCCGAACGACACCAGCTGACGGATCGTCAGCCGGGTGATGAAGTTGTTCTCCTGACGCAGGATCGACACCACCTTGGCGAGGTCCTTCGACGGGGTGCGGGCCACGT
>JBKEAH010000003.1:0-1755 GCA_047972065.1 Desertimonas sp.
CGCTCCGGCCGCGACGGCGACGGCGAGCGCCGCCTCGCCCGCCGCGCCGCAGACGGCACCGGCGCCGCCCGCGGCCAAGCAGTCCGCACCGGCGGCCAAGGCGGCGCCCCGCCCGGCTCGCGCCGAACCGCGTGAGCGCCCGGCGGTGCAGAACCTCCAGACCTCGTCATCGGACACCGAGCAGCCCTCGGCGTTTCGTTCGGCCGCGGACGCGATCCTCACCAACCAGGGGGGCAACGGTCCTGGCGCGGCTCGACGCGGCGGTCGTCCGCAGGCCGCCAAGCAGGAGACCGTCGTCAAGGACGAGTTCTCCAAGACGCCGCGCAACGCGCCCTGCCCGTGCGGATCGGGCAAGAAGTTCAAGCAGTGCCACGGCGCCTCGTGAACCCGACCTGAGCGAGATCTCCTGGATCAGGCTCGAGCGGTCGTCCCCGCGCGGCCGCCGCGCTCCGTAGCCTGTGGCCGGCTATGCGTGACTTCACCGACGACCTGCGCGAGCTCCGGCGACGACTCGACGAGGCGTCCTCGTATCTGCGTGTTCCGGAGTTGCGTAACCGGCTGACCGAGCTCGAATCCGAGATGGGGCGCCCCGACCTTTGGGACGACGCCAACGAGGCCAAGGCGCTGACCGGCGAGTACGCCAACACCCGTGACGACCTGGCGACCTACGACTCGCTGGCCTCGGCGCTGGAAGACGCCGACGTGCTCCACGAGCTGGCCCGCGACGAGGACGACGAGACCCAGGAACCCGAGATCGACGAGGCACTGTCGGTCGTCGGGCGTGGCCTCGATCGGCTCGACCTGCGCAGCCTGTTCACCGGCGTGCACGACGAGGCCGACTGCATCGTGCAGATCAACGCCAAGGACGGCGGCGTCGACGCCCAGGACTGGAGCGAGATGCTCCTGCGGATGTACGAGCGCTGGGCGGATCGACGCAAGTTCGGCTTCAGCGTCGACGGGGCCTCGGAGGGGACCGAGGCCGGCATCATGTCGGCCGAGTTCACGCTCACCGGGCGTTACGCCTACGGGTTGATGACCGCCGAGCGGGGTACCCACCGGTTGGTGCGGATCAGCCCGTTCGACAACCAGGGGCGTCGCCAGACCAGCTTCGCCGCCGTGCAGGTGTGGCCGGTGATGGACGCACCCGATGTCGAGATCGACGACGCCGACATCCGGATGGAGGTCTTCCGGGCATCGGGCGCCGGTGGACAGCATGTCAACAAGACCTCATCGGCGGTTCGGTTGATCCACGAGCCGACCGGTCTGGTCGCATCGTCGCAGGAGGAGCGCAGCCAGCTCCAGAACCGGGAGAAGGCGATGGGCCGCCTGCGGGCGATGGTCGCCGCCAAGGTCGAGGAGGAGCGCGCCGCCGAGCTCGACGCCATCGCCGGGAAGCAGGCCCAGGTGGGGTGGGGGAGTCAGATCCGCAGCTACGTGTTGCAGCCGTACCAGATGGTCAAGGACCTGCGCACCGAGCACGAGTCGGGCAATGTCGCCGGCGTGCTCGATGGCGATCTCGACGAGTTCATGGAGAGCTATCTGCGCTGGCGTCGGGCGTCGGCGCGCGACGTCGCCACCAACCCATGAACGACATCGCCCTGCAGCTCGGCGGAATCGTCGTGTTGGGCATCGCCGCCCAGGTGATCGCCGACCGGGTGCGGATGCCGTCGATCCTGCTGTTGCTGACGATCGGCATCGTCGCCGGGCCGGTCACCGGTTGGCTCGAACCGGACCGGATGTTCGGTCGGCTGTTGG
>JBKEAH010000009.1:0-12834 GCA_047972065.1 Desertimonas sp.
GAACGCGTCGTTCGGAGGTGAGCACCCGGTCCGGCACGCCGGCAGCGGGAGCGCCAGCCGGCGCGCCCGAACGCGTCGTTCGGAGGTGAGCACCCGGTCCGGCACGCCGGCGCCTCCGGGCGCTTCGGCGGCCGCGTCATGGACGGCCGCGTCATGGACGGCCGCATCGTCTACGGCAATTCGAGGTTGTAGGCCTCTTGGAAGGCTGCCAAGCGGTCCCGGTCCTCGTCGCCGACGCGGTCGCTGATGTCCCCGGCGAGACCGCTGATCAGCTCGGCGGCGCCGGCCTCCGACAGCACCGGATCGAGCAGCTCGGCGGCGGTCGCCATGTCACCGGCGATCACGGCGGCGACGATCCCGTCGCCGTCATCGGCCAAGGGCACCGACGCCGGCAACACGTTCAGCGCCTGCGTCTCGGGTGTCGCCGCGGGGTCGAGCACCGGCGCCGCGGCCCAGATGACCGCCAGCGCGAAGGCCATGTCATCGACCCGATCGCCACCACGCCGTGGTCCCCCAAGCTGCTCGGGCGACAGCTCACGCTGAACCGCCCCCAACGCCTCACCGAGTGCCTCGGCCTCGGGGTCGGGGAGCCGGTCGAACTGCGCGGCGAACTCGACCTCGTCGTCGATCTCGACCAGGCCGACGGCGATAACGCCGGCGCGCTCACCCAACGTCGCCGCCCGCCGATCGATCGTCGGCACCTCGCCGACCAGCGTCGTGAGCGCCTCGCTCACGGCCGGAAGCTCGGCGGCCGGACCGGGGATGCGTGCGCCGGGCCGATCGTCGTCCTGGCCCGACCGGGCGGCGGCACCGACGATGATCACGATCGTCGCCACGACGAAGGCCGGGATCACGACGAACACCCAGCTGCAGCCCGAGCGTGGCGGTTTGGCGCGGACCGGCGCGACGTCGTCACTCACGACGGCGAGTCTCGCAGCGTGTGACCGCACTTTGGGGAGGCGAACCGTCGCAGAGCGACCGTTCGCTTCCCCAGAGCCTCGATGGTGGGCCGGGGAGGATTCGAACCTCCGTAGGCGATGCCGGCAGATTTACAGTCTGCTCCCTTTGGCCGCTCGGGCACCGACCCATCTGGGTCGAGGATCGTACCGGCGCCGCCGACCATCTCCGCTGGCCAGCGGAGACCGAATCGCTACCCTCGCGACCATGCCCAGCTTCGATGTCGTGTCCGAGGTCGATCGGCAGGAGGTCCGCAACGCCGTCGATCAGGCCCAGCGCGAGATCAGCACCCGTTTCGATTTCAAGAACACCGACAGCTCGATCGAGCAGCAGGAGCTGACCTTCACCCTGCGCAGCGTCAGTGAGGATCGCCTGGCCGCGCTCCGTCAGGTGCTCGAGGAGAAGCTCGTCAAGCGCAAGGTGTCCCTGAAGGGTCTCGAGTACGACGACGTCCAAGAGGCCACCCAGAACACGGTGCGTCAGGTGGCGACGATCAAGGTCGGGATCTCCGCCGACAAGGCCCGCGAGATCAACAAGCTGATCAAGGCCGACGCACCCAAGGGCGTGTCCTCACAGACCCAGGGCGAGACGGTCCGGGTCACGAGCAAGAAGCGCGACGACCTGCAGGCCGTGATGGCGCTGCTCCGGGGCGCCGATCTGGGCATCCCGCTGCAGTTCGAGAACATGCGGAGCTGAACGTCGAGGCCCGCTCGACCAGTCCGGCCGCGTGCCGTTCGCCACATGGCCTGCGGTCGCCGCCGGCGATGTCGGCGGGTCAGCCCTCAGTCGGGGCTTCGGCAGCGCGCGATTGCAACTCGTCGACCACCGAGGCGTCGGCAAGCGTGGTGGTGTCACCGAGGTTGCGGCCCTCGGCGACATCGCGCAGCAGTCGACGCATGATCTTGCCGCTGCGGGTCTTGGGCAGCTCGGGTGTCAGATAGATCGTCTTCGGCTTGGCGATCGCTCCGATCTGGACGCCGACGTGGTCGCGCAACGCGGCGATCTCCGCCTCGGCGCCGCCCCGCAGGGTGACATAGGCGATGATCGCCTGACCGGTGGTCGCATCCTGGGCGCCGACGACGGCGGCCTCGGCCACCGCTGGATGCGACACCAGGGCCGATTCGACCTCGGTGGTGGAGATGCGGTGCCCCGACACGTTCATCACGTCGTCGACCCGGCCGAGCAGCCAGAGGTATCCGTCGTCATCGAGCTTGGCGCCGTCACCGGCGAAGTACCGATCTCCGAAGCGGGCCCAGTAGGTGTCGTAGAACCGTTGCGGATCACCCCAGATGCCCCGCAGCATCCCCGGCCACGGTCGAGTCAGCGTCAGATAGCCACCACCGTGGGTGACCACCTTGCCCTCCTCGTCGACGACCTCGGCGCTGATCCCCGGCAACGGGAACGTGGCCGACCCGGGCTTGGTGGTGGTGGCACCCGGCAGCGGGCAGATCATGATGCCGCCGGTCTCGGTCTGCCACCACGTGTCGACGACCGGGCAGCGCCCACCGCCGATGTGATCGTGGTACCAGATCCACGCCTCGGGGTTGATCGGTTCACCGACCGTGCCGATCACCCGCAGCGACGACAGGTCATGACGCGCCGGCTCCTCGGCGCCCCACTTCATGAACGTCCGGATCGCCGTCGGGGCGGTGTAGAAGATCGTCACCCCGTACTTCTCGACGATCGACCAGAAGCGGTCGTTGCCCGGGAAGTTCGGCACCCCCTCGTACATCACCACGGTGGCGGCGTTGGCCAGCGGCCCGTACACGATGTAGCTGTGGCCGGTGACCCAGCCGACATCGGCGGTGCACCAGTACACGTCACGGTCGGGGTCGTGGTCGAAGGCGTACTTGTGGGTGTAGGCGACGTGGGTCATATAGCCACCGGTGGTGTGCATGATCCCCTTCGGGCTGCCCGTCGTCCCCGAGGTGTACAGCAGGAACAGCAGTTGCTCGCTGTCCATCGGCTCCGCCGGGCACTCCGGCGCAGCGGCATCGAGCAGGTCGTGATACCAGTGGTCACGCCCGTCGAGCATCTCGACGGGGTTGCCGCCACGCCGCACGACGACCACGTGCTCGATGCTCGATGTCGCCGCCAACGCCTCATCGGCGGCCGGCTTGAGTGGGAACACCTCGCCGCGCCGATATCCACCGTCGGCGGTGATCAGGACCTTGGCCTCGGCATCGTTGATCCGGTCGGCCAGCGACTGTGACGAGAAGCCGCCGAACACGACGCTGTGGGCCGCCCCGATGCGGGCGCAGGCAAGCATCGCGACCGCCGCCTCGGGGATCATCGGCAGGTAGATGTTGACCCGGTCACCCCGCTCCACGCCGAGGGCCTTGAGGGCGTTGGCAAAGCGCTGCACCTCGGCCAGCAGCTCGGCGTAGGTGATGCGTCGCTCGTCGCCGGGCTCACCCTCGAACAGGATGGCGGCCTTGTCACCACGGCCGTTGGCGACGTGGCGGTCGAGACAGTTGTACGAGGCGTTGAGCTGGCCACCGACGAACCACTTGGCGTCGGGCAGGTTCCACTCGCACACGGTGTCCCACGGCCGCGACCAATCGATCAGCTCCTCGGCCTGCGCCGCCCAGAACGCCTCGTCATCGACGGCGGCGGCGTCGTAGAGCGACGTGTCGACGACCAGCGCGTCACGCTTGAACGCCTCCGATGGAGGAAACGCCCGGTCCTCGGCCAGGAGGGCGTCGATCGTGTCCTGCTGTTGGTTGTCCTCGGCCATGGGCGTGGTTCCTTCTCCGTCGTCCCCGGTGGCGGCTGTCAACGCGGCCGCACGGGCATGGTATGCGTCGGCCCGCTCGGCACGAGATCCCGACCGGCTACAGCCAGCCGCGACGCTTGAACACCCGATGGAGACCGATACAGCACAGGACCATCAGCACCAGCGCGAGCGGGTAGCCGCTGAGCCACCGCAGCTCGGGCATGTGCTCGAAGTTCATGCCATAGATGCCCGCGATCATGGTCGGCACGGCGAGGATGGCGGCCCAGGCCGAGATCTTGCGCATGTCCTCGTTCTGTTGCATCCCTACCTGGGCGACGTTTGCCTGGAGGGCACTGTCGAGCAGCGCGTCGACGGCGTGCAGTCGATCGGCGACACGCAGCGAGTGGTCGTGGACGTCCCGGAAGTAGGGCCGCGACCGCGCGTCGAGCAGCTCGTCGCCGACCGCCAGTTGCTCCATCGGCCCCTCCAACGGCTCGACGGCGCGCCGAAAGTCGAGCACCTCTCGCTTCAGACGGAAGATCCGCTCGGCATGACGGCGGCGCGGGTCGGCGAACACCGCGTGCTCGATCTGATCGATGTCGTGATCGAGCCCACGCATCACCGTCTCGTAGTCGTCCACGACCTGATCGGCGATGGCGTGGAGCACGTCGGCGACGCCACACGGTCGGGTGGCGACGGCTTCGGTCACCCGGTCGCACACGTCGCTCAGCTCACGCGCCGCCCCGTGCCACACCGACACGACGAACCTGTCACCGACGAACACCATGATCTGCCCGAGCTCCACCCCCTCATCGAGGTCGGCAGAGCGAGCAGGCTTGAGCACGAGGAACAGGCTGTCGCCGTAGCGCTCGAGCTTGGGGCGCTGATGCGGGTGCACGGCGTCTTCGACGGCGAGTGGATGGAGCCCGAACGACGTCGCCACCGCATCGAGCTCGGACCGCTCCGGGGCGCGGAGCACCAGCCACACCCAGCCGTCGATGTCACGGGCCTCCGCGAGAGCGTCGGCCGGGTCGACCGGCCCGGCGCGCCGGCCCCCATCGGTGTAGATCCCGCAATCGACGATCACCAACCGAGAGTCTGGCCGCGCTCGCGCCTTCGCTCGGCGATGCCCGGTCGACCCCGGCCGACGCGCCGCACCGTCAGATATCGACCTGACGACGCCCAACGCACCCGTGGCCGGCGCGAACGGTCCGGCGTGATGGATGTCGCGGGATCGCTCGCCCGGCGTGCTCAGCCGACCGATCGCGCCATGTCGGCGGCGGGGCGGAACTGTGCCTGCTCGATGACCTCGTTGCCGCCGCAACCGACGACCTCGAGGGACTGGCGGACGTCGGCCATCGCGACGGTGATGCCGGTGCCCGGCATGATCGGCGACGCCGTCGCGTCGTACCAGGTGAAGAAGGACGCCGACAGCGGCGCGATCCGCAGTCCACACCACGGCTCGTCACCGTCGTTGACGATGGTCTGGGCGACCACTGGGGCGCCGATGACGACCGTCCCGGGTGCCGACGTGTTCCCGTCGGGATCGGTGACGACGAACTGGTAGGTGCCGTTGGGAAGATCCTCCCCGCCGGCGTCGATGCAGTCGGCGAACCCTGGCGCCGCGAGCTGGGTGCTGGCGGTCGACGCCACCTCGGCGCCATCGCGCTCCCAACGCCCGGAGACCTCGACCGGCGCGTCGATGGCGACGGCCGCGCACAGCGCCGCCACCGACGTGTCGGCGGCGACGTCGTCGCGCCCGGCGCGCAACCCGGCGACCACCTCCGCCGCACCCGGGCTGGCCGGCGCCTCCGCGAACGCGAACACGCCCGGCACCATCGCGCCGACCGGACCCGACGCCGGGTCGCCGGCGGCGCTGGCCTCGTCATCGACGAGCATGCCGACGAGACGCAGACCGGCCAGCGCGGCGACGGCCAGCGCCACCACCATCGCCGCCCCCAAGGTGAGCCGGGCTCGGTCGCGGCCGGCCCACCACACGCGCCAACGCGGCGCCACCGCGGACATCGCCTCGTCGCCGTCGGACGGCACGGCGTCGGCCGCGGGCTCGTGCCGCTCGGCGTCGGGCGCCACGGGCTCGTCGCCAGCTTCGCCGGACTCCTCAGCGCCGTCGGCCCGGTCCGTCACACCGACCATTCCAGCACGTCGAAGCCGCCGAGTCCGGCCACGTCCAGCAAGGCCTCCGCCTCGCGGGCCCGGCTGCGCATCGTCAGGGCGCGCAGATCGGGCGACGCCGCCCGCTCCGCCCACACCGCGTTCCCCTCGGCGACCAACCCCTCGATCCCCCAACGCCGCAGGAACGCGGCCTGATCGAGCCGACGGTCCGGGTGCGGCAACTGATCGAGCGCGACATCGACGGTGATGTCCTGACCGCCTGGGTCGGCGAGGTAGTGCCGGCCACGCCGATGCCCGGCATAGGTGCGCAGCCATTCACGCCATGGCGTCGCCGACATCACCGACGTCGTCGGCCGGGTGTAGTCGATGGCCAGCACGCGACCCCGTGGCAGCAGCGCTCTCGCCGCGGTGACCCACTCGCTCGCCGCCTCCTGGAGCGCGGCCCGCGCCCCGAGTGGGGCCGTGGTTGGCAACACCGCCGGCACGTCGGCCAGCGGAGGCCCGAGCACCTCGACCAACCGGCCGCCGTCGTCGGCCACCATCGCCTCACGCCAGGCCCCGTCGAACACGACGAGTCGGAACGGGAGGTTGTCGAGCAGCTCGTTGGCCAGCACGACGCCGGCGACGTCGACCGCGGGCGGCTCGGCGAGCGAGATGACGCCCTCGGGGTGGCGGGCCCGCTGCGCGGCGCTGGTCTCGACCGCGAGATAGCGCCCGGCCGCGGCGACGGCCGGGCGTGCCGCCTGGATCGTCCGGGCCAGGGTGCCGGGACCGGCACCGACCTCGACGACGTCGAACGGCGCCGGTCGGCCCAACTCGTCCCACACCGCGTCGAGATAGCGGGCCAACACGGCACCGAACAGCGGACCGACCTCCGGCGAGGTCAGGAAGTCACCGCGCCGACCGGCGCGGCCACCGCCGGCATAGAACCCGTCGGTGCCGTACAGCGCCATCGACATGAACCGTTGGAACGTGATCCGCCCACCGGCGCCGGCGATCGCGCGGCGGATGGCCTCGCCGGCGGGGCCGACCGCGTCGGGACGACCGTCAGCCAACGACCGCGCCGGCGAGGTCGCCGAGATCGGCGAAGCGCATCACGAGGCCCGGCAGCACGCCGAGCACCAGCGTGCCGAGGCCGGTGATCGCCAACGCGGCGGCGATCGGCGGCGGCGTCACCACCGGCGTGGTGTCACCGTCGGGCGCCTCGCGCATCCACATCTCGCGCATCACCCGGAGGTAGTAGGCGGCCGCGATGGCGGTGTTGACGGCGCCGATGATGGCCAGCACGTAGGCGGCGCCCGAGCCGGCTTCCAGCACGGCGCGGAAGGCGTTGAACTTGGCGATCCAGCCGCCGAGCGGTGGGATGCCGGCGAGCGAGGCGAGGAACAGCGTCATCAGCACCGCCAGGCCGGGGGCGTAGCCGATCAACCCGCCGAAGCTGGAGATCTCGCCGCTGCGCGTCTTCCGGGACACCGCGATGACCACCGCGAACGCACCGAGGTTCGTGAACCCGTACACCAGGAGGTACACGACCACGGCCCGCATCACCTCGGGCGCGGCGTCGGTGTTGGAGAACGCCAGCGGCATCAGGATGAACCCACCCTGGCTGACGCTGGAGTAGGCCAGCATCCGCACGATGTTGGTCTGGCGGAGCGCGATCAGGTTGCCGATCGTCATCGTCAACGCGGCCAGGACCCACACCAGCGGGCCGTAGACGTCGTCGACGGTCGGGAAGGCCAGGAAGATGACCAGGATCAGCGCCACGAACCCGGCGGCCTTGGACGCGACCGACAGGAAGGCGGTGACCGGGGTCGGGGCACCCTGGTAGGTGTCGGGGGCCCACGTGTGGAACGGCACCGCCGACACCTTGAAGGCAAACCCGGCGACCACGAAGGCGACACCGATCACGATGATGCCGTTGAGCTCGCGCCCGGCGAGGGCCGCGCCGATGTCGGTCAGCCGGGTCGTGCCGGTCTCGCCGAACAACAGGCTCATGCCGTACAGCAGCACGGCGCTGGCGAACACGCCGAGGAGGTAGTACTTGAACCCGGCCTCGTTGGATTTGGTGTCGCGCTTGCGCCAGGCCGCCAACATGTAGGCCGGAATCGACAGCAGCTCGAGGGCGACGAACACGCTGACCAGGTCACGACTGGAGGTCATCATCACCATGCCGAGCACGCTGCACAGCAACAGGACGTAGAACTCGCCCTGGTAGTAGTGCCCCTCTTCCAGCGACGTCTGGCTCATCAACACGACCACGTAGGCGGTCAGCAGGAACAGTGCCTTGAGCACCAGCGAGAAGTCGTCGATGACGTAGCGGCCATCGAACAGCGACCGAACGTCATCGCCGATGACGGCGAGCGTCACGACGGGGATGAACGCACCGAGCAGCACGAAGCCGGTCAGCGACGCGGTCGCCCACTGCTTGGAGTTGTCAAGCAGCAGGTCGGTCGCCAAGACGACGTTGATCCCGATGATCAGGATCAGTTCGGGGGCGAGCGCGTGCCAGTCGACGGCCGGCGCGACCCACTCGGTCGCCTGTGCCAAAAGCCCGATCATGCCTCACCACCGTTGCGATCGAACGAGCGCCAGGGTGTGAGCGGCCACGATCGGCCTGGGTGGCCGGGGAACGACATGACGTCTCACCCTCCGAAGTACGACGACAGGCGTCCGACCATGTCGGTCACACCGGGATCGAAGATCTTGAACAGGAACTGGGGGTAGACGCCGAGCACGACGATCAACACCAGCATCGGGGTCCAGGCCAACCACTCGCTGGTCGTGACGTCGTGGATGTCGACCTCGTCGTGGTGCTCGTCGCCGTGGGCGGCAGGGTCATCGTTGACCGCGGCGCCGACCGCGTGCGTGGTGGCATGGCCCGACGGCTTGTGGTCGGTCACGAACTCGGGGTTGGGCCGGCCGAAGGCGGTGCGCTGGTACAGCCACAGGAGGTAGGCGGCGGCCAACACCGTGCCGAGGGCGGCGATCACCATCAGGGTGCGGAACAGCGGCTTGGACAGATCGGCCGCCTCCAACGGGTTGTAGGCGGCCAGGATGGCCGGGAACTCGCCCCAGAACCCGGCGAGCCCGGGCAGACCGAGGCTGGCCATGGCGCTGAATCCGAGGATCCAACCCAGGCGCGGCATCTGGATCAACAGACCCGACAACCGCTTGATCTCCAAGGTGTGGTAGCGGTGCTTGACCGAGCCGGCCAGAAAGAACAGCATCCCGGTGATCAGACCGTGGGCGACCATTCCGAACAGGGCGGCGTTGATCCCGAACGGGGTGAGCGTCGAGATGCCCAGCATCACGAAGCCCATGTGGGCGACCGATGAGAAGGCGATGAGCCGCTTCATGTCGGTCTGCGCGAGGCAGCACAACGCCCCGTAGATGATGCCGATGACGGCGAGGATGCCGATGACCGGCGCCCAGGCCTTGGCCCCTTCGGGCAGGAAGGGGATGGCGATGCGCACGAAGCCATAGGTGCCGAGCTTCAAGAGGATGGCGGCCAGGATGACCGAGCCCTGGGTGGGCGCCTGGGTGTGGGCATCGGGCAGCCAGGTATGGAACGGGAACATCGGCACCTTGACCGCGAACCCGATGAACATGCCGGCGAAGATCCAGATCTGGGTGGTGCGGGCGATCTCGGTGGTCTGGGCGACCTCGAGGAAGTGGAGGAAACCGAAGCTCTCACCGCCGGCCTTGTAGAAGAGCGCCAGGAAGGCGACCAACATCAACGCCGAGCCGAACATCGTGTAGATGAAGAACTTCAGCGAGGCGTACTGGCGTTGCTCGCCACCCCAGACGCCGATCATGAAGTACATCGGCAACAGGACGACCTCGAAGAAGACGAAGAAGAGGATCAGATCCTGGGCGACGAAGGTGCCCGCCATACCCGTCTGCAGCACCAGCATGAGGATCAGGAACGCCTTCGGGTTGCCCGCTTCGGGCATGTTGTCCCAGGTGTAGATGATCACCAGCAGCGTGATGAAGCTCGACAACACGTAGAGCGGCAGGCTGATGCCGTCGAGTCCGATGGCGTAGTTCGAACGGATGGCCTCGATCCACTCGGCGTTGACGAAGAACTGCAGCGCCCCGGATCGGTCGAAGTCGAACTGGGTGATCGTGTAGATGTGCAGGGCGAAGGTCGCCGCCGCGGTGACCAATGCGATCTGCTTGTGGGTTTGCTCCTCGTCCCGCGGGATGAAGAGCATCACCAACACCCCGACGATCGGGGCGAAGGTCCCGGCCGTCAGCAGCCAGTTCTGATCAGTGATGGTTTGCATGGCGGTGGTTGTGCCTCACACGTTGACGATCACGAGGACGACGGCAGCGACGGCGGCGGCACCGAAGAGGAGCGCACCGTACTGGTTGATCTTCCCGGACTGGACGGGTTGGAGCGCCTCGCCGGTACCCGACGCCACGGCGCCCGAGCCGTTGACGACGCCGTCGACGGCTCCTTGGTCGACGAAGCGATAGACGAAGCGACCGAGCCGGACCCCGAGCCGCCCGACGCCATTGACGATGCCATCGATGACGTGCTGGTTGATCCAGTAGGCCGCTTGGGCGATCGGGTGGGCGACGGCCCGGACGATCACGTTCTCGTACAAGGCATCGAGGTAGTACTTGTTGGCCAGGAAGGCATAGCCGGCCCGGGCCGGGGCGAAGCGCTCGGTGAGGCCGTACAGCGGACGCTGGCGACGCTGGTACAGCGCGACGCAGGCCCCCCAGGCGACCACGAGCGACACCCCGACGATGCCCAGCGACAGCGCCGCCTTGGACCACTTGAACTCGGCGTGGCTGACCGCCGGGAAGTAGCAGACGGTGCCATCGGCCGGGGTCTCGTGGCCGCACCCGGTGGCGTGGCTCTCGTCGCCTTCGGCCGCCTCGCCGCCCTCCTCGGTGGCCGGGACATCGGCGCCGGCGTCCCGGTAGGCGGACAGGTCGGCACCGGTGGTGGCGCCGGCGGCGAAGCCCTCGCCCTCGGACGCGCCGCCCTCGGTCGTGTTCGCCTCGGCGGCGGGGTGGGCATCGTCGATGACGACCTCGGTGCCGACGGGCTCGACGTAGTGCGAGAACTCGTGGATGCCGAAGGGCACGGCGTTGGTGAAGCCGGATGCGACGGCGAGGAAGGCCAGGATGACGATCGGCACCAGGATCAGCTTGGGCGACTCGTGCGGACCGTGGTGCTCGTCGTGACCGTGATCGTCGTGACCGTCGGCGTGCGCCATCGCCAGGTCCTCGGCCTCGAGGATGTCCTCCTGGTAGACCTCGGGCTCGGGGTCGCCGGCGGTGTGGGCGGCGGCCAGCGCCCCGTCATCGAGATCGTCGGCGTGGGCGTCGTGCTCGTCATGATGCTCGCCGGCGGCGGCACCGCGGGGCTCACCGAAGAATGTGAGGTAGGTGGCCCGCACCGTGTATGCGGCGGTCAAAGCGGCACCGCCGAGGGCGATCCACATGAACAGCGTGTAGCCGTTGTGCCCGACGTTGTCGATGATCTCGTCCTTCGAGAAGAACCCGGCGAAGGGGAACATGCCCACCAGGGCCAGCGACGAGATGATCCACGCCCCGGCCGTGATCGGCATCTTCTTGGCCAGGCCGCCCATGTCGGCCTTCATGTCGAAGCTGTGATGGGAGCCCGAGTGGCTGACCGAACCGGCGCACAGGAACAAGCAGCACTTGAAGAAGGCGTGGGTGAAGATGTGGAACACGGCGGGGAGCCAGGCACCGGCCCCGAGGCCGAGCATCATGTAGCCCAGCTGGCCGACCGTCGAGTACGCCAGCACCTTCTTGATGTCGTTCTGCACGAAGGCGAGCAGCCCGGAGATCACGATCGTGATCGCCGCGATCACGACGATGAAGTTGACGTTGGTGTCGCCGATCGACATGCCCTCCCAGAACACCGGGTAGAGCCGGGCGACCAGGAAGACGCCGGCGACGACCATCGTCGAGCTGTGCAGCAACGACGACACGGGGGTCGGACCGGCCATCGCGTCGGGCAACCAGGTGTGGAGGGGGAACTGACCGCTCTTGCCGATGCAGGCGATGAACAGGGCCACCGACCCCCACAGGAGCGCCGTCGTCCCGGCCTCGCCCGACATCGCCCAGGCGGAGATCCCCTCGATGCTGAAGCCGCTGACGCCGAGGTGCTCCTGGGTCCAGTCGTTGGCCGAGAAGTAGATGATCGCGGTGCCGACCAGCAGGCCCATGTCGCCGACGCGGACGGTGAAGAACGCTTTGAGCGCGGCCCGGCTGTTGGCCTCTTCCTCCCACCAGTGCCCGATCAGCATGAACGAGCAGAGCCCCATGATCTCCCAGCCGAGGATCAGCTGGACCATGTTCTCGGCGAGGACCATGACGAGCATGCCGGCCGAAAAGAGGGTGAGGGCGGCGAAGAAGTGGGTGTAGCGCCGGTCGCCGCGGACGTACTCGAGCGAAAAGACCTGCACGAGCAACGAGATGAACGCGACGAGCCACAGCAGCATCACCGACAGCCCGTCGATGTGTTGGCCGATCGTCAGCTCGAACCCGGCGTTCTGCCACCAGGTCCACGAGCGCACGACGGGCTCGATGAAGCCACCACCGTCGACACCTTCGGCGGTCATCACGGCGCGCCCGGCGCCGACGACGTTGGACATCAGCGAACGGGCGTGTTCGGTGCTGTGGCCCGAGTCGACCCGTGACATCCACTGCACGGCGGTGCCGGTGGCGAGCACCAGCGATGCCGCCATCGAGGCGAGACCGATCTCGGAACCCTTCATCGGCATCCGCTTGCCGAACAGGATGATCAGGAAGAAGCCGATCCCCGGGATGAGCGGGATCAGCCACGCGTGGTCGAGGAACCAGCCGGAGGACAACGCAAGCACGGCCTAACCCCTCATCTCACTGAGCTCGTCGAGCGCGATGGAGCGCCGGTTTCGGTAGACGAGCAGCACCATCGCCAGACCGACACCGACCTCGGCGGCGGCCACCGCGATCACGTACAACGCGAAGATCTGTCCGTCGACGGCGCCGTGCATGAGCGCAAA
>JBKEAH010000040.1:0-2770 GCA_047972065.1 Desertimonas sp.
GCACCACGTCATAGGGCAACGCCAGCGACGGCCCGACCAAGCCCAGCGGGATGGCCGGGTCGAGGACCACCAGGTCGGCACCGACCTCGGCGGCCAGCCGGTCGATGTGGCGGACCATCCACGGATGGGGCAGCAGAACCGGCTCCCGGGTGCGCTCCACCCGAAACGCCTGCTCGGCGTCGAACTCGGCGGCGCCCCGATACGGGCTGGTCAGCACGGCAAAGCGATCGGGCGGCAGCCGACGCCACCACTCCCACAGCAGCGACTGGATGCCCCCGATCTTGGGTGGGAAGTCGTTGGTGGCGAGCAGGTGCTTCATCGGGGCGCAGGGGCCCTGGATTCCGGGCCCGGACGGACGGCCGGCGCACGGAGCTCGACGGCGGGGCGCATCGGTTCAGCGTAGAGGTGACAGCGCGACGACCGAACGGGATCCGCGATCGGCGCCGCCGTGTATCAATCTGGGCCTCTGGGACGTGGTACCGGTGTGCAGGCACACGACATCGAGGTGACGAGCACGGTCGATACGACCTTTGCCGAGGTCTACGAGCGTGAGATCGACGGGCTGGTTCGCCATGCCGCGCTCGTGCTCGGCTCGGCGGCCGAGGCCAACGATGTGGTTCACGACGCCTTCGCCGGCGCCTACCGACGCTGGTCGACGCTCGACGAACCCCGCTCCTACCTGTACCGCAGCGTGATCAACGGCTGTCGTGACCGATGGCGACGAGCCGGTCGGGAACGGCGGGCACTCGAGCAGCTCGCGTCGGTCGGTGACCAACCGGCTCACGACGTCTTGTGGGACGTCATGAGCGAGCTGCCGCTCAACGAACGGCTGGCCGTGGTGCTGCGGTACTACGGCGGCTTCAGCCAGGCCGAGATCGCCGCACACATGGAATGTCCCCCGGGCTCGATCGGACCGTGGATCCGCCGAGCGCTCGACCGAATGAAGGAGGCCCTCGATGACTGACATCGAAGCCCGACTCAGCGCCACCCTCGACCAGCGGGCCAGCCAGGTCCTCGTCGTGGCCGACCTCGATGCGGTGGTCCGCACCGCCACCGCGGGCGGATCACGCGCGACGGGGTCCCGAGCCCCCGGGCCCGGCGTCGCGGGCCGCCGCGTTCCCGGCGACCCGCTCGTCGCCGACGGTGCGCCCGCCGGCCGGCGTTCGGCACGGCGGGCCCGACCGGGGGTCCTGCTGGTGGGCTCGGTCGCCGCCACGGCGCTGCTGATCGCCGGGCTGGCGATCGGCCAACGTCGGCCCCAACCGCCCGCCACCGTCGCCGACGCATCGACGCCGTCACCGGCCACCGCACCGGCCGATGCGACGATCGTCGCGGCCACCAGCACCGTGGCCGTCGGCGTGCCCGAGCTCACCCGCTCGATCGGCGATCTCACCTGGCCGCCGCGACCGTTGATCGGCGAAGGGTGGGAGGTCGTGTCGGCCAACGAAGACTCGACGACCGACGGCTGGATCAGCTTCCAGCGTGATGGGCAGCTGCTGGTGGTCGGCTGGGCCCGCCGCGACGTCGCGGGAGCCGACCGCGCCCTGGATGGCGCGACGAAGGTCGGTTCGGCCACCCTGCTCGGTGAACCCGTGGACGTCTTCCAGCCGGCACCCTTCTACGACGCCGACGAGATCCGCTCGCTGATCGCCGACGGCGCGCTGGTCGGCGACGGTGTGCTGGCCGAGTTCGCCCCGGGTGCGCAGCAGCGCACCCCGACGGTGACGGCGAGCGCGGGCGACTCCGGCGACGACCGGTTGCTGGTGGGCGGGCCGCTGCTCGACGAAGCCCTCGCCGACGCGGTGGCGTCGGGAGCGCTCGAACCGGTCGCCACGGACGGGCCGATGGCGATCCTGAACTGGGAACGCTCGAGCGTGTCGGTCCAGACCATGCCGATCGACCCGTCCTCCGACGGTGCGCTCGACGTCGCCGAGTTCAGCGAGCTGCTGGAGGCCATCGGTTCGGCCGACGAGACCGGCTGGTGGGCGTTGTTGCCCGACCGCGTCGTCACCCCCGAGACGAGGGACCACGTCGTGAACGACCTGCTCAGCGGTGTCCCGGTCCCCGATGACTTCTCGCTCGTGCCGTCGACGGGAGGCACCCTGGTGCAGGACCGCCTGAACCTGGCGGGTGAGCTCCAACACCGGGCGGCGTGCGCCTGGCTGGATCGGTACTTCAACCCGACGCGAACCGAGGATCCGGCGACCGCGGTGGCCACCGCGGCCGACGCCCTCGCGACGATGGACGAGTGGCCGATCAGCGCCGAGTTGACCGACGGGCTCGATCGTCTGCCCGCCGGTGTCGTGTTCTCGGGCGACAGGATGAGCGCGCTGATCGTCGGCGATGACTCGATCGTGTACGCGGCGACGGGCGAGGTGCTCACCGGGTACTTCGCCGCTCAGCTCTGCCTGGTCGACGCCACCGGCTGATCACCCGCCGTCGCCACCGCCGGCCACGAGGCGTTCGAGCACGCCGGGTGGCCCCCATCGGACGTACCACTCCCAGCCGTACACGTCGGCGAAGTGGTCGGCGGGGAGTTGCAGCACGCTGGCCGATTCGGGGATCTGGCTGGCGTGGGCGGCGATCGCCGCCCGCTTGCGGGCCAGCTCGGCCCGCACGTCGAGGGTGACGGCGACCTCGACGGTGGCCACGCCGAGGTGCGAGCGCACCAGCCCGAGATCGTCCACGAGGGCGGCCTCGGCGACGACGTGGGTCTCGACGAAGTGGAGGTACTCGCGGTCCACGGTGGCGCCGTAGACGGTGACGACCC
>JBKEAH010000055.1:0-6004 GCA_047972065.1 Desertimonas sp.
ACGACATGGGCCTCGTCGGTTGTCTGGCCCTGCCGATGACCAGCGGGATCGGGCTGGTGCAGGCGGCGCCGCAGGACTTCCTCGCCCACCCGGGCAACTGGATGCGCTGGATCTCCGACCACCGCGGCACGGCCACGGCCGGCCCCAACTTCTCCTGGGTGTTGGCCACCCGTGCCCTGCGGCGAGCCAAGGACCTCGACCTGTCCTCGCTCAGTTTGGCCCTGTCGGGTGCCGAGCCGGTCGACCCAAACGCCGTCGAGGCGTTCGTCGCCGCCGCCGAGCCGTTCGGGTTCAGCGCCGGTGGGGTGTTCCCGGCGTTCGGCATGGCGGAGACGGCGATCGCCGGGTCGTTCCCGCCCCGGCGCCGTGGGTTGGTCACCGACGACGTCGATCGCGAGGTGCTCGAACGAGACCGCGTCGCCAAACACGTCGAGGTCGACGATCCCGATGAGTACGCGCTCGCCGTGCGTCGCCTGCCGCTGCTGGGCAAGGCCGTGCCCGGACTCGAGTTCCGGGTCGTCGACTCCGACACCTTCGAGGACCGCCCCGATCGTCACGTCGGTGAGCTGCTGATCCGTGGCACCTCGGTGACCCCCGGCTACTACGAGGCGCCCGAGGCCACCGCGGCGCTTTTCCACGACGGTTGGCTGTGCACCGGCGACCTCGCCTACCTGCTCGACGGCGAGCTGGTGCTGTGCGGTCGGATCAAGGACGTGATCATCGTCGGTGGCCGCAACGTGTTCCCCGAGGACATCGAGCGAGCGGTCGGTGCCATCGGCGGCGTGCGCGCCGGAAACGTGATCGCCTTCGGTATGGAGGGCTACAAGGGCAAGGAGAGCGTGGTCGTCGTGGCCGAGACCAAGCTCACCGACGGTGACGAACAGGGGGCGCTGCGCCACGCCATCCACCACCGCACCCTCGAGGTTTGCGGCCTTCCGCCGCGCGACGTGATGCTGGTGACGCCGAGCACGCTGCCCAAGACGTCGTCGGGCAAGCTGCAACGGGCCAGGTGCCGCCAGGCCTACCTCGACGAAGAGCTCTCGCTGGCCTGACGAACCCACCGGGCGACGGTATGACGGCGTCCGTCGTGGCCGGCCGAGCCGGACTCGACCAACGAGGGTTCGGCGCACCACTGTGGTGCCCTCGACCCTCGTCTGCGCTTCAGCCCTCGATGGGGTGGAGCGGTGGTCAGCGGCCGGTGAAGTTCGGCTCGCGCCGCTCGAGGAAGGAGGCGACCCCCTCACGATGGTCGTCGCTGGCGAAGCAGCGGGCCATCGTCTCCCGGTTGTCGATGACGTGTTCGGGCCAACCTCGGCTCAATCCCTCGCGCAGCAGTCGCTTGGTCTCGCGCACTGCGAACGGCGAACCGGCAGCGAACGACGCGGCGATCGCCTGCGCCCGTGGCAGCGTCTCGTCGGGCGTGGTCACCTCGTGGACGAAGCCGAGTTCCGAGGCGGTGGTGGCATCGACGATGTCGCCGGCGAACAGCAGGCGTGACGCCGCCTGGTAGCCGATCAGCCGAGGGAGCAGCCACGTGCCGGCGCCGGTGTCGGCGACCAACCCGCGGTGGACGAACACCCACCCGAACCGGGCCCGGTCGCTGGCGACTCGGAGGTCGCACATCGAGGCGAACTCGGCGCCCATCCCGACCGCCGGGCCGTCGATGGCGGCGACGGTCGGCTTGGGGCAGTCGAGGATCGACATGCCGCCACGCCCGCCACGTTGGTCCTCGGGGGTCGAGTCGAGATCGGAAAGATCGGTGCCAGCACAGAACGCGCCCGGGACACCGGTCAGCACCACCGTGCGGACCGCATCGTCCTCGCTCGCCGCGACGAGACAGTCGCCGAGCTCGCCGAGCATCGCATAGGTGATCGCGTTCTTCTTCTCGGGTCGGTCGATCGTGATCGTCCCGACCCCGTCGTCGACGGCGAGCGTGATGAAGGCCATGTGCCGACCGTAGGACCACACGGGGCCGGACCCCGATTCGTCCGCTCAACTCGAGGTCACGCGGGACGTCGAGCCGGCGAGGTTGGGAGGGCGCCGTCGGGGGGCGACGTCGGGCCGCCGTTCAGCCGCGGGCGAACTGCCGCAGCACCTGTCCGGGGCGGGCGCCGGTGTTGGTGCCTTGCTCGGTGACGACCGTGCCGTTGACCAGGGTGGCGGCGTAGCCGGTCGCGCCGATCTGGAAGCGACCGGCACCGCCGGGGAAGTCGTTGACGTAGGTCGGGTGCTGCGACGCCAGCCGGTCGATGTCGAACACGTTGACGTCGGCGTGCTGGCCCGGTGCGAGCGTGCCGCGCTCGACGAGACCGAGCACCGACGCCGGCAACGACGTGAGCCGCCGGACGGCCTCGGCCAGCGAGTACAGGCCCCGGTCGCGTTGCCAGTACGACAACAGGTGGGTGCTCATGTCGGCATCGCAGATCTGTCCGGCGTGTGCCCCGGTGTCGGCCAGCCCGGGGTACACGTGGTCCATGGTCAGCGCCTCGGGCAGGGCCTCCACGTTGCGGGTGAAGAACCAGGTGTTGAACAGCTCTCGGCCGTCGCTCTCGATCAGCCGGTCGATCACCAATGTCACCGGGTGCACGCCCGCGTCTTCGGCGAGTTCGGCGACCGATTTGCCGCCGGCCTCGTGGTAGTCGGGGCTGTCCGCGGTGCCCAGGGGGTGGATGTGGCGGGGGTCGTACCACAGCCCCTTGTCGCGGCCCTCCGCTTCGAGTCCGGCCCGGGTCTCGGGATCTTTGAGCGCGGCGACCCGATCGGCGATCGTCGGCAACTCCATCACGGCCCGCCACCGCTTGCCCTTCACCGGGGCGATCTGGGCGAGACCGCACAGCGAGCCCGACGGACGGGTCTGCATGGCCATCGTGATCCGCCCGGCGTCGGCGTTGACGTCGTGGAGCAGCCGGCCGAACGAATCGAGGATCGAGCGGTCTCCATTGCCGACGCCGCCCGAGAACAGCACGTCACCACAGCTCCGGGCCATCTCGGTGAGCAGCTCGGTCTCGTGCTCGCGCTTGCCGGCGAAGTCGTTGACGGCCTGGAACAGGCCACCGCCGGCGGCGTTCATGCCGTCGGCGACGGCCAGGTACTCGTCGATCGGGGCGAACGTGACGGGGACGCAGCGACCGTCGGGGACGACGTGCAGGAGCTGGCGCGAGGTCGAGAACCCGACGGCACCGCCGGCGATCGACTCCTCGGCGATGGCGCGCATCCTGTTGAGATCGGCGGCCGTGGGCGGCTCGTCGCTGAGCGAGCGCTCACCCATCACGTGGTAGCGCACGGCGCAATGCCCGACGAGCCCGGCGATGTTGAGCGCCGGCGCCATCTCCTGCACCGCGTCGAGATACTCGGGGTACGTCGACCAGCTCCACGGCAGCCCGTCGAGGATGGCGCCGCGGGGGACGTCCTCCACGCTCTCCATCATCTCGGCGAGGAACTCGCGGTCGTCGGGAACCACGGGGGCGAAGCTGACGCCACAGTTGCCGATGAGGACGGTGGTCACGCCGTGCCACGAGCTGGAGGTCAGCAGCGGATCCCAGCCCACCTGGGCGTCCAGGTGCGTGTGCAGGTCGACGAAGCCGGGCGACACGACGAGGCCCGTCGCGTCGATCTCGCGGTTGGCGGTGTCGGTGGCGAGATCGCCGATCGCGCTGATGCGGTCGCCGTCGATGGCAACGTCGGCGGTGAACGGGTCGGCGCCGGTCCCGTCGACGACCGTGCCGCTGCGAATGATCAGGTCATGAGCCACCTCATAGGCGTACTCGGTGACCGCCAGCTGGGCGCGATCGAACGCCCGAGGTCACACCCCCAGATGTGGGCTGCAGCCACCCTTCGAGCACCCGGGGCGTGCCGACGTGATCCGCCGGGCGCCGCGGTCGGCACGCTCCGATGGACCTCGCAGCAGTCTCACAGACGTCTCACGGGTTGACGGCTCACGATGTGGCGCCCAGGAGGACCACCCATGAACCGTCGACACCGCCCACATCCCGCCGCCCGCGCCCGCGCGATCGCCACCGCCGGCAGCTTCGCCTCGACGGCCGCGCTGGCTGGCTTCTTCGCCGTCGGTGCCGTCACCGACGGGGCGGCGACCGAGTCGGGAGCCGTCGCGACGAGCCCCGCCGTTGCCGTCGCCGAGACCACGACGACGACGGCGGTGACCAGCACCGTCGCGGCGACGACAGCGACGACAGCGACGACAGCAACGACAGCAACGACCGCGGCCGACGACGACCCGGCCAGCCCGGCGACCGACGACTCGTCGTCGGCGAGCCCGGCACCGGTCTCGGAGCACGCTGACACCTCCTCGGGCGGGTCGTAAGCGATGGCGAGCTCGATCGAACAGCTCGTCGGACCATCCGCTCGACCGGTGGTCGCGGCCAGATGGTCGGCCATGGGCAGCTCGGTGGACGTCATCGTCGTCGGTGGCCCGGAGGGCCCCGGCATGCTGGTCGAGCAGGCACGGCGCCGCATCGAGGAGCTCGAAGCCCGTTGGAGTCGATTCCGTCCGGACAGCGACGTGTCCCGGCTGAACGCTCGCCCGAATGTGCCCGTCGAGGTCCACCCCGACACCGTCATGCTGGTCGCCGCGGCCATTGAGGCCTGGCGCGACAGCGGCGGCGCGGTCAATCCAACGGTGCTCGGCGCGCTGCGGTCGGCGGGCTACGACCGCAACGTCGCCGGCATCGCCGACGTCGTCGCCCCTGCCGCATCCCGGACGATCATCGCCTGCACCGACATCCGGATCGAGGGATCGACGATCACGTTGCCGTTGGGCACCGGGTTCGAACCGGGCGGCATCGGCAAGGGGCTTGCCGCCGATGTGGTCGCCGCCGAGCTGCGACGCTCCGGTGCGGACGGCGCGTGCGTCAATCTCGGTGGCGATGTCAGCGTGAGCGGTGTCGGGCCACGTGGCGACGGATGGACGGTGGCCGTCGAGGCTCCCGAGCTGGCTCGACCGCCCCTGGCGCTCGTCGGGCTCGCTGCCGGGGCCATCGCCACCTCGACCACTGCGCGGCGTCGCTGGTGGGGTGCCGACGGATCGCGTCGGCACCACCTGATCGATCCCTGGACCGGTGCGCCCTCGACGACCGAGGTGGTGCAGGCGACCGTCATCGCCGGAAGCTGCCAGGTGGCCGAGCGCCACGCCAAGACGATCGTGCTGCGGGGGGTGGCGCGGGCGTTTGACCTGCTGCCGCCGGACTGCGCGGCGGTCCGCATCGATTGCGACGGGACCGTCGCGTCCGCCGGCCCGATCCACGACTATCTCGGTGGCCGAGCGCTGCCGACCCACATCAAACCGGGTGTCGTCGAGCGGTCGTCGACGCCGTCCACGACATCGAAAGGGATGTCATGAGCTCACAACTGGCCTGGTACATCGCACGATCGAGCGGCATCGTCGGCTGGGCGCTGCTGTCGTTGTCCGTGATCTGGGGTCTGGCGATCTCGACCAAGACTCGGCCCGGCGGTGTTCGCCCCAACTGGTTGCTCGATCTGCACCGAGCCCTCGGGGGCCTGGCGACGATCTTCACCGGGGTGCACGTGGTGGCGATGATGGCCGACTCGTATGTCGAGTTCGGCCCGGCAGAGGTGTTGGTGCCGCTCGCCTCGGCGTGGAAGCCGACGGCTGTGGCGTGGGGCGTGGTGGCGATGTACCTGCTGGCGGCGGTGCAGCTGACGTCGATGTTGCGGTCTCGGCTGCCGCGTCGGGTGTGGCGGGCGGTGCATGCCGCGAGCTTCCCGCTGTTCGTGTCCGCCACCGTTCACGGTGTGCAGGCCGGGACCGACGTGTCGAACCGGGTGTTCGTCGCCACCGTGTGGGCGGTCGCCGCCTTGGTCGGGGGGTTGACGGTGTTGCGGGTCGTGCAGGCGATCGAGCGTCGAGAGGTGGCCGACGGTCGGGGCCGTGCCCACCGGCCGGCCCGGCGCGCTCGTCCGGTCCTGACCGCGACCGAGCCGCGCTGAGCATCCGGCGGTCCGGGGCCGCCGCCTCTGGGGTCTCGGC
>JBKEAH010000107.1:0-4904 GCA_047972065.1 Desertimonas sp.
CAGCGAGCTGATCGGACGCTGGCTGTTCTACGTCGCCGTCGTGCCGCTCAACATGCCGGGCGCGTTCTGGCGGGGCGCCGCCGGGAGCGCCCGATGAGCGGGTTGATCACCGGGGTGCGCAGCCGGGTCGAGCGCCTGCTCGGGGTCGACCACGGCGGCGACCGATACACGTACGTCGATGAGCCCGGGCGCGGTCCGGTGTCGGCCAGCCGGGCCGTGGACCGGTGGGTGAAGACCACCTGTGGCTATTGCTCGGTGGGGTGCGGCATGCGCCTCGGGGTGCGCGACGGCCGGGCGGTCGCCGTCGAGGGCGATCCCGACCACCCGGTCAACCGGGGTCGGCTGTGTCCCAAGGGTCTCTCCGAGCACCTGATGATCCACGCCGACGGGCGGCTGCACACGCCGCTGGTCGACGGTCACCCGGCGACGTGGAACGAGGCGCTCGACCGGATGGTCGACGGGTTCGGCGCGATCATCGAGCGGCACGGGCCCGAGTCGGTGGCGATCCTGTCGACCGGTCAGTTGCTCACGGAGGAGTTCTACGCGCTGGGCAAGCTCGCCCGGCTCGGGATGGGGCTGCGCCACTACGACGGCAACACCACCTTGTGCATGGCCAGCGCCGTGTCGGGCTACAAGGTCAGCTTTGGTGCCGACGGCCCACCGGGGAGCTACGAGGACTTCGAGCTCGCCGACGTCGTCGTGCTGTGGGGCGCCAACATCGCCGACAACCACCCACTGCTGGCGCCCCGTGTCGTCGGCGGCGGCCAACACCTGATCGTCGTCGACCCTCGCGTCACCAAGACGGCGATGGTCGCCAACGTGCACCTCCCGGTCGCCCCTCGCGGCGACATCGCCCTGCTCAACGGGATCATCAAGGTGCTACTCGACGAGGCGCTGGTCGACCTCGATGCGCTGGCCGGGCACGTCGAGGGTCTCGACGAGCTGGTCGCCCAGCTCGAGGGGTGGAGCGTCGAGCAGGCCGCCGATGCCAGCGGTATCGCCGCCGACGACATCCGGGCCACGGCGCGCACGATCGCCGGCGCCGAGCGATGCCTGATGGCCTGGACGATGGGCGTGAACCACTCGGTGCAGGGCACCGACACCGTCACGCTGATCAACACCCTCGCGCTCCTGACGGGCAACATCGGCAAGCCGGGAGCGGCACCGTTCTCGATCACCGGCCAATGCAACGCGATGGGCACCCGCGAGTCGGGTTTCACGGCGTCGATGCCCGGTTACCGCGCCTACGACGACCCCGCGGCGCGCGCCGAGCTGGCGGCGTTGTGGGGTGTGCCCGAGGACCGGTTGCCGGTCGAGCGCGGCGGCGCCTACCCCGACATCATCAACGGCGTCGTCGCCGGGCGGATCAAGGGGCTGTGGGTGATCGGCACCAACCCGGTCGTCTCCTACCCCAACCGTGAGGTGCTCGAGTTCGCGCTCGGTGCGCTCGATCTGTTCGTCGTGCAGGACGGATTCGAGACCCCGACCACCGAGCTGGCCCACGTCGTGCTGCCCGCCGCGGTGTGGGGCGAGAAGGACGGCACGATGACCAACAGCGAACGGCGGGTGTCACGGGTGCGCAAGGCGGTCGACCCGCCCGGTTCGGCCCGCTCAGACTTCGACATCGTCGTCGCCGTCGCCGAGCGATGGGGGTGTGCCGATGAGCTGTTCCCGGGCTGGCGTGGTCCGCAGGACGCGTTCGAGGAATGGCGGCGGGTGTCGGCCGGCCGACCGTGCGACTACAGCGGGATGACCTGGGGCGCCATCGAGGCCGTCGGCGGCATCCAGTGGCCGCACCGGCTGGGTGACGAGGCGACGCAGCCCTCTGGGACCCCGCGGCTGTACACCGACCTCACGTTCCACCGCCCGGGCGGCAAGGCGCTGGTGCGCCCGGTCGAGCCGATCCCGATCAGCGACGCCCCCCGGCCCGAGTTCCCGCTGCTGCTCAACACCGGCCGCACCGTCGAGCACTGGCACACCCGCACCAAGACCGGCCGCATCGCCGTGCTCGAAGGGCTGGCGCCCGAGGCGTGGGTCGAGATCCACCCCGAGGACGCGGCCTCGCTCGGCGTGGCCTCGGGGGACTGGGTGTCGGTCGCGTCGCGGCGCGGGGTGATCGACTCGATCCGGGCCCGCGTCACGACGATCGTCCGCCCCGGCGAGGTGTTCATCCCGTTCCACTGGGACGACCGCTGCGCCAACCGGTTGACGATCGACGAGTTCGATCCGATCAGCCGTGAGCCCAACTACAAGCAGTGCGCCGTGCGCATCACCAAGGGAGCGAGGACGTGACGAGTGACATGGTGGACGTTGACGTGCTGCGGGCGTGCGGGTTCGGCCCGTCGATGGCCCGCCCGAGCCATCGACATCGTGTCGACGTGACGGCGCGGCCGTGGGTGGCGCTGGTCGGCGCCGGGCCGGGCGATCCCGATCTGCTGACCCGCCGGGCGGCCGAGCTGTTGGCCCACGCCGACGTGGTCCTCTACGACCGTCTGGCCGGTCCCCGTGTGCTGGCGTTGGCCCGTCGCGGGGCCCAGCTCATCGACGTCGGCAAGTTCAAGGGTGGCGGCAGCAGCCAGCGTCACATCGAGCAGTTGCTGGTCGCCCATCACGCCGCCGGCCGGCGGGTGGTGCGGTTGAAGGGCGGCGACCCGTTCGTGTTCGGGCGTGGCCAGGAGGAGGTCGACGCCGCCCACGACGCCGGTTTCGAGGTTGAGGTCGTGCCGGGCGTCAGCAGCGCGCTGTCGGCGCCGGCGCTGGCGGGCATCTCGGTGACCGAGCGCGGCGTCAGCGCCCAGGTGACGATCGTCTCCGGGCACCTGGTCGAGGGCGAGCACGACTGGGACCGCCTGGCGGCCGGCCGCGGCACGCTCGTCGTGCTGATGGGTGCGTCGACCGGCCCGGAGATCGCCCGTCGACTCCTCGCCGGCGGCATGGACTCCGCCACCCCGGCCACCGCGCTCATCGACGCCGGCCGGCCGACCCAGCGAACCCTCACCGGCACCGTCGCCGACCTCGCGGTCGCCGACCGCCTCCCCAGCCCCTGCGTGCTCGTGATCGGGTCAGTCGCCGCCCGCTGATCAGCTCGCTGGCGCTCTCACGGGTCGCCGCGACGGGCACCGTTGTCGATCGTCGCCGAGCCGCGGCGCATGGGTATCATTGGTGTATGGCACGCACCAACATCGACATCGACGAGGAGTCCTGCCAGCGGGTGATGGAACGGTTCGGGCTCGCCACCAAGCGGGACGCCGTGAACCTGGCGTTGCGTCGGGTGGCCGGTGAACCCCTCGGTCTTGCTGAGGCGCGCGCCCTGCGCGGTTCGGGCTGGGACGGCGATCTCGACGAGATGCGGTCGAGCCGGGCGTGATCCTGGTCGACACGTCGGCCTGGGTCGAGTTCCTTCGCGACACCGGATCACCGGTGTGCCGTGCCGTCGACCGACTCCTCGACGCCGACCTGGCGACGTGTGACGTGGGCTCGATGGAGCTGCTTGCCGGGGCCCGGTCCGAACGTCATCTGGTGCAACTACGTGGGTTGCTCGGGCGCGCGACGATGCTGCCGACCACGCCGGCCGACTATGACCTGGCCGCCTCGCTGTACCGCACGTGCCGGGCACGCGGCGAGACGGTACGCAAGCTGATCGACTGCCTCATCGGTGCCGTCGCTCTCGGCGCCAGCGCTGAGATCCTGCACGCCGACGCCGACTTCGGTGTCCTCTCGCGTCACACCGACGTACGAGTCCACCGCGCGTCACACTCGGCCTGACCGCTTGACGCTCGCGCGCGGCCTGGTCGAAACGCGGCGAGCCCGCGGATGCAAACAAACGCCCGCTCCGCCGACAGGAGCGGATCGATGTGATCGGCGGCCAGGGAAGCCTTCGCCAGCACGGCGTCGGCTCGACGACTCGGTGGGCGGATCTCGCGGACCGCCTCGTGCCGGTCGACATTGACCGCACGATCGCCGATGCCGCTGCCACACGTGGATGGCTTGGTGACGGCCGCGTCCTGCGCGTCCGTGCGTCGTGCGCGCCACGGGGACGTACTGCGACGTCGAGGTGACGATCACCTGGCCCACCGGCGCACGCAGAGCCGATCGCACTGCCACCGAACACGAGACGGCACGGGTCAGCCAGCTGCTCAGCGATCGGTGAGCGGTCGTGCGGTCGGGCCGCCGTCACTCGGCGGGTGACGGCGATCGCGGGGCGGGGGTGGGGTCGATCGTGAACGGCACCGGGACGACGCCGACGTCGTTGCCGAAGGTGAACCCGATCGTCGGGTCGCGAGAGAACGAATCTGCTGCCAGAACACCGGGGAACCGCTACGACCGGATGAGGCGGTCGACGGCCACCTCGTCGGCGAGGTCGACGACGTCGAGTCCGCGGATGCCGCGGAATCCTGCATCGGCCGACACGAGCGTGTCGACGTGCTCGGCCGACAGGGCCGCCGCCACGAGCACGACGTCGAACGCGCCGAGCGCCTCATCGGTGATGAACCGGGTGAGGCCCGCACGGACATCCGCGTCGGTCGGTCGCAGGAGCGGGCCGAGCAGATCGGCGTAGCTCGTCGCCACCGCGCCGGCGTCGTCACGCCCACGTCGTCGGGCGCGGACGTGCGCGAACTCCTGGATGACCTCGACCGTCGTGGTGGCCGGGAGGCCGTCGCCGATCGCCTCGACCAGACGTTGGGCGGGGGTCCGCAGAGGGTGGTCATCGCCAACGGCGTACACCAGCACCGTGGTGTCGAGAACGATCACGAGCGTCGGCCCCGCAGCTCGTCGAGCTCTGCGCGCAACGACTCGGGGTCGGGCACCGGCATCGGCGCCGCGGCCAGCACCGCCCGGGCGGCCGCCGCTCGATCGACGTCGCCAGGGAAGGCCAGGTCGATGGCCTCGCGCACGAGGGTGGC
>JBKEAH010000157.1:0-10492 GCA_047972065.1 Desertimonas sp.
GATCGGTCGCCTCGCCGACCGGCTCGACTCCATAGCCTCGGGTCGGTGACCGGTCGTCTGCGGCGTGGAGCCTGGTTCGGGCTCGGGTGGCTGGCCGTCGCCTTGGGCACCGTCGGCGTGATCGTGCCGGGGCTGCCGACGACGGTCTTCTTCATCGGGGCGGCGGCGTGCTTCTCGCGTAGCAGCCCGCGCTTCGAGCAGTGGGTCCTCGACCGACCCGGGGTCGGCCCGTTGGTGCGTGACTACCGGGCCGGGTTGGGTATGCCCTGGCGGGCCAAGGTGGTCGCTTGCGCTTCGATCGGCTTCGTGGTCAGCCTCAGCGCCTTCCTCGCCTTCGACGCCTGGTGGCTCCGGGGTGTGTTGTTGGGGGTCGGCGCCATCGGCATTGCCTGGGTGCTGTTCCGAGTGCCCGATCGAGCCCGGCCCGAGGTCACCGACTGGCCGGCCGTCAGCCGGTGGTTCGAACGGGTCGCCATCGCCGAGACCGCCACCTGGCTGGCCCTGTTGGTCGGGATGGCCGTCAAGTACGTCGGCAGTGGCGACGAGACCGGGGTGCGGATCACCGGCCTGGTCCACGGCGTGGTCGTGTTGGGGTACGTCGCCGTCGCCCTGTGGGCGGCGCGGACCCTCGGCTGGGGCACGCGCACGGTGGTCTTGGCGTTGTTGGCGTCGGTCCCACCGCTCGGGACGATCTGGTTCGAGTCCTGGGCCGCCCGAACCGGCCGGCTCGACCCGGCGCTCGGCGCCCAGGGTGGACCTCTGCGCTCGAGTCCCTAGCGTGCCGGCCATGCCTGACGACCAGAAGCCGTCCGTGTCGATCCCCGAGGGCGACGCCCCCACCGAATTGGTGGTCGAGGATCTCACCGTCGGTCAGGGCGCCGAAGCGACCGCCGGACACAACGTGATCGTCAACTACGTCGGTGTCGCCTGGTCCGATGGCAACCAGTTCGACGCATCGTGGGACCGGGGCGATACCTTCGACTTCCGCCTCGGCGCCGGTCAGGTGATCCAGGGCTGGGACGAGGGCGTGGCCGGGATGAAGGTCGGTGGCCGACGCCGGATCACGATTCCGCCCCACCTCGGCTACGGCGACCGTGGCGCCGGCGGCGTCATCAAGGGCGGCGAGACCCTCGTGTTCGTCGTCGACCTCGTCGGCGTCAACTAACACCTGGGGTCTGACCCCAGGTGTTAGGTCCGGGCGGGGATGGCGCAGGCCTGGTCGAGCTCGATGCGTTCGTGGAGGATCGGGTTGGCGTGTGCACCCGCTGACCACGACGGGAACACCGACGAGTAGAGGCCGCCGCCGCCGGCGACGAGCAACAGGATCTGATCCGGTGAGGGCACCGCGGCGAGCTCGTCGGCGTCGTCGCCGCGCCCGGCGAACGCCGGGTTGAGCGCTCGCAGATCGCCGCGCCGGTTGGTCGCCAACCGGTGCAGCTCGCCGCGAACGTCGGCTCGGGTCATCCCGGCCCGCGCCAGCACGGCAGCGTGTTCGGGGTTGAGGGCCACGGCGACCGATCCGGTGCGGAAGAACGCGTTGTTGGAGCCCGGGTTCGCGATCGCCCGGGCGACCACCCGCAGCAGCCGCTGCGGGGACTCCGCATCGTCGGTGTCATCGACGAACACCACCGAATGCGGCGCCTCGACCCCGATGACGGTGACCACCGAGTCGAGCGGGTCGAAGCCGGCGTCGACCGCGTGCGATGGCCACGGGGAGGCGTCGAGATCCTCGCTGAGGCACATCGTGTACTTGCCGGGATGACCGAGCAGCGCCATGTCCGACACGCCGGGTCGGGCGCCGCCGATGTTCATCAGACAGAGTCGCACCGCTCGCCCGATCGATGCGTTGGCGCGATGGCCAGGCCCGAGCGCGCCGAAACCACCGGTCAAACCGCAGGCCGCAGCCATCGGGCCCGCCACGACGACCAGGGGCGTGGTCGAGTGGGTGGTGCTCTGCGCCTCGGACAAGTCGTAGTCGGGCCGCAACAGGGCACGCAGCGTGGCGATCACGATCGGCAGATCGTCGGGTCGGCATCCGGCCATCACGGCGTTGGTGGCGACCTTCTCGACCGTCGTGTCCGAGCCCAGCGGACCCATCACGCCGAGGCTGAGTGTCGGGTCGGCGACGGCGGCCAGCACCATCCGCTCGACCCGTGCGGTGGTCGGGATCACAACCGGCAGGCCGTCCGTGCACCCGAGCTGGTGGAGCTGTTCGAGGGCGGCGGCCTCGTCGGCCGCATGCAGGCGCGTCATCGGGCGACCGGCTCGTTGTCGGCGTGTTGGTCGCCGCTCAGGATCGCGACCAGCCGGGGCGCCAGCTGGTCGGCCAGCAGCGCCATCGCCTCCCGACCGGTCCCGGCCACCGGGTGGGGCAGCCGCAGACGGGGGAGGTCGGGCATCCCGTTGGAGCGGGCGATCAGATCGCCCTGCTCCCAGAAGTGCTCGGTGACCAGCGCCACCACCGCCCGATCTCGTCGGGCCAGCTCGATCCCGTCACGCACGGTGCCGGAGGTGCAGCTGCCTCAATGACCGTAGGCGGCGACGACGGCCCGACACTCGGCTTCGATCTCGCCGAGGTGTTCGGGGCTCGCCAACGCGCTGGCGTTGCCCTTGTTCCACAGCTTGACGTGTAGCCCCGGCACGATCCGGGTCAGCGCTTCGCCGATGTGCTCGAGGAACGCCACCGAGTCGGGGAATCCGTTGGCGAACAACCCGACGGTGCTGCCTGCCTCCAGCGCCGCCGTCAGCCGGTACGGCTCGATCGGCGCCGTCGGCGCCCCACGCGGATCGAGGAACTCCATGGCCTCCCATCCTCGCGGAGGTACGGCTGTGTCGCGTCAGCGGACGGGTTCCGCACCGCTGACGCGACACAAGCGTGATGGGACCTGGATCAGGTCACTCGCAGGAGCCGCCGTCGCACCACAGCTGGGCCATGCCGTGACGACCGGCGCCGACAAGACCGGTGGCCGGGCTGCCATCGGGCAACACCGCGCCTTCGATCCCGTTGACATAGGGCCGCTCGATCACACCCCACACCGTGGTCGTCAACCACCAGTTGTAGACCATCTCGCCGAAGCGGCGGTTGACGGTCTCGGCGGCCTCCTGTCGGGCGGCCGGATCGGGGTTGGTCTTGACGACCCGGAGTGCCTCGTCGATCACGTCGTCCTCGAAACGACCGAAGTTGAGGGCCAGGCCACCGATCGGGCTGACCGACGCCTTCTGCCACCACAGCCGCTGCTGGTCCGGGTCCATCCCGCTATGGCTGCGCCACCCCAGGGCCTGGAACGTGCCCACCAGGGCGAGGCCGATGTACTGGCCCTGCTCGATCGGGGCGATCGTGACGTTGACCTCACCGGGGAACGCTTCGTTCCACATCGCCACCACGAGCTGGTTGGTCTCGAGGTTGAACGGGTCGTTGGTGGTGTTGAAGGCGAACTCGATCGACTCGGTGCCGAGTTCGGACAGACAGGTCGCCATCTCGGCGTGGGCGGCGTCGAGATCGAACGCCGGGTAGCCGGTGTCGTCGAGGTAGCCGATCGACCCCGGCGGGAACGGCCCGAACGCCGGCTCGACCAGCCCGGCGGCACGCTCGTCGGCCAGTCGCTGGGTGTCGATGGCATGGGCCAGCGCCCGGCGGCACGCCAGGTTGAGCAGTGGGCTGGCGGCGTTCGTCCCTTCGGGGTCCACCACCTCGCCCTGCGCGGTGTTGAGCATGATGTAGCTGGTGTCACCGAAGCGCGACGTCGAGATGAGCTCGACATCGCCGTCGTCGACGAAGTCGGCGATGGAGTCACCGTTGGACGTGTGGATCAGGTCGTATTCGCCGCTGCGAAGACCGTTCGAGCGCCCGTCGATGTCGACCGCCACGACCACCTCGACGGCGTCGAGGTACGGCAGGTTCTCACCGGTGATGCCGTTGGGACCGCGCCAGTAGTCCTCGTTGCGCACGGCGCGGAACATGCCGCCGTTGCCGGGGGCGTAGGACTCGAACCGAAAGGCCCCCAGCCCGACCGGGGCGGCGGGGTCGCCGTCGGCCGGTGTCGCCGCCAGCTCGGCGTCGTAGATCGGCAGTCCCTCGGTGCGGTGCGGCACGTCGGGAAGGCTGCCCAGCCACGTCGGCGACATCATGTAGCCGCACGCGCCACCGGCGAAGTACGACGGCAGCACCACCCACGGATCGGCGCCGGCCGTGTCGATGGTGACGATCTGGCCCTCGGCGGTGATCGTGCCGGTCGGGGCGTAGGCCCCGGCGGTCAACGGCGCATAGATACAGGTCTCCATGTTGAACTTCACGGCCGCCCCGTCGAGCGGGGTCCCGTCGTGGAACGTGATCCCCTCACGGATGTTGAGCGTCCATTTGGTGTAGTCGTCGTTGTGGTCGTAGGACTCGACCAACCCCGGCATCAGCTCGCCGGCGGCGTCGTAGGCGAACAACGAGTCGCTCACCGAGCTGAGGGCGACGTAGCCGCTGCTGGCATAGCTGGCGCGGTAGGGCGCCCAGGCGTTGGCGGTGTCGGCCTCGACGCCGTACACCAACGTGCCCCCAGGGACCGGCTCTCCCTCGGACTCGGTCAGGTGGTGCTCGCTCGGGCCCTCGGGGATCGTCACCGCGGCGGCGGGTTCCGAGCCGGCCGGCGCCGTGTCGGCGGGCGCGGAGTCCTCCGGGGTCGTGGCGGTCGCCGGGACCCCGGAGGCCAGCAGCAGCCCCATCAGCCCGATTCCGATGCCGACCCTGCCGAGTCGATGTGTCGTTCGCCTCACGGTCCTCGTTCCCCCAATGTTCGGGCCGATGGCCGCAGAGCCCGCGACCCTCGACGTTGCCGGGTGCACGCCGATCGGCGGCCCCGTCGCGCTCCCCCGAGCACGTTCGGACACCGTAGCCCAGGCCGTGACCACGCCTCACCGACGCCCGCCGGCGACGATCAGGGCTCGGCTGATCCGGCGCCTGCCCCGACGCTGGCCACCGCGGCGACGTCGATCGGGAAGTGGCAGGCCACGAACTGGCCGTCACCCATGTCGGTCAACACCGGTTCCGTCGTCGCGCACACGTCTTGGGCGCGCGGACAGCGGGTCCGGAACCGGCACCCCGATGGCGGCGCCAGCGGGGACGGCAGCTCGCCGGCGATCGTCTCGGCCGCCCGCGGGTCGATGGCGGGATCGGTCACCGGAATCGCGTTCATCAGGATCTCGGTGTAGGGATGGCGGGGCCGAGTGAAGATGTCGTCGGGCGACGCAACCTCACACACCTTGCCGAGGTACATCACCAGCACCCGGTCCGACACGTTTTTCACCACCGCCAGGTCGTGGGCGATGAAGACCAGCGAGATGCCGTACTTCTCCTTGAGATCCTCGAGCAGGTTGAGCACCTGCGCCTGCACCGAGACGTCGAGCGCCGAGACCGGCTCGTCGCAGATGATCACCTCGGGATCGAGGATCAGGGCACGAGCGATCGAGATGCGCTGCGCCTGACCGCCGGAGAACTCGTGAGGGCGCCGGTTCCACGCCGCCTCGGCGTCGATGCCGACGTCCTCGAGCACCTGACGGACCCGATCGTCGGTCGTGCGCTCGAAGGCCGCCCGGGCCCGGCGGAGCTTGATCCATCGGGGGATCGCCGAGATCGGCATCAGGATCGTCAGCACCAGCCAGATCACCGCGCCGCCGACGAACATGACGAGGAAGGGGATCATCACGATGAGCGCGGCAACCATGATCACGTTGCCGATCACCGCCCCGGCACCGCCGTCGCGGATCCCCTCGGCGTTCTCGCTCGACAGGGCCGTGGCGACGACGCGCACGATCAGCCCGACGAAGAAGAGGCCGACCAACGGCGGCATCACCATCGACGTGATGCGGTGACGCCAGAACTTGAGCATCCTCGGCACGTACCAATGCCACGCCCGGATGACCGGCGATCGAGGCACTGCCTGAAGGTGACGGATCATCAACGGTTCGCCGACGATCTCGCGGATCGTGCGGCGCGGGTTCAGCGACGACACCGCGTCCTGGAAGATCATCTGCAGCTTGGTCCGGGCGTCACGCAACTCGGCGTGGCTCAGCGTGGCCATGTCGACGCCGTTCAAGCGGACGGTGCCCGACGTCGGCGGGGGCACCCGCATGATCGCCTTGCCGGTGGTGGACTTGCCACAACCCGACTCGCCGACGATGCCGACCGTCTCCCGATCGAGCAGGTCGAAGCTGACATCGGACACCGCGTAGACGGTGCCGCGCTGGCTGGGGTACTCGACGACGAGGTGCTCGATGCCGAGCACCGTGTCGCCGGGACGCAGGTGGGCGGTGCCGTGACCAGCCATCAGATCGCCCCTTCCTTGACCTCGAAGCGGGCCCGCATCCCGTCACCGACGAGGTTGAGGGCGAAGATCGTCAGCGACATGAACAGCGCCGGGAAGATCACCATGTGTGGCGCCTGGTCGAGCTGGGATCGGCCGTTCTGGATCATCAACCCCCAGCTGACCCCGGTGACGTCGCCGACGCCGAAGAACGCCAACGCCGCTTCGGCCAACATCAACGCGGCGAGCCCGATCAGCGCGAACGAGACGATCGCCGGGATCACGTTGGGGAGGATCTCCCGCAGCATGATCCGCTTGTTACGGGCACCCAGGGTGCGCGCCGCCAGGACGAAGTCGCGATCGGACCACACCATCGTCTGCGCCCGGGTCACCCGAGCGACACTCGGGGTCACCAGGATCGCCAGACCCACGATCACCCACATCGTCTGCTCGGTCGGGGTCGAGTTCCCCGGCGGAGCGAGGAACGAGATCAGCGTCAGCAACAGCACGAGCGCCGGGATCGACAGGATCACGTTGAGCATCGCCGTGGTCGCCAGGTCGATGCCGCGCCGGTAGTAACCGGCGATCAGCCCGAGCAACCCGCCGATGAACACGCCGATCATGGTCGAGGCGAACGCCACCGTCAACGACCGGCGGGCGCCGTAGATCGTCCGGCTGAAGACGTCCTGACCGATGTTGTCGACCCCGAACCAGTGCTCGGCGGACGGCCCCTGACGGGACACTCCCGGGAACGTCTGCTTTGGGTCCTTCAGCGGCAGGACACCGGCCAAGATCGCCGCCGCCACGATCAGGACCAACCAGCCGGCGGCCAGCCAGAACAGGATGCCGAGTCGCCGTCCACGGTACGTGTCGGTCTGTTCGGCCTCGATGGCCAGCTCGTCGGTGGCGGGCTGCGTTGGAGATTCGACGATGTCAAGCACGGACGTGACGCACCCTGGGATCGAGGACGCCGTAGAGGGCGTCGACCAAGAAGTTGATGAGGACGAAGCCGACGGCGATCACCACGACCACCCCCTGGACGACGAGGAAGTCCTTCTGGGCGATCGCCGTGCCGATCGTCGTGCCGAGACCGGGCAGGTTGAAGATCAACTCGATGATCAACGCCCCGCCGATCAGCGTCGCCGTGTTGAGGCCGAACACGGTCATCAGCGTGAACGACGACGGCCGCAGGGCGTGGCGCCACAGGATGCGCCGGTTGGGCACCCCCTTGGCCTTGGCCGTGGTGATGAAGTTCTCCTGCAGGGTCGAGATCATGTCCGAGCGCAGCACCCGCATGTAGGCGGCGGACTGGCCGAGGGCGAGCGACATCGTCGGCAGGAACATGTACTTGAAGTGCTCCCACATCCCCTGCGGTCCGCCGAAGGGTTGGTAGCGCGAGGCCGGGAAGACCCCCCAGCCGATCTGGAAGCCGTTGATCGTGAACCCACCCAGGGCGAGCATCAGCACCAGCACCGAGGCGAGCACGAAGTTGGGGATCGACAGGAACGCCAGCGAGGTCATGCTGGCGACCTTGTCGCCGAGCTTGTTGGCGCGGTAGGACGCGTAGACGCCGAGCGGGATGGCGATCAACAACGCCACGATCTGGGTGTACAGCATCAGCTGCAGGGTCACCGGCAACGCCTTGGCGATCGCGTCGGACACCGACTGGCCGCTGCGGATCGGCGAGTTGCCGAGATCACCGCGCAGGGCGTCGCTGAGCCACAGGATGAACCGGGTGTGCATCGGCTCGTCGAGGTGGAACTCCTTGACGATTCGATCCACGCCGGCATCGGTCGCCCCCGGCCCCAGAATGTTGAAGGCCAGGTCCCTCGTGTCACCGCGACTGTTCTGCAGGTAGAACGTGAACGCGGTGACCACGAGGACCGTGGGGACCACCAGGGCCAGGCGACGGAGCACCTGGGTGCCGTTCACCATCGTGGCCCCGATGACCACGAGGGCGAACGACACCAGGAACAACCAGAGCATCGGCAGGCCGGCAAAGCCACCGACGATCAGGACGACGATCCCGGCCAGGGCCGAGAGAGCGCCGAGGTTCCGGTCCAGGAAGCTCATCGGGTTCGCCTAGCCGCAGGAACCCTCGTTGCACCAGATCTGGTTGAGCTGGTGCAGACCGGAGAAGGCGAGTCCGACGCCGGCGTCGTCGGACCCCGGGATGACGTTGGTCTCCACGCCGTTGACGTAGGGCTGGGCCATCACGCCCCAGATCGCCCACGTGGTCCACAGGTTGTAGACCTGATCGCCGAAGATCCGGTTGATCTCCTCGGCGGCGGCCACGCGGGCGGCGTCGTCGGGGTTGGTCCGCAGGATCTCCAACTGGGCGTCGATGTTGTCGTCGCGGATGCGACCGAAGTTCAGCGCCAGGGTTCCGATCGGCCCCGACGAGGCGCTGTTCCACCAGTAGTTCTGCGTGTCGGGATCGATGCCACCGTGGTTGCGCCAGGCGAAGGCGTTGAACGTCCCGACGAGGGCGAGGCCGATGTACTGGCCCTGCTCGATCGGCTCGATCGAGGCGTTGACCTGGCTGCCGAACACGTCGTTCCACATCGAGATCATCAAGGTGTTGGTCTCGACGTTGAACGGGTCGTTCGTGGTGTTGAAGCTGAACTGGATCGAGTCGGTGCCCAACTCGCTGAGGCACGTCTCCAACCACGCCTTGGCGGCGTCGGGGTCATAGGTCGGGTACCCGCTGTCTTCGAGGTAGCCGATCATGTCCCGGGTGAACGGGCCGGTGGCGGCCTGGGTGAGCCCGGCCGCACGCTCCTCGATCAACCGCGGCACGTCGGTGGCGGCAGCCAGTGCGCGGCGGCAGTTGACGTTGAGCAGCGGGCTGGCGGCGTTGGCCCCGTCGGGGTCGTCGTCGCCCGCGGCGTGGTTCAACATGATGTAGTTGGTGTCGCCGAACTTCGACGACGACGAGACCTCGATGGTGTCGTCGTCGAGGAACGGGGCGATCGCGTCGGTGTTCGACGAGTGGATCAGGTCGAACTGACCCGACGACAGCGAGGCCGACCGGCTCTCGACGTCGACGGCGACCACGAACTCGATCGAATCGAGGTAGGGCAGTTCCTCACCGGTGATGCCGTTGGGGCCCCGCCAGTAGTCCTCGTTGCGCACGACCCGGAAGCTGTTGCCGTTGCCCGGCGAGTAGGACTCGAACGTGAACGCTCCGACACCGACCGGTGTGGTGGGATCGCCACCCGCCGACTCGGCGGCGACCGCCTCGTCGAAGACGATGTTGCCCTCGACGCGCTGGGGCACGTCATCCAGCGTGCTCATCCAGGTCGGGGAGAACATGTAGGCGCACTGGCGCTCGGTGAAGGCCCGGGGCAGCACGACGTTGGGCGAGCTGAGCGTGATCGTCACCGCCTGCCCCTCGCCGGTGACCTCGGTCAGCTGTGCCAGCGACGAGCCGGTGAGCGCCGAGCCACGGCAGGTGTTGATGTTGAAGGCGACGGCGGCGCCGTCGAGCGGGGTGCCATCGTGGAAGCTGATGCCGTCGCGGACGTTGAACGTCCACGTGGTGTAGTCCTCGCTGGCCTCCCACGACTCGATGAGCATCGGTGCGATGTCGCCGCTGTCGGTCGCCGTGAACAAGGGATCCGACAGGGACCGGAAGATCAGGTTGCATGACGTCGCGCAGCTGGTTCGATAGGGCGCCCAGCCGTTGGCCGAATCGGCTTCGACCCCGTAGACCAGGTCGCCGCCCGCCACGGGATCGCCTTCGTCGGTGACATGGTGCTCACCGGGGAGCGGTTCGGCCTCGGCGGCTGGCTCCTCGGCCGCGGTCCCCTCGGCTGCGGTCCCCTCGGCTGCGGTGTCGGCGGCCTCGGTCGACTCGGTGTCAGCTGCCTCGGTCGAGTCGCTCTCGGCCTCGGTGGTGGCGGTGGCAGCGACGGGCCCACTGGCCTGACCACTGGCACCCCACGCCGTCACGGCGAGCGCCGCCGCGGTCGCGACGACGGCGAACCGCCCGATCCGGTTTCTTCTCATGGATGTCCCTTCACTCTGAGCTCGGCCCGGATGGGCCGGGTTGATGGTCGGATTCGGCGACGGCCCCACCCGTCGCGGTGTGCAGATCGGCGCCGGCGGGACGCCCCGCATGGGCGAGCACCGCCGCCAGGTCCTGGTCGGCGCCGGCCTCGATCGACTCGATCATCGCCAACGCCGGTGCCACGCCAGCGGCG
>JBKEAH010000185.1:0-11509 GCA_047972065.1 Desertimonas sp.
GCACGTTGACCCGAGCGACCTCCATCAGCGCCAGCTTGTTCTGGATCAGCTGGAACTCGCCGATCGGCCGCCCGAACTGGACCCGGGACTTGGCGTAGTCGACGGCGACGTCGAGACACTGCTCGATCATGCCGAGCGCCATCGCCGCGATCGATGCCCGCTCGGAGGCGAAGGCGGCGCGCGCGGCGGCGCGTGACCGGCGGGTGTCGGCCTCGGACCGCTCGCCGCCGGCACCGCTCGTCGGTCCCGCCCCCAGCGACGCCGGGCCGCCGATCAGCCGGTCGATGCCGACCTCGACGTCGGTGAGGAAGAGCTGACCGGTTGGCGAGCTGTGCAGACCCATCTTGCGCAGCGGTGGTGACTGCTCGAAGCCCGGCATCCCCCGGTCGAGCACGAACGACAGCACCCGCCGTTCACGCATCGGGGTCTCGCCGTCGTCGAGCTTGCAGATGAACACCGTCGTGTCCGCGTAGGGGCCGTTGGTGATGAAGGTCTTGGAGCCGTTGAGCACGAAGCTGTCGCCATCGCGCACCGCGCTCGAGCGCATCCCACCGAAGGCATCCGACCCGCTGTCGGGCTCGGTGATCGCCCAGGCCCCGACCTTGTCCAGCGTGAGCAGTGACACGGCCCAGCGCTCGCGCTGTTCGGGCGTGCCCTTCTTGACGGCGTTCCCGGCGAGGTTCATCGACACGCCCATCGCCGTGATCAGCCCCGGTGAGTGCCGACAGAACTCGACCATCGGCAGGAGGGTCATCACGGCCCGGTCGTAGCGCTCCTCGGTGGTGAAGGAGTCCCCGGCTTGCTCGCGCCGGTAGCGCTCGCGCGCCATCTCGTCGATGCCGAAGGTCTGCACATAACGTCGCAGCAGGTCGTAGGGCGCGAGATCGCCGTGTTCCAGGTCGTCGCGCAACGGCACCACCTCGCGCTGTACGAACTCGCGCACCGCCTCTTGCATCTGGAGCTGCTCGTCGGACCACTCGATCATCCCGACATGATCACCCGGCCGCCGAACGGAATCGGAATCCGACCCGAATTCGTCGACGGGCATTCCTCGGCGTGGCGACGCCACTCGCGCTGGTCAGCGATCTACGGTCGAGTGGATGATGAGGCGACGACTCGCCGCGATGGTCGTGGTATCGATCCTCGCCACGGCGTGCGCGACGTCGCGAGCGTCCGGCCCGCTCGTCGACAGCCCCGACGCGGTGGTGCCGGGCGACCGGCCCGACACCCCGGCCGCGATGCGGGCGGCCCCCGCCACCGTGCCGACGACCGCCGCACCACCCGCACCACCCGCACCGTCGTCCACGATCGACCCGTTGCCCGACAACATCTTCGACCCGGCCTGCGCCCGGCGGGTCCAGCCCGGCGAGTCGCTGAGCCGGATCGCCGACGGCGTCGACGACCCGACGGTGACCGCAGCCAGCCTGCAGGCCGAGAACGGCATCACCGATCCCGACCGGGTGAACGCCGGGGCGATCCTCGACATGTGTCCCGGCAACGGGATCGACGACCTCACCGGCGACGAGCGGGTCCCCGAGGACCAGGAGGTCGACCCCGGCGCGACCAGCGGGGTGGCCGCCCAGCAACGACGTCTCAACGAACTGTTCGCCGACACCGGGCTCCCCGAACTGGCCGTCGATGGCGTGTCGGGTCAGTTCACCCGTCAGCAACTGTGCGCGGCGCGTCTCGTGCTGGACATCCCCGTCACGCGAGCCGACATGGAGCCGGGCAGCATGGAGGAGATCGCCCTGATGACCACGGCCGGCATCCGTCCGCCGGCCACGGCCGCCACGTCGGAGGACCGCTGGATCCTCATCGACAAGACCTGCCAGATCCTCGTCGCCGGTGAGGGTGATCAGCTCCGGTTCGTGTTCAAGACCTCGACCGGCGAGCCCGGCTGGGAGACCCACAACGACGACCGGATGGGGGTGTTCCGCTACAACCCGGCGCTCGACAACGGCGGCTGGCACAACAGCACCAAGTTCCCCGTCGCCGAGGACAACCCGCTCAACGGCAACATGTACAAGCCGTTGTACTTCCATGGCGGCCAGGCGATCCATGGTGCCAACAACGTGCCACCGTCACCGGCCAGCAAGGGCTGTGCCCGCTTGCGCCCCGAGCATCAGGATCTGCTCGTGGCATGGCTGGGTCTCGACGACGTGACCCAACAGATCTATGAACCGGGCCGCATCGGCGCCACCGTCACCGTGCAGGGCGACTTCGTCACCGACTGAGCCCGCCCGGTCGAGCCGACGACCGCCCCGCCTCGCTTGTGTCGCTCCGGCGGAACGAATCTCGACCGCTGGCGCGACACAAGCGCGTCGGCCGACCCGGCCGTCCTGCGCGACCTCGTCCGTGGCGATCGTGCCTGGTCGTCGTGGAGGAGCAGCCGAGTTCGACCCTGGGCGAGCTCACGCTGGTGCCGGCACCCCACTGATCAACCACTGATGACCGAACGGGTCGACCAGTCGACCTTGCCGCGCTCCATAGGGCTGGTCGGCAAGCGGGAACCTCACCGTCGCGCCGGCGGCGATCGCTCGCTCCCAGACTGCGTCGGGGTCCGACACGGTGAGTTCGAGGATCGCGCCGGCTGGATTCGCTGATGGATCGGAGCCGTCGGCGTCCTTGAGCTGCACCTCGACCGACCGTCCGAGCAGGCTGAGCTGAGCGAACACCACCAGCTCGCGGCCGTTCACGCCGTCGTCGGTCGCGCGTGTGTCGACGGTGGCATCGAAGGCCGCCGTGTAGAAGTCGATCGCTGCGTCGGCGTCGGCGACCACCAGCTTGGCCCGCAACTCGACCACCCCAAGCGCACCGGCATACGAACCGAAGCTGAACTCGGTGCCTTCCGGGTCGGTGACGCTGGCACCGCGCCCGCCATAGTCCTGGTCCGACGGCTCGGCGAGCGACGTCGCCCCCGCCGCCAGCGCTCGCGCATACGCCTCGTCGACCTCATGGTCGTGATCGACGACCAGGTAGAAGCGGCCGTTCCCCACGTCGGATTCACGCGAGAACTCCGAGTCGCGAGTCATCGAGTTCGCCATCAACGCCCCGTTGCGCCGCCACACGAACTGGGCGTTCGCCAAGACCGTCTGGGTGTCGTCGGCCCAGTGGACAGCGGTGGTGCGGAATCCGATCGCTTCGAGGAACGCGATCTCGGCGTGGGGGTCGGCGACGGTGAGCAATCCGAACAGGTGCGAGGACATCGTTCGATCATGACCGTGCGACGTTCGGCCGTCTTGAACGTTTGGGCGGTGTCGCGGACATGGACGGCACGTAGAACGGCTCGTCGAGCAGGGCGCGCGGGCTGCGACCACCGAGGGAACGCCAGTCGCGGGTGAGATGAGCCTGGTCGCTGTAGCCGGCTTCCGCGGCAGCGACGCCCAACCCGCGTCGAGCGGCGACGTCGCGGGCGTACTCGAACCGAGCAAGGCGGCAGGCCTGCTTGACCGACACCCCGAACTCGGTGCGAAACAGTGTCGACAGGTGGCGACGCGAATACCCGCTGGCGGTCACCAACGCGGCAACGTCGACCCGGCCTCGGCTGGCACGAATCTGGTGCCAGACACCTGTCATCGTCGGTGTCGCGTGTGTCGAGTCGCCGGTGGCGCAGGCGATGCCGGCGAGCAGGTTCTCGGCGACGACGTAGCGGCGTTCCCAGGTTGGTTCGGTGGCGAGGCGTTCCGCGAACGAGGTCCAGACCTCACGACGCACCGACGAGTCCGACCCGATCACGTCGACGGGTTCGGCCAGGCTGTGGGCGAGCGCTCCGATCGATGCGCCGAACAGCGCCCGTACCCCGGCGGGCGACAGGGCGAACTGGATGCCGTACTGGCGGCCGTGGGTGACGATCTCGGCCGGCCGCGTGTGCAGGCCGCTGATGAGCACCTGAAACCGGTCGGGGGCGGAGCCGGGCCAGCGAACGCTCATCGGCTCTGCGAGGTTGACGATCAGCGTTGCGGTACCACTCGGCAACCCGTTGTGCACGCTGTCGCCCGGCACGGTGATGTCGTATCCACCTGGTTCGCTCACCAGCCCGGTGAGCACCCCGCCCATCGATCGCATCGCTTCAGTATCTCCGCTCAGGGATGCCGGTGCGCACGACGTCGCCGGTGGCGAGTCGCCGGCATCGACCGAGGGCCGATCGGTCAGCGGACGACGCGTTCGCGGACGGCGAGGATCAGTGGGGCGAGCAGGAGGGGCCGACGAAGCGCAGCCCGATCTGGACCCACTGGTCGGCGGTGCTCAGGTCGGCGGTCGCTGGCGACAAGAACGACAACATCGAGCGCACCGCGAACGTCCAGGTCGCCCGCACGGACGCGCCGGGCGACGGCTCCATCACCGGGTCGAGGTCGAGCCCGTTCTTCGCCAGCATCGCCCCCCACGTCGACGTCCTGCGCGCCGGTTGACCGAGCGCTCGAACGTGGCGCGCGACGGCCGGTCTCCGCCGTCACACGGGCATGCAGGCCTTTGGCCATGCACATGTACGATCAGCCTCATGCGCACGACCATCGAGTTCGATCGCGACACCGCCCGGGCGATCGAGCAGGCACGCCGCGAGGAGGGAAAGGGCGTGAGCGAGGTGGTCAACGACCTGATCCGACGGGGCCTGTCGGCACCTCACCCAGAACGGCTCTTCGTGCCAACCCCTCACGACCTGGGCATCACGATCGACGTGTCCAACATCGCCGACGCGCTCGACCTGCTCGAGGGCCCCCACGCTCGCTGATGCTGGTCGACGCCAACATCCTGCTGTACTCCGTCGACGCCGCGAGCCCCTTCCACCGGCGAGCGTCGGACTGGTTGACCGGCGCCCTGAACGGCAGCCAACGGGTCGGTCTCCCATGGCCATCGATCTGGGCGTTCCTGCGCATCGCCACCAACCCGAGGGCGGCCACGAGGCCGCTGACCCCTCCGCAGGCGTGGGCCCAGGTCGATGCGTGGCTTGCGGCGCCCGCGTCGTGGATCGCGGAACCCGGGCGGGGCCATTCGACCATCCTGCGGGGTCTCGTCGAGCGGCTCGATCTGCGCGCCGGGCTAATCAGCGATGCCGCGCTCGCCGCCATCGCCATCGAGCACGGGCTCGCGCTGGTCAGCGCCGATAGCGACTTCGCTCGCTTCACCGAATTGACCTGGATCAACCCGACGGCCGAGCCACCCAGCTCCGGCTGACTCGACGGCCATCGCGAACCGTCCCGTCCGAGACGAGACGACGCACCCGTGGATGCAGCCCTCCGGCCAAGGGTCGGGTCGGGGCCGATGTGCGGCACGTCGATCGGGCGGCAGGTGTCGAAGGACCCGCCCGATGTCGGCGCATGTAGGTTGGCGAGATGGAGCCGACGACCCCCACGATGGGCGGCCGCGCCGTTCTCGATCCGCCCGACGGGCACCGCAAGGTGTTGCTCCACTCGTGTTGCGCGCCCTGCTCGGGTGAGGTGATGGAGGCGATGCTCGCCTCGGGCATCACCTACACGATCTTCTTCTACAACCCGAACATCCATCCCGTCCGCGAGTACGAGCTGCGCAAGGACGAGAACATCCGCTTCGCCGAGCAGTTCGACGTGCCGTTCGTCGACGCCGACTACGACCGCGACGACTGGTTCGAGCGGGCCCGCGGGATGGAACACGAGCCCGAACGCGGGGCACGGTGCACGATGTGTTTCGACATGCGGTTCGAGCGCACCGCGCTGTACGCCCACGAGCACGGGTTCCCCGTGATCACGAGCTCGCTGGGTATCTCGCGCTGGAAGGACATGAACCAGATCAACGGCTGCGGCGAGCGGGCCGCGGCGCGGTATCCGGACCTGACCTACTGGACCTTCAACTGGCGCAAGCGCGGCGGGATCGACCGGGCGATCGAGATCAGCAAGCGCGAGCGCTTCTACCAGCAGGAGTACTGCGGCTGCGTGTACTCGCTGCGCGACACGAACCAGGCGCGGGTCGCCAATGGGCGGGCGCGCATCCGGATCGGCGAGATGTACTACGGCGTCGACGTCGACGACTGAGCGAACGAGCGGCGGTCATGGGGTGACGGACTTGGGAACACAGGACTGGTCGGTGCGGCTGCGCGAGCTCGGACAGCGGGTGACGCCCGCTCGGCGCGCCGTGCTCGAGGTCGTGGCTCGTTCCGACACCCACATCTCGGCCGATGAGATCGCGTCGGAGGTCGCCAAGCGGGCCCCCGACATCCACCGGGCAACGGTGTTTCGTACGCTCGAACGTCTCGTCGATCTCGGTCTCGTGGCGCACGTTCACCTCCCCCACGGCGCGACCACCTTCCACGTGCGCGAACCCGGCACTCGGATGCACCTTCACGTGCGGTGTCGCGGTTGCGGGCGTGTGTTCGACACCGACCCGGCGTTGCTCGACGATGTGGCCTCGGAGCTGGCCGCCTCGACCGGCTTCGTGCTCGCCGTCGACCACACCGCGCTCTCGGGTGAGTGCGCCGGCTGCATCGACGCCTCAGGGGCCGAGCCGGTCGGCGCTGCGGCCGCTCATCACGGTGCCCTTGATCGCCCGCCGAGGCAGGCGATGCGTGCCGAGCTTGGCTCGATCGGTCGACGCACCCGCTCGGGTCCTTAGCGGACCGAGTCGACGTCGAGGGCGAGCGCTGAGGCGGCGTCGGCGATCGACTCGCCGGTGGTGGAGGCGACCATCTTGAGCGCCAGCTCGGCGATCAGATAGAACGCGAGCATCCGCTCGGTGTCGTTGGCGAACTCGCCGAGGAGCTGCGCGGCACCGGTGCGGTCACCGCGGTCACGCGCCGCGATCACTCCGGCGGCGCGTTGGGCCGCCTCGACGAACCGGGCTCGCGCGGCGGGATCGGTGGGGACGACGGCGTCCATCACGTCACCTGCGACGACGCCGCGGCGTAGCGCTCGGCGACGTTCGCCCAGTTGACGATCGTCCAGAGCGCGTCGACGTAGTCGGCCTTGACGTTGCGGTACTGGAGGTAGAAGGCGTGCTCCCAGATGTCGAACACCAGCAGTGGCGTGGTGCTCGGCGAGTGGTTGGCCTGATGATCCTGGATCTGCTCGACCAGCAGGCGATTGCCGAGGCGGTCGTAGGACAGCGCCCCCCACCCCGAGCCCTGGACGGTGTTGGTGGCCGCCGTGAGGTGGGCCTTGAACTGGTCGAAGCCACCGAAGTCCCGCTCGATCGCTCCGCCGAGCGCCCCGTCGGGCCGGTCGCCGCCGTCGGGCGAGAGATTGGTCCAGTAGATCGAGTGGAGCGTGTGCCCTGAGAGGTGGAAGGCCAGCGTCTTCTCCAACCCGACGATCGAGCCGAACGAGCCGGCGGCGCGCGCCTCGGCGATCTGCTCGAGCACGGTGTTGGCCCCGGCGACGTAGGCGTTGTGGTGCTTGTCGTGGTGCAGCTCGATGATCGAACCGGAGATCGCCGGTTCCAGCGCGCCGGGGTCGTAGGGGAGATCGGGAAGGGTGTAGGTGGCCATGGGCACCGACCGTACCCAGATGCGACAGTGTCGCAAAACTGCGATGCGAGGGCGCCGCGGCCAAGCGCCTCGACGGCCGAATCGAGACCGGGTACCTCAGGCGGGCCGGCAGTCGGCGCAGACGCCGACGAGATCGACACGATGCTCGGCGAGCTCGAATCCGGCGTCAGCGGCGGCGGCGATGAACGCACGGTCCAAGGCCTTCTCGGTTCGTGCGGGCAAGGCGACGTCGGTGACCGACCGACAGTTCGTGCACACCAGATGGTGGTGGTGGTCGTCGGTGACAGCTTCGCTGAGCTCGTAGTACGCCCGGTCGTCACCGACATCGACACGGGTGACCAGGCCGGCGCTCTGGAGCACGGCGAGGTTGCGGTACAGCGAGCTCTGGACGAGCGACGGCGCCGCCTGGAGGATGACCGGGATCGTGACGGGCCCGCTCATCTCCGCCAGCGTCTCCATGATGAGACGTCGGGCTCGCGTGTACATGTGGCCGCCGTCGTCCATGCGACGCCGGGCAGTCCCGTGGAGATCGACCATGGGAATAAGAATAGCTGGGAACGAGCCCGCCGAAGACAGCAACGAGGCTAGGAACTGTTCCTTTTGTAGGCTCGACGCTCATGCGCCGCCCCAACCCGTCGACCGACCGTCTCGCGCCTTCACGGCGGCGCCCGCTCAGAGCGTTCGGTGTCACGCTCGGGGGATGCGTCCTCGGCGCCGGAGCGGTCGGCAGCGGGCAGCTCGCCGCCGCACCCGCGGGCAGCGCCGACGCGACGCTCGATGTGGTGGCGTCGTTCTACCCACTCGAATTCGTCGTCTCGCGAGTCGGCGGCGACGTCGTCAGCGCATCGAATCTCACGCCCGCCGGCGCCGAACCGCACGACATGGAGCTGACGCCACAAGCGATGGCATCGCTGCAGGACGCCGACCTGGTCGTCTATCTCGACGGGTTCGCCCCGGCGATCGACGAAGGCGTTGCCCAGTTGCCCGCGGACCAGGTCCTGGATGTCACCGCGGCGGCCCGGTTGGACCTCGTCGGCGGCGAGGACGAACACGACGACGACCACACCGACAGCACCGCGACCGACGACGACCACACCGACGACACCGCCACCGACGACGACCACACCGACGACACCGCCACCGACGACGACCACACCGACGACAATGCCGAGGGCGGGAGCGTCGACGACCACACCGACGAGGACGCGCACGACGAGGACGACCACGACCACGACCACGAGGGCGCCGATCCGCACTTCTGGCTCGACCCGACCCGACTCGCCGACGTCGCCGACGAGGTCGCCGCGCATCTCGGCGTCGCCGCTCCCGAGTCCGCCGACGTCTTCACCGCCAACGCTGCCGCACTACGGGCGGAACTCGAAGCCCTCGACGCCGAGTTCGAGACCGGTCTGGCCTCGTGCGAGAGCAGCGAGCTGGTCACCAGCCACACCGCGTTCGCCTACCTGGCCGACCGCTACGGGTTCACCCAGGTCGGCATCACCGGGGTGACCCCCCACGAAGAGCCGTCCCCCGCCGAGCTGGCCGAGCTGACCCATTTCGTCGAAGATCACGGCGTGGCCACGATCTACACCGAGACACTGGTCGACCCGGCGATCGCCGAGACGGTCGCCGCCGAGACGGGGGCCTCGACGGCGGTGCTGGACCCGCTCGAGGGCCTCACCGACGAGTCGGCCGGCACCGACTACCTCGAGGTGATGCGGGCAAACCTGGAGGCGCTGCGCGACGGCCAAGGCTGTTCGTGAATGAGCCGGTCGTCGGGCTCCGCGACGCGCGCTTCGGCTATGACGGCCGCGTCGCCGCGCACGCCGACCTGACGATCGACGCCGGGGAGGTCGTCGCCCTGTTGGGCTCGAACGGGTCGGGCAAGTCGACGCTGGTCAAGGGGATGCTCGGGCTGGCCGACCGCCACGGTGGCGAGGTGGCATGGTTCGGCCAGCCGCTGCGAACGATGCGGGATCGATGGCGGATCGGGTACGTCCCGCAACGCGAGCTGGCCTCCTCGCCGATCCCGGCGACCCTCGAAGAGATCGTGCGCACCGGCCGGGTGGCACGCACCGGTCTCATCGCCCGATCGCGCCGCGAGGACCGCACCGCCATCGAGCGGGCGCTGATGGCCGTCGGTCTGAGCCCGCTGCGGCGGACGCCGTTCCGGGAACTGTCGGGCGGGCAGCAGCGCCGGGGGCTGGTCGCTCGTGCGCTGGCGGGTCAACCGGCGGCTCTCGTGCTCGACGAGCCCTTCGCCGGCGTCGACCGCGAGAGCCAGGTCATGCTGGCCGACACCTTCGCCCGCCTGGCCGGCGATCACGTCACGCTGATCGTCGTGCTCCACGAACTGGGCCCGCTCGATGGCTTGATCACCCGGGCGGTGTGCCTGGCCGCCGGCGAGATCGTCTACGACGGCCCGCCGGCTCAGCGGCCCGGCCCCGGACACGGTGATCACGACCCGCACGGTGGCAGCGACCAGCAGCCCGATGGCGTCGAGCCGGGGCGCGACGGGCGACCGCGGCTGGGGCTGTTCGTTCGATGATCCTCGGCTTGGAGTTCCTCGACTACGACTTCATGCGTCGTGCCTTGGTGGCTGCCGTGCTCGTCGGGCTCAGCGCACCGGCGAGCGGCGTCTTCCTCGTTCAGCGTCGCCTGGCACTGATCGGCGACGGGCTCGGCCACGTCGCGGTGACCGGGGTCGCGCTCGGTCTCGTGCTCGACCGAGCACCGGTGTTGGTCGCGCTGGCGACCGCCGTCGCCGGCGCGATCGTGGTCGAGCTGATCCGGACCCGTCGGGAGGCGTTCGCCGAGATCGCGCTGGCCCTGCTGTTCTACGGCGGCGTGGCCGGCGGTCTCGTCCTCGTGACCCGAGCCCCGACCGGCGGCCGGACGCTCGATCAATACCTGTTCGGGAGCATCACGACGACGACGGGGGCGGACCTGACGATGTTCGCCATCCTCGCCACCGTGGTGATCACGCTGACCGTCTCGCTCGGCACGGCGCTGTTCGCAGTGAGCAGCGACGAGGAGTTCGCCCGGGCCAGCGGGTTGCCGGTGCTCGCGCTCAACCTGACGATCGCCGTGCTCAGCGCGCTCACCGTAGTCATCGCGATGCGTGTCGTGGGCGTGCTGCTGGTCAGCGCCCTGATGGTCGTGCCGGTCGCCACCGCCCAGCTGATCACTCGCAGCTTTCGGGGCACCTACGTGCTCGGGTTGGTGATCGGCGCCGTCGTCGCCGTCGCCGGGGTGGTGTCGTCGTACTACCTCGACACCCCGTCGGGGGGGACCATCGTGTTGCTGGCGATCACCGTGTTCGCGCTCACCCTCACCGGCACCACCGTCGGGCGACGCGCCCGCGGCCGAAGAGGTTCGGCGGCCAGACTCGCACCGTGAGTCAGAACGGCGGCGCGCCAAGCCACTCCCATTCTCATCATCACGCCCGCGGCGAACTCGACGGCGTCGTCTCCTCCAGCGCGGCGAGAACGCTGCGCATCGCGTGCATCGCCTGTGCCGTGTTGCTGGTGATCGGGGTGGCCGTGCTGTGGCCCGGCTCCCGGTCCACGGGCGCCGACCCGCTCGGCCTGGCGGCCGATCCGATCGATGCGCACGTGCTGCACGTCGAGGAACTGCCGTGCGAGGCGAACCCCGACGAGACGTGCGCCAACGTGTTCTTCGAGCTCACCGGCGGTGACCGTGACGGCGAGCTGGCATCGATGGAGAACGGCACCGTCAGCACCATCGACGCTGGTGACGACATCCAGCTGGTCGAGGTCGACGTAGGCGATGGCACGGTCGTGTACTCCTTCTACGACTACCAGCGCTCGACGACGATGCTCGTGCTGGTGGCGCTGTTCGCGCTCGCCGTGCTGGGGCTCGGGCGCTGGCGGGGCCTCGGGGCACTGGCCGGCCTGCTCGCCAGCTTCGGCGTGATCATCTGGTTCGCGCTCCCGTCGATCATCGACGGGAACAACGCGGTGGCGGTGGCGCTGGTGACCTCCGGCGTCGTCGCCATGCTCGCCTTGTACCTCGCCCACGGGACGGGCCCGTCGA
>JBKEAH010000136.1:0-10765 GCA_047972065.1 Desertimonas sp.
CACCCGGTGATCCTCGAGGACCGCGGCCTCGACGCCGCACTGTCGGCCGTGGTGGCCCGCTCGCCGGTACCGGTGGTCCTCGGCGTCGACGTCGCCACGCGACCGTCGGCGGCCGTCGAGAGCGCGGCCTACTTCGTCGTCAACGAGGCGCTCGCCAACGTCGCCCGGCACGCCAATGCCACCAACGCTCAGGTGTCGATCGCCCGCGCCGGTGAGCGTCTGGTCATCGAGGTCCGCGACAACGGGGTGGGTGGCGCCGACGCCGCCCGGGGGACCGGCCTGCAGGGCCTCCGGGATCGGGTCGCCGGTCTTGGCGGCACGATGTTCGTCATCAGCCCGGCCGGGGGACCCACCACCATCTCCGTGGAGCTGCCGTGCGGATCGTGATCGCCGAGGACTCGGTGCTGCTACGCGCCGGACTCACCCGCATCCTGGTCGAAGCCGGCGAGGAGGTGGTCGCCACCGTCGGCGCCGCCGACGAGTTGATGGACGCGGTCCGGCGCCATGAGCCCGATCTTTGCGTCGTCGACGTGCGGATGCCCCCGACCCACACCGACGACGGGTTGCAGGCGGCGATCGCCATCCGGGCCCGCTGGCCGGGGATCGGCATCCTCGTGTTGTCGCAGTACGTCGAGGAGCGCTATGCCACCGACCTGCTCGGCGGGAGCACCGAGTCGATCGGCTATCTGCTCAAGGACCGCATCGCCGATGTCGACGAGTTCCTGGTCGCGATCCGCCGCGTCGGCGACGGGGGTACCGCCCTCGATCCCGAGGTCGTCGCCCAGTTGCTCTCGCGGTCGCGCCGCCGCGACCCGTTGGAGCGTCTGACGCCGCGCGAGCGCGAGGTGCTGGCGCTGATGGCCGAGGGCCGCACCAACCCGGCGATCGCCCGGGCGCTCATCGTGTCCGACAAGGCCGTCGAGAAGCACGTCGGCAACATCTTCGCCAAGCTCGACCTCCCGATGGCCGACGACGATCACCGCCGTGTGCTGGCGGTCTTGCAATGGGTCAGGAGTTGACCGTGAACGGACCTGCGACCATGCCCCCACCGACGTCGCGTCGAGCGACCGACGACCGGCGGGCCGCCACCGAACTGCCCGCCGTGACCACGCCGCGGACCGGGCCGTTGAAGGTGTCGGCCATCCTGTGGCGCGTCCTGGCCGGTTTGCTGATCGTCGGCGCACTCGTACAGGGCACGTTCCTGACCATCGTCTTGCTGTCACACGACGAACGGGCCGAGACCGAGACGTTCCCGGCCGGCGCGCTGACCGGGTTGCTGGTCGACAACGACCACGGCCGGGTTCGGATCGTCGCCGCCGACACCGACGAGGTCGCCGTGCGGGCCGAGATCTCCGATGGGCTGCGCCACACCGGCGAGTCTCGGCGGGTGGTCGGCGACGTCTTGGAGCTCCGCGGCACCTGTCCCAATTGGGGCTCGAACTTCTGCCGGGTCGACTACGAGGTGACGGTGCCACGTGATCTCCCGGTCACGGTGCGAGCCCGCGACGGACGCGTCGAGGTGAGCGGGCTCGACGCCGATCTCACCGTCAACGCCGACGACGACTCGATCCACCTCGACGACGTCGGTGGCACCCTCGACGTGTCGACAGACAACGGCAGCATCAGCGGTGTCGGCATCGGCGCGGCCCAGGTCGTCGCCGATACCGACAACGGATCGGTGATGCTGGCGTTCGACGCGGCGCCCGATTCGGTGCGGGCGACGTCGAACAACGGCGGGGTCGACGTCGTCGTTCCCGACGACGGCACCGCCTATCGAGCCGCCTTGCACACCGACCACGGCAGCGAGACCCTCGATGTGCCGACCGACCCGGCCTCGACGCACTCGTTGTACCTCGAGACCGACAACGGCTCGGTCACCGCCCGCACCGGCTGAGCGAACCGCTCGGCCCCAGCGGGTCGAACGCTTCAGTCCAGCGCGTCGGCCGGGAGCCGCCAGACCATCGGGGTGAGGTTGTCGATCCCGCCGACGATCAGCTCGCCCGTCGCGTCGGCGGTGATGGTCAACGCTCCCTGTGAGCCCGGCCCGTCGAGGCCGTCGACGACGACGTGTCGCCACGTCACGCCGTCGTCGCTCGCCCAGATCGCACCGTCGGCATCGGTGGAACCAAGTTCGGTTCCCGGCAGCACGAATCGACCCCCGATCGCCTCGATGCCGCCCAGCGACACCTCGTCGAAGACCTCGGGGACCTCGACCACGGTGAAGTTCACCAGGTCGTCGCTGACGACGAGCTCGACGCCCGAGTTCGACCGGACGGCGATGAGCAATCGGCCGTCGATCTCCGCCGCCGCCTCGAAGGCCACCTCGAGGGGCAGTCCCACCGCCGCGACCTCCGTCCACGTGCCGGCGCCGTCGCGCACCATCACGAACGGGGCGTACATGCCGTCGCGGAGTCGGTGACCGAGCAACACCGTGCGGTCCCCGACCTGCTCGACGACCTGGAACCAGACGGCGGTCGAGTCACCGACCGGTGGGGTCTCGGCCGTCCAGGTCCGACCATCCGGGCTCGCGAACACCAACGGACGCGTGGTCGTCGGCCCGTTCACGATGCGTACCGACCCGTACCCGATCGCCAGCAACCCGCTCGGCGTGACGACGACATCGGTGAGTGCCTGGCCCCCGGCGCCGCCGGCGATCAGTCCGAGCTCGGTCCACGAGCCGTCGGCCTCGCGGATGACGATCGCGGTGCCACCGATCGGCCCGCCCAGCTCGGTGTCGTCGGGGTCGTCACGGCTGGCCAGGGCGATGTCGCCAAACGGTGTGGCGGTCACCGACACCGTCCCGTCCGGAACCACCAGCGGCGTGCCGTTCCCATCGAACCAATGTCGCGCCGGTGCCCGGCGCCACAAGCCGTCGCCGAGCTCGGTGATTTCGGGGTACGTCGACACGCTCACTGCGGTACCGGTGCCCAGCGGCTCGACGCCGACATCGGAGACCAGCGGGTGGCCAGCGGGCAGGCCCGAGCCGATGGCGCCCGACTGCCGGTTGCTCGCGTACATGCCGCCGTACTCGTCGACGATGCCGATGAGCCCGGCGGCGGTCGGCAACACGAGCGCGTAGCCACCGATCCGACCGTCCGGGCGCGCGAACTCGAGTGGGTCGAACGTGCCGTCCGGGCTCACCTCCAGCGACCACGACCCGAGGTCGTCGAGACCGAAGTACACCTGGGTTCCGTCGGTCGCGATGCTGCCACAGGAGGTGTTGTACAACGTGGGGAGTCGTTGCGAGGCGTCCCGCGGGACGAGGTCCTGGCGAACCCAGGTGACCCCGTCGACGGAGCGGGCCAGGCCGGTGACCGTGCCGTCGGGCGAGGTCATGCAGGCGGCGGCGACGAACCCGGTGCTGACCGCGGCCACCTCGCCCAGACCGTTGAAGAAGCCGCCGGTCAGCGCCGTCGTGTCGGCCGGCGCGAACGCGGCGCCGCCGTCGACGGAGATCATCGCCCCCGCCTGGCCGACCTCACCGCCGTCATCGATCCCGGTGATCACGACGGTGGCGTCTCGGACCGCGAGTCCCGCCGGTCTGAACAGGGCCCGGTCAGGCACGGTCGCCGCCACCCAGGTCCCGGCCGGGTCGCGGGTGGCCACCAGCGGCTGCTCGGCGGCCTCGTCGTAGCCGACCGCGATCGGGCCGTTCGGACCCAACGCGACCTGCGTGACGGTGCTCCACCGGTCACCGAAGGGCGCCTCGGGCGGGTCGGCGAAGTTGCGACCGTCGCCGGACCACCACAGTGCCGCGCTCGGCCGCCCCGTCGTCGCCGCCTCGCCCCAGACGACGAGCCGGTCACCGATCCAACCGCCTCCGAGCGAGCGCCACACGGCACCGGCCGGCGCCACCGGTGCCGGTGCGTCGGCCCACGTCAGACCATCCGGGCTGTCCCAGATCCGCGGCACGACGACCTGTCCCGGCGCCTGCGAGGCCCCGATGACCAGGTAGCCCCGACCGAAGGCCGGGCCGAGGAACTCGGCCGCCCAGGCGTCGTCGAGGGGCATACCGAGATCGATCGGCAGCGCCGTGGCCACCGCCGATCGAGCCGGGGCCGTGGTCGAGGGCGATGCGGTCACGGCCGTCGTGTCCGTCGGTGCCTTGGTCCGATCGGTCGTCGCCGTCGTCGGGACCGGCGGCTTGGTCGGTTCCGACGGCGCCGGGTCCGGGGGAGCCGGCGCACCGCCGACGTTGGTCCCTGCCGTCGTGGCGATGACGGTGCACACGAGCACCGCCAACGCGATCCGCCGCGATCGCACCATGTCCACAGTGTGGTCGATCCGACCGCGGGGGCCGAAGCAGGACCGGACGGGTCGTCAACCCGGCCACGTGTCGGCGGCGGCGATGGCGACGCGGATGGCGCGGTCGACGGCGCGGACCTTGGCGGTGTCGTCGGGGCGTTCGTCCTCGGTGCGTTGGGCGATGATCCCGACGATCGCGGCGGCCGCGAAGCGGTAGACGATCCCCATCTTGAACAGCGTCCCCGCTTCCATCTCGAAGTTGAGAACGCCAAGCCCGGCGTACTCGTCGATCATCCCGCGCATCCGGCGCAGCAGATGCCGGTTGGCCGAGCTCGCCGAACGCTCCTGTCCCTCGAAGAAGGTGTCGGTCGATGCCATCACCCCGACGTGATGTTCGACGCCGCGCTCCTGGGCCGCTTTCGCCAACGCCACCGTGAGGAACGGGTCGGCGACGGCCGGGAACTCGGCCGGGGCGATGTCGTTGGCCGCCCCCTGGTTGGTCAGCGCGCCCGATCCGATCACCACCGACCCGGTGCGCACGTGATCCTGGATCGACCCGCTGGTACCGATGCGGATGATCGTGGAGATCCCCGCCTGGACCAGCTCATTGATCACGACGCTGGCCGACGGGGCCCCCATCCCCGATGTGGCGCAGACCACCGGCCGCCCACCGGGCAGCGACCCGACGAACGAGTCGAGGCCACGGTTGCGAGCCAGCTCGCGACCGCCGCCGAGGTAGTTCCTGGCGATGTCCTCCGAGCGACTCGGATCCCCCGACAACAGGGCGAGCGTCGTGCCGACCGGCAGGTCATCCTCCCCGAACCCGATGTGGTACATCCGCTCGGCCATCGGCCCGATCGTAGGGCGGACCGACCAAGCCCCGGTTCGATGCGTGCCGCGTCGCCCGGGCGCCGTACCGTTTGGGCCGATGAGCGAACAGATCCCGCTCGTGGACTATCTGGTGCTGGGGGAACATCCGCACCTGGTGGCCAACGAGTGCACCAACTGCGGCGCCCGCTTCTTCGACCGCCGCAATGCCTGCGCCGCCTGCTTCGGCACCAATTTCAAGCAGGTCGACATCGCCGCCGAAGGCACCGTCACCGCGTTCACGATCGTGGCGTACGCGGCGCCCGGCATCCCGACGCCGTTCGTGTCGGCGGTGATCGACTGTGACGGCACCGCGGTGCGCGGCAACCTGATCAACGTCGATGCCGACCCCGACCACGTCTCGACCGGCATGCCGGTCCGTCTGGCCACCTACTCGTTGGGGGCCGACGATCACGGGGTCGAGGCCATCGGCTTCGGCTTCGAACCGACCACCAACTGACCCAACAACACAGACTGACCCAACAACACAGACCGCGTAGCTGGCAGCGAGCGATCGAGCGCCAGCGAGTGAGCAACCACCATCGGCCTGCGTGGCCGGGGAACGCAACGAACGGAGCGAAGCGATGAGCGAAGACGTCTGGATCCTCGGGATCCACATGACCAAGTTTGGCAAGCACTACGACAAGGACGTCGTCGACCTCGGCGCCGAAGCGGTCGCCGGCGCGATCGCCGATGCCGGTGACGGCATCACGATGCGCGACATGGGCATCCTCGCCGCCGGCAACCTGCGCGGTGGCGGCGGATTTGGCCAGCAACTCCAAAAGCAGATCGGCCAGACCGGCATCCCCGTGTACAACGTCACCAACGCCTGTGCCACCGGGGCCACCGCGCTGCGCACCGCGATCATGGCCGTCAAGGCCGGCGAGGTCGACATGGGGATGGCCGTCGGGGTGGAGAAGCTGGCCGGTGCGGGCCTCCTCGGTGGCGGCGGTCAGGCCAAGAAGGACGGCAAAGAGTGGGAGCCCGCCGGCCGCTACGGCGCGGTCGCTCCCACCGATGGTCGCATCGGCACCGACACCATGCCCGGCGTCTTCGCCCAGATCGGCATGGAGTACGGACACCGCTACGGCGGCACCAGCTTCGAGCTGTTCGCCAAGATCGCCGAGAAGAACCACGCCCACTCGACGCTCAATCCGCTGGCCGCCTACCAGAAGCGCTTCACGCTCGAAGAGATCATGAACGACGTCATGATCGCCTACCCCAACACCCGCTCGATGTGCTCGGCCAACTGCGACGGCGCGGCGGCGGCGATCGTCGTCAGCGATGCGAAGCTCAAGACCCTGTCGCTGGCCCAGCAACGCCGGGCGTTGAAGGTCAAGGCGTCGATCCTCACCACCGACCCCTGGGAAGAGGCCTGCCAGATCCTCCCCGACGTCAACACCCTCACCAAGAACGCCGCCAAGCTCGCCTACGAGCAGGCCGGCGTCGGTCCCGCGGATCTCGATCTGGTCGAGCTCCACGACTGCTTCGCCACCGCCGAGCTCGTCCACTACGACAACCTCGGCCTGTGCGAGGAGGGCGGCGCCGCCGACTTCTTCCTCTCCGGCGCCACCTGGCGGGACGGCAAGACACCGGTCAACGTGTCGGGCGGCCTGGAGTCCAAGGGCCACCCGATCTCGGCCACCGGCATCGCCAACATCTGGGAGGTCTGCCATCACCTGCGTGGCGAGGCGGGCGACCGCCAGATCGAGGGCGCCCAGGTCGGCATGGCCCACGTGATCGGGCTCGGGTCGGCGTGCGGCCTCCACATCCTGGAGAAGGCCGCCGCCTGACGGCGGGTGGCCGGCAGTGCGAGACTGCGGCCGATGCGCCACCTCGACGCCGACCAGCTGGCCGCCGGGCTCGCCCACATCCGGGCGTCCCCGACCGACGACGGCATCCTCAAGCTCGTCGTCGCTCGGCCGTCCGCCGGTGAGCGGCACGTGGTGGCCGTCGGCGAGCTCTCGCTGGCCGACGGCCTGATCGGGGACAACTGGAACCAGCGACCGTCGCGACGTAGCGCCGACGGTGGCCCCCACCCCGACATGCAGCTCAACCTGATCAACGCCCGGCTCTCGGCCCACATCGCCGAGGACGAGGCGCACCGGGCGTTGTGCGGCGACCAGCTTCACGTCGACCTCGACCTCAGCGTCGACAATCTCCCACCCGGCACGCGGCTCGCGATCGGCGACGCCGTGATCGAGATCACCGACCAGCCCCACACCGGCTGCGCCCAGTTCCGCGAGCGGTTCGGGGGCGCGGCCCTGCGCTTCGTCAACACCGGCCCCGGCAAGCAGCTCCGCCTGCGCGGCATCAACGCCAAGGTGGTGGAGCCCGGTCGCATCGCTGCCGGTGACGCAATCCGCAAGGTGCCGACCGGTTGAGCTCGACGCCGGGGCGGGGCGTCGCCCCGGGTCAACGACGGGGGTCGGCGTGGGCGGCGACGACGAAGGCGGCGCGTGCCGCTCCGGCCAACACGGCGACATCGACGACCATCTGCAAGGTGACCAGCAGCCGGGCCGTGCTGGACACGGCGTGGATGTCACCGAAGCCGACGGTCGAGAACGTCGCCATCGACAGGTAGAGGCCGTCGATGTGGTCGAGGGTCTCGCTGAAGGCCGACGTGTCGGTGGCATCAGCCATCCGGTAGAGCGCCGCGAACAGCACCACGCTGGCCGCCGCGGCCACGACCACCGCCACCCCGGCGCGCAGGCGTGGATGGGTCGCGTTGGGGATCGACCGCAGCTGCCACACCACCGCCGCCGCCAACAGCACGAGTCCGATCACGGTGCGCACGACGAGGGACCCTTCGCTGCGCCCCTCGAACGGGATCACGAGGTAGGCGACGACCAGCACGACGACCGTGGCGCTCGCCCGCCACACGGCATCGCGCAGCGCCGCCCGGCGGGTGGTGGACTCGTCGGCGGTCACGGCCGCCCAGTGTCGCGGGCCGCGCCGGCGGACCCGAGGATGGTCAGGACCCCGTACCGGACTCGCGGTAGTCGCCGAATTGCCGATCGCGTTCGCTGAGCGCCGCTTTGACCCCCTTGGCGTCGAAGGACGCCAGATAGTCACGCGACGCCGGCTGGTGGAAGCCAAGCGCCTGGATGTCGGCGCCGGCCCGCATCCCGGTGCGGATTCCCATCGCCTCCATCGCCCGGTGCGCGGAACGCTTGTTGAGCGCCAGCAGGTCGAGCGGGACCTTGGCGATGCGCTCGGCGATCGCCAGCACGGCGTCGTCGAGCGCGGCCGCCGGGTAGGCCCGGTTGGCGAAGCCGCGCTCGGCGGCCTCGGTCCCCGTCATCGAGTCACCGGTCAGCAGCGCCTCCATGCCCTGACGCAGGCCCATCATCCAGGTCTGCCACTGCATGTCGGGCGGCGACATCAGACGAACCGGCGGGTAGCCGATCGCGGCGTCATCGGCGACGTAGACGAGGTCGCAGGCCGTCGCCAGCTCGGTGCCGCCGGCCAGGCAGTAGCCGTGCACCTGGGCGACGATCGGTGTGGCCATGTCCCACATCTCGAACCAGTTGGCGACCACATGGCGCGACCACCAGCCGTCGGTCGGGGCGCTCGATCGCTCGACCGGGTGGTTGGTGGAGCCGAGGTCGTAGCCGGCCGAGAAGCATGTGCCGCCACCGCGGATGATGACCACCGAGATGTCGGGGTCCCGGTCGGCGTCGCGCACGGCGTCGAAGATCGCGCCGCGTAGCTCGTCGTTGAGCGCGTTGCGCTTGGCGGGTCGGTTGAGGGTCAGGCGGCGCACCCGGTGGTGCGGGTCGTCGACGAGCAGGACCGGATCGGCGTCCATCCCCGGAAGCTAGGGAGGCGGCGCAACTGCCGGCGAGGCGGCGAGGCGGTGCTCGGCCACGGTCTCCCAGCCGTGGTCGTGCATCTCGATCACGCTGAGACGATCGATCGTCGTCCGCTGGCGGGGCCACCAGCCGCGCAACTCGTGCCACGCCGCCTCGGCCGTTTCGGCGCTGACGTAGCGCCCGTGGACGACGGTGACATGCGGCCGGAAGCCGTGACGCAGCCAGCGTGGGTCTTCGACCGGAGCCAGCTGGTCGTGGAGCGCGCCGACCCGGTCGGTCGGGTCGGCGATGCCGAGGTAGATCCCCCTCGCCGCCGCCCCCCAGGTCGCCGCCGGCCCGAAGGCGATGTCGAACGGAGCAACCGACGACGTCACCGCCGCCAGCCGGTCGTCGGCGGCGGCCGGGTCGACCACGTCGTGGATCAGGGTGAGGTGGGCCGCGATCCGCCCGGCCATCACCGGGTCCCACCGGCGGCGGACGTCGAGATCGTCGTGGCCCGCGGTCGGCTCGGGGACGAACACGACGATGGCGCGCCGCCGCATCGGGCCCCTGGGTTCAGTCCAGGACCGGGATGTCGACCTCGACCCCGAGGTTGTTCAGGTCGTAGGACATCACCAGTCGCGTGGGGAAGGACGACTCACCGGCGGCGAAGTCGGCGCCGGCCACGGTCCGACGGATGAAGTCGTCGCCGTCGATCCAGATCTGGAGCGTCACCTCGACCACCTGGCCGTCGTCGAGCGAGACCGACTCGATCGTCTGGTACCCGCTGATGACGGAGCCGTCGGGCATCGTGTCGGTGCCGAGCGACGCGATCTCTGCCGCGTCGAGCTGGTTGCCGGTGATCGCGTCGATCGCCGCGCCGGGGCTGAAGGTGTCGGGGTTGATGCCGCTGGCCCAGCACGCGGTCTCGGCGTCGGCCGCGGTCTCGGTGAAATCGGCCTCGCCGGCGCAGCGGACGAAGGTGTGACCGGCGTCCTGCACCGTGATCCCCCGCTCGACGGGCAGCAGGTCGGTGCGCTCACCCACCCGGGTGGTCGTCTCGGTGGTCAGGATCGACCGGTCCGGGAACTCGAGCTGGCCGATGCCGACGGATTCGAAGGTGACGACGCTCTCGCCGGTCTCCTCCTCGATGATCGAACCGGTGACGTCGGAGGTCGCGAGCATCCGGTACTCGACATCGGCCGTACCGATGTCGGTGGTGTTGGCGGCGCTGTCTTGCAGCCGGGCCATCGCCTCGGGACCCCCGGTGGCGCTGGTGCCGAGATCGGGCACCTGGGTCGGCGCCTCGGGCGATGGCTCGGCGGCGAGCGTGTCGTCGGCGACGGTGTCGGGGGCAGAGGCCGCGACATCGGCGTTCTGATCGGGAGCCGGGTCGGGCACCTCGCCCGCCACCTCGTCGTCACCGCCGCCGTCGGTGACCACGATCACCGAGCCGACACCGACGATCAACAGTGCGGCCGCGGCCGCCAGCCACATCCCCGCACCCCGGCGGCGCCGATGACGCGCCGCGTCGAGCGATGAGGGCGCCGGTGGAGCGAACAAGGGGACGTCGGTGCCGCCCTCAGGCTCCGAGCGCCCCGAAGGATGTGGGGGTGAGAGGCTCCGTCGCTGCTGCTCGGCGTCGATGTTGGCCCAGAGGTCCGACAGCGACGAGATGGCGGGGGCTCGCTCCGAGGTGTCCGACATCGACGGCGATGCCTCCGACGACGCCTCGCCAATGGCGGTGTAGCTGCGGGCCCGAGGCCGCCACTCGGGGTGTTCGTCCAACCAGGCGTCGACCGCCTGGCGGTCCTCGTCGGCCAACCCGGGATCCTGGGAGGCGGCGAGCATCTCGTCGG
>JBKEAH010000259.1:0-2515 GCA_047972065.1 Desertimonas sp.
TCTCGCCGATCGGCGCGCCGGTGTCCTTGATCCGACCGAACACCCGCTCCTGCTCGGCCAGCGAGGTGTTGTCCCACGTCTCGATCAGGTTCCGGATGCGCCGGGTGATGAGGTAGGTGCCGCCGACCATCCATCGCTGATCGGTCTCGTCGCCGACCCACACGTGCTGATCGACGTCGTCACCGCTTTCGTGCTTGATGTTGTTGGTCCCGTCACGGAAGCCGAGCAGGTTGCGCGGGGTGGCCTGGCTGACCGTGGTCGCCGAGGTGCGCCCGAACCCCAGCTGGGACCACTTGGTCACCACGTCGCCACGACCGATCCGGGCGAAGTTGCGCACGACGTGAAATGCCACCTGCGGGTCGTCCGAGCAGGCCTGCACGCAGATGTCGCCGCCGGAGATCGCCGGGTCGATGACGTCGTTGCGAAAGACCGGCAGATCCTCGAGCAGGGTCGGCCGCCGGGCGGCCAGGCCGAACTTGTCGAAGAACGACGGACCGAACCCGACGGTGATCGTGAGGTTGGCGGGCGCCAGATCGAACGCCTCGCCGGTATCGATCGGCGGTCGCTCCGGATGCGTGTCGGTCGCCCCGATCGGCAGGCCCTCGGCGAGCCGGGACCCCGCCGCCGCCCACGTGCCGAGCATGGCCTTCAGATCGTCGACGTTGCTGGTGGTGACGTCGAAGGCGGCGAAGGCCAGCCGGTCCTGGGCCGGCGTGTCGATGCCCGCCTGGTGGACCCCGTAGAACGGCACCACGCCAGCGGTGGCGGCGCCATCGCTGGCGCTGCCCTCGCGGCCCGGCGGCGTCGTCGCCCGGGCGACCGAACCACCGAGTTGGGTCGCCGCGACCGCTCCGCCGAGTGCGGCGCGCCGGAGCATCTCGCGGCGGCTGAGGTCAGGTGTCTTCATGACGAGGTGCGCCTCCTAGGCGTTGACGACCTTCTCGGCCACTTGTGACAGCGGCTCGGCGACCGCCTGGAGGGCGTCGGACAGACCGGTGATCTGCTCGTCGGTCAGGTCCTCGTAGAGGACATACCCGCTGGGCTGGTCGGGGTCCACCAACGTGTCGACTTCGTCCTGCAACGCCGTGAACCGCTCCTTGATCGTCGCGACGAGATCGGGGTCGATCTCCGTCAACCCCGTCTCGAGGTACGCGAACGCCTGTTGCGAGCCTTCGACGTTGGCCGCCATGTCGAGGACGTCGATGCGCGAGTAGCGCTCCTCTTCACCGGTGATCTTGCCGCCGGCGGCCTCGTCGAGCAGACCCACGGCCCCGTTGGCCAGGTCATAGGCCTGCAGGCTGTCCAGCCCGTCGACCAGCCCGCCGAGCTGACCGACATCGGCAACCAGTTGTGTCGAGACCTCGCCCAGGCCATCGGTCGAACCGTCGACCCACAGGCCGTACTCGATGCGATGGAAGCCCTCGAGCTCGGTCGGCTCCACGTCGTCGGCGCGCAGGTCGATCGCCGCGTCGAGGTTGCGTCCGTCGAGCACGAACGACTCGGCCACCGGCTCGATGCGTTCGTAGAACGGGCGGGCCTGGATGTAGGCGAGCTGTGACGCCTCGACGTCGCCGGATTGGATCGCGTCGTCGAGCACGACGACGGCGTCGGCGAGTTCGACGACCTGGGTCCGCACGTAGCCGAGGTAGTCGTCGGCCCCCTGTTGCAGCATCTCGCCCGTATCGGTCGGTGCCGCCTCCAACTCCTCGCCGGTCACCACCAGGTCGGTGCGCTCGGTCGAGGCGCCCGGGCAGTACAGCGTGTAGGTGCCCGGTCCCAGCTCGATCGAGAACGAGCCGCCAAACCCCGGGGGCAGGTTCTCCTTCTCGGCGAGGATCCGGTCACCGGCCAATACCTCGAACTCGGTGACGCCGGCGGCGGACACGTTCTCAACCTCGAAGGTGAAGGGGCCCGAGTCGTAGGGGCCCTCCGGCGCCGGGCAGCCGTCGGCGGTCATCTCGACGGCGACGGTGGTGATGCCGGTGTCGCCGCCGCCGTCGGATGACTCGGCGGTTGGCGGCTCGGACGTCGGTGGCACGGTCGTTGCGCCGACACCGGAGCCGACGCCGATGGCCACGACGGCGACAACGGCGAGGGCCGCGGCGTGCCGGCGGCGGTGACGGGGGTTGGTCTGCATGGTTGTCCTGCTTTCAGGGAGGGTGATGAAGGCGACTCGCCAGCGGTCGGCGGCGAGGTCAGGGATGACCGAGTGAGGGTGAGCGACGTTCCGGTCGGGCCGGTCGGGGCCGGCCGGGGCCGGTCGGGGCCGGCGGGAGGGCTCAGCCGCTCGCGCCGAGCTCGCGGGACGTGACGAGCGGCGCATCGGCGCCGGGGGGCGGCCCCCGCTCGGCCGACGTCGGCCGTCCGACGTGGCTCGAGCGGCCCGCCATCCAGACTGCCGCCGCGCTCAGCCCGGCGACCACCGCGATCACCGCCAGCAGACGCGTCCACGCCTCGGATCGCTCGATGTCCTCGACGGTCCGTTCGACGGCGGCTGCCACGTCGGCCCGCACGC
>JBKEAH010000262.1:0-6493 GCA_047972065.1 Desertimonas sp.
TGGAGAAGGTAGCAACCGTGCCCGACGTCGAGGTCCGTCCACGGACGGACCTCAAGTGGACCAAGTATCGGGCCGGCTCTCGAAGTACGACCGTCTCTGGTGGGCGAGGGGGGACTTGAACCCCCACGAGGTTGCCCTCACTGGCACCTGAAGCCAGCGCGTCTGCCATTCCGCCACTCGCCCGAGTAGCAGCGCAACGCTACCAACGTCGGGCACCGGCCCCCACCCCGGATCATGAGTGTCAGAACAGCTCGATGTCGCGCATCGTCAACGCCCAGTTCGACAACGGCGGCGGACCGTGGTCGTTCAGCGCGCGCCAGGTCAGCACCGGGCCACCGCCGGGCATCGGCATGAACCCGTGGCGCACGTCGGGCCCACCGAGCCGCACGACATGGGTGGCATCGACGTCCCGTGCCACCCGCACCGCCAGCCGGTCGGCCGCCACGGCGGCACCGAGCGACTCGGCGACGACCAACTCACGCCCCGCGCCGCGCCGTCGCAGCCGCACCACCAGCGCTGCCTCGTCATCCTCAACGACCCGATACCGCAGCTCGAGCATCCCGTAACGCCACGCCCGGAACCCGTCATCGACATCGGTGCGCAGCGTCCGGTCCGCCCGGTCGCGGTCCGGCTCGGGAAACCGTCGCACCCCTCCCGCCGCCAACCACACCTCGGGTGCCACCCCCACCTCGAGCGGCTCGGACCACCGCTCGGCCGGCACCCGGCTGCGCACCACCGGAGCGACGGCACGCGGACCGACCGGGCGGACCGAGGTGGGCAGTCGTCCAATCCGACGCCACCCCATCGACAGGTACCCGGGCCGGCTCTGGTCGTTCGGCGTGTTGAACACGAACCCAACGCCGTCAGATCGGCACTGCTCGACACCATGCATCGTCAGCTCACGAAACAGTCCCTGGCCCCGGTGATCGGGATGGGTCGCGGTGTCGACCGCCCGAACCGCCTCGATCGTCGCGTCACCACGACGGAACCGCCAGCGCATGAACAGGCGCACCCCGACGACCCGCCCCCCATCGTCGGCCACCCACCCATACGACGGGCCGAACGGGTTGAGGTCGTGTTTCCAGGCGAACAGCGAGCGCGACCGGGCGTCGTCGGTCCAACCGAGCGCAGCCCCCAGCAGTTCGAGGATCGCCTCCCGGTCGCCGGGGGTGGCCGGGCGAATTCGCGCACGCAGCGTCCCCCGGCCCGCCGTCGCACCGGTCGGTTCGGGGGCGGCGGGCGGATGAACGGCCGCCGGTACCGCCGGTCGCGGCCGCCGGACCAGCGACTCGTACACCTCGGTCAGCCGCCCGCTCGCCCGGGCGATGTCGAACCGGCCCGCCAGCCGGCGTCCACCGGCGGACAACACGGCCCGACGTAGCGGATCACCGAGCAGGTCCCGCCACGCCGCCGCCAACGCCTCGGGGTCCCGCCGCGGCACCAGGACCGCCGCCGTCTCGTCGAGCGACTCGGCGACGCCACCGACACGGGTTGCCACGATCGGCAACCCCAACGCCAACGCCTCCATCACCGCCACCGGCAGGCCCTCCCACGCCGACGAGAGGGTGAACACGTCGAACGCCGACATCACGTCGAGGGCATCGGCCCGGTAGCCGGCCATCACCACCTGCGCGTCGAGCCCGAGCCGGTCGACGTCGGCGGCGATCGACGCTGCCAGCGGACCCTGGCCCACGATCACCAGGCGGAACGCCACCCCCGTGTCGGCCAGCCGGCGCGCCGCGGCCAGCAGCGTCGCATGGTCCTTTTGCGGTCTGAAGTTGGCGACGATCCCGATCACGGACTCGTCGGGGTCGATGCCGAGTTCGGCTCGGATCCGCTCGGCAGTGCCGCCGGGGCGTGCCGCCGTACGGGTCACATCGATGCCGTGGGTCAGCACCTCGACCCGGCCGGCAGCCGTGCCACGAACCGACGCCGCCGCCTCGGCGGTCACCGCGAACGTCGCCGCGTCGCCACCGCCCGTCCACCGATTGGCCCAGCGGGTCACGCGATGGTGCGACGTCCAGGTGTTGTGCTCGGTCGTCACGACCGCCGGCCGGCGCGCCCGTGGCAGCGTGCGGATGGCCACCCGGGCGGCGACGGCCGGCACGGGGGAGTGGGCGTGCACGATGTCGAACCCACCGGCGTCGAGCAACCGGCGAAGGGCGAGCGGCCAGGCCGGATCCTGTCGTCGGTGGGACAGGCACACGGTGCGCACACCGGCGGCTTCCAGCTCACCGGCGAGATGGTCCTTCCACGCCAGCACGTACGCCGCCGACAGCTCGACCCGACCCGGATCGATCGTGCGTGCCAGCTCCACCAGTAGGCGCTCGGCGCCGCCCGGGCCGAGACCCTTGGTCAGCCACAGCACGCGCACGGGCATCAACGGCACGGTAGCGGCCCCATCGAGGGAGTCATCCGAGTGGCGGCCGCCCCGACGGTGGGCGCCGAGCACTCGGATGGCGCTACGGGTGGGCGCCGAGCACTCGGATGGCTCGTCCGCGGTGGGCGCAGGGTCGGTAGGGTCGGAGCGATGGGTGCGGTGGGCGTGCTGGCCGGCATCGCCGTCGGCATCGCCCTCGTCGCCGCCGGCGTGTTCAAGCTGATCGACGGTCCGGGTTGGCCGAAGATGGCCGCCGACATGGGTGTGCCCACCTGGCTCGCCCGCCTCGTGCCGTTCGTCGAGATCGCCGTCGGCGCGGCCCTCGCCAGTCAGCTGGCGCGACCGTGGCCGGCGATCGCCGCGCTCGCGTTGCTGGTCGTGTTCACCCTCGTCATCGCCACCCGGCTGCTCGATGGCAGCCGGCCGCCCTGCGCCTGCTTCGGGACCCGATCGACCCGCCCGCTCGGGCGCTACCACGTGGTACGCAACCTCGTGATGATCGCCCTGGCCGTGGTCGCCGCCGTGTGGGCGTGACCGCTCGGCTCGACGCCACAACCGGGTCCGTAGGCTGCGGTCCCGTGGCCGACGTCGACCTCGATCGCACCGGCCCGCCCCCGCCGGTCACGGCGACCGTGCGTATCGGTCCCTTCCGCGCCGGATCACGTCGCTTCGTGCTCGACGTCACCGACCAGGCGGTGGCCGATGATCTCGCCGGCCGGCTGCGCGACCTCGGGGCCTCGTCGGCCGAGGCGGGCGCCGGCTCCGAGATGTCCGTCGGCCCGACCAGTTCGACGACGGTGTTCCTCGTCGCCCGGCGTGGCCCGGCGTGGCTGACGCACCCGTGGGGGGTGTGGCGCGACGGCGTGGCCTGCGAGACGACGGTCACCGATGAGTACCTCCGGCCCTATGTGGTGTGGGAGGTCACCCGGCTGCTGCTGGAGTCGTGCCGGCCGCTGATCCCGGTGCACGCGGCGGCGGTGAGCCGTGACGGTCGGGCGATCGTGCTGGCCGGCGAGTCACACGCCGGCAAGAGCACGCTGGCGGCATGGTTGACCGCCCACGGCTGGAACTTCCTCACCGACGAGGTTGCGCTGCTCGAACGTCGCGCCGACCGGAGTGTGTGGGTCCATCCGTTCCCGCGGCCGATCGGCGTTCGTCGCCCCGGTCCGCTCGACGAACTGGTCGCCGTGACGGGCCCCGACACCGAGGTCCTCGTGCCGGCGTCCGAGCTCGGCGCGCTCGGTGAGCCGGCTCCGCTGGCGGCCCTGGTGTTTCCCGACCGCGACGACGGGGTGGCCCGCCAGCTCGTCGCCCGCCATCCCGCCACCGCCGCACGCGAGCTGGCGACGCACCTGCCACGGCTCGGCGAGGACGGGCGCGACGGCTTCTTCGACATCGTCGCCGTCGCCGAGGACGTTCCCGCCTACACGCTCGGGGTCGACGACCTCGCCGCGGCGGCGACGACGCTGGGCTCGTTGATCGCGCCGTCGGGTGCGTCGTGACCGATCTCGCCCCGGCACCCAACCCGGCGATCGAGACGGGGTTCCTCGTCAACCAGGCGGTGTTGTTCGACCGGCGTGATGGTCGGGTGCACGAGCTGAACCCGTCGGCCTCGGCGGTGTGGTTGCTGATCGACGGCGAGCTCGATCTCGATGGGATCGCCACCGAGCTCCACGAGTTGCTCGGTGTGGAGCGGGCCGTCATCCGTGGCGACCTCGACGGGGTCATCAGCGACTTCGCCCGTCGCGGTCTGTTGGCGGGCACCGAGCCGGTCGACGACCACGCCGATCACCACCACGATCACCCCTCCGTCGAGCACTCGGGGCCCACGGTGTTGCCGGCCCCCCCGGAGCCTTGAGGCGGCACCGCCGGCCGCCCCGTGTGGGTGGCATCACTGGATATCAGGGTCGGCGACGTGTTGACCGCCGTCGGCGCCGGCGACGACGGGTTGCGGTCGGTCCTGGAGCGGCGGTTGGCGACGGTGCGGGACCGCTCCGCCCACCCCCGCCCGGTCGCCTTCGGGGTGCGCAGGGTCAAGATCGGGTGGCGGCGGCGTCGGGTCGTGCTCGTCCACCAAGGAGTCCGCGTCCGGGCCAGGTTCGAGTCACCCGAGGAGGCGGTGGACCATCTCACGCGACTGGTCGGCGATCTCGGCACCGTGCCGCCCGCTGGCATGGTGCGGGTCGCCGCCCGGGTGCTCAGCGATGGCCGGCGTGGCGTGCTGCTGGTGGCCTCGCCGACGACGATCCCGCCCGATGAGCGTCCGCTGGCCGACGCCGGGGTGGTCGAACCGCCGGTATGGCAGGCGACGGTCGATCCCGTTCACCTCCGGGTCGCCGCCGGGCCCGGGGTCACGGTGCCGCTGGTCGGGCTGGTGGTCACCGATGCGATGGCGGGCCAGTCGCTGGATGGGAGCCGTCGGCATCTCTGGGCCAACGCCGAGGGCCCCGGCCTCGACGCCTGGACCGAGCTGCTCGACACCCGACCCGACCTGATCGACCGGGTGGAGCCCGAGGCGATGGTCGAGACCGTGCTCGGTCGCCTCGGTCGGGCGGCATCGGCCGACCGCATCGAGGGTTGAACGCACCGCAGGGGTGTGCTCAACCCTCGTCTGCGGTTCAACCCTCGATGGGGTGGGATGGGGGGTCGTCGGGTGCGGGGGTGCGGGTGCTCGTGACCGGGGGAGCGGGGTTCATCGGATCGAACCTGTGTCGGCGGCTGACCGAGACCGCCGGCATCGAGCACGTCACCGTGCTCGATGATCTGTCGTCGGGCTTCGCCGCCAACCTCGCCGGGATCGACGTCGAGCTGATCGAGGGCTCGATGCTCGACGAGCCCCTGCTGGCTCGGGCCAGCGCCGGTGTCGACGCCATCGCCCACCTCGGGGCCCGACCGTCGGTGCCCCGCAGCGTGGCCGACCCGGTGGCCAGCCATCACGCCAACGCCACCGGCACGATGGCCGTGCTCGAAGCGGCGCGCCGCCACGACGCCTACGTGGTGGTCGCCTCGTCGAGCAGCGTCTACGGCGCCAACCCGACGCTGCCCAAGCGTGAGGACATGGCGACCCGACCGATGTCGCCGTATGCCGCCAGCAAGCTGGCCACCGAGTCCTATGCCAACGCCTACCTCCACAGCTACGGCTTGGCGACGCTGGCCCTGCGGTTCTTCAACGTGTTCGGCCCGCACCAGGCGGCCGGGCACGCCTACGCCGCCGTGGTGCCGGCGTTCGTCGACGCCGCCCTGCGTGGTAAGGCGGTCACCATCCACGGCGACGGCACCCAGACCCGTGACTTCACCTTCGTCGACACCGTCACCGCCGTGCTGGCCGACGCCATGCAACGGCGGTTGGCCGACCCCGACCCGATGAACCTGGCGTTCGGTACCCGCACCGATCTGCTCACCGTGCTTGATCTCCTCGAGGCCGAGCTCGGCCGCCCCATCGAACGCCGACACGTCGACAACCGCGTCGGTGACGTGCCGCATTCACAGGCCGACGGCGCCCGCCTGCTCGCCGCGTTCCCCGACATCGAGCCGACGCCGCTGGTGACGGGTCTGGCCGCCACCGTCGCCTGGATGCGCACCCTGGGCTGAGCGGCCGCTCCTCACAGACGTCCGCCGGAGCGTTCCGTCGGCGTCGCGACCGGCGTCACACGCCTCGCCGTCGCCGCGCTCAACGCCGCCACCCGCTGACGGCGCGGCGCGCCCGGGTGACCACCGAACGTGGCGTCGCCGGTGCCCGCCCGGGTTGGGTCGACAGCGCCCACAGGTAGCGGAGCCCGCCTCGACCCACCAGGTCCGGCAGCGCCGTCAGCGCCTGCTGGCTGAACGCCCGCTCCTCGCCGAAAACCCGCAGTGTGTGGGCATCGATCCGTCCGATGGGCACGGTGTGGGCCCAGCACAGCGCCGGATGGTCGACGCTCAGCCCGAGCGCCGCCCAGGCGTCGATGACCGCCCGGGCCACCACCGCCCGCACGCGATGGTCGGTTGCCGTGCGCACCGTGGCGGCCCAATCGACCCGTGACACGAGCAGCAGCTGGGCGATGTCGCGATGCACCCGGAGGTGCCGGAAGCCTCCGAGCGCGGCGTGATAGCAGGCATGGAGTAGCCGGCTGG